>NZ_DFRO01000027.1:0-271713 GCF_002381195.1 Acinetobacter sp. UBA3461 | reverse complement strand
TTTATGAAAGAGATCTATTATACTTACTCTTTACTGTTCGCTACAAATCCTCTCTCTGAAGATATTGATAGGTCTATATAAACCTTTTAAATTAAAAAATGAGAAGCAATACTCACTTAAAATAAAAAGTGATTAAAATTCTTTAGAAAAAATATAAAGTTTAAACTGTCTATTCTGATTAAATTTTCTTCCATACATAGTTTTTAAAATACAAATAAAAATCAGCGTATAGGCATTCTAAAACTATGAAAAAGTATTCAATGAGGATTAAGTCATGAAAGTGTTCTTATTGGCGACCTGCGCTATTTTATATCCAGCAATGACTTCTGCCCAAGATGTCTGGGAGTGCAATAATGCAATTTTGCAAAGTCTTTGTCCGCATCCAAATTGTATTAAAAACCCATCTAGTTCTTCACCAGATAAATTAACAATCTCAGTCAATCGTCATAAACATGTCTCCATCTGTGCCGAAAATGCCTGCTGGAATGGTGAAGCTTCAGTGACTTACGTCAACGCTCAACCCCTACTGCAACTTCCTCAAATTCGCTGGGTAGATCGTGATTACCCTCATAATAGTCCAAGTTATGTACTGTCCATAAACCGCGATACGCAATCCATTTTCTTTAAAGGCGATCGTGATAATCATCCAGTTCAGTGCAGGACTGTTTAAAAATTAATTGATTAGTTCTTATCGCTAGCAGTCTCTCTAATACCGCCCCTACAGGTAAAATTTTTCACGTCTTTGAAATCTTGTGCCATTGGTCAAAAAAGTCAGTATGCTAAACTGCCTAGCCTGATATCACTTGACTTGTAGCCTGATTTTGGCAAATTCTAAGCTCAAAATTAGGTGCAGAAAGCAGCATTAATCTGCATGTAAAACCAATGGAAAAGCATTATGGCGAATAAATTTGAATTCAATATCCGCGTTTATATTGAAGACACAGATGCGGGTGGCATTGTCTATCACGCCAATCATATTCGCTTTATGGAACGTACACGTACCGAATGGCTGCGTGCATCAGGTATTAGCCATTACTGGCATCAAAAAGATTACAATTTTGTTGTACATAAAATTAACGTGAAATATTCACGTCCTATTATGATGGATGACTTAATTACCGTCACTGCAAGTGTCGTTTCACTTAAAGCTTCATCTTTTGTATTGCAACAAAATATTTATCGTGGTGAAATCATGCTTGCATCGGGTGAGGTAGAGCTGGCCTGTATCGGCGCTGATATGCGTCCACGTCGCCTACCTGATGAAATACGCGACCTGATTCGACAAGAATTGGAACAAGATTAAAAAAATGAATTGGCACATGTAAACACTATGGCAACCGAGTTAGCATCATCCCTACAAGTATCAGATCTTATTTTACAAGCAAGCCCTGTCGTACAACTGGTTATGCTGTCTCTTTTACTGGCATCTCTGTATAGCTGGTATCTGATTGCCAAGCTTTACATGGGCTACAAAAAAGCACAGGCAGAAGATGAACATTTTCAGAAGATCTTCTGGTCTGGTGCTGAACTGAATACGCTTTATAACAATGCTCAGCTGAACTCTAAACGTACTGGTCTGGAAGATATTTTCTATCAGGGCTTGGGTGAATTTCTTAAACTGAAAAAACGCAATGCCTCTACCACCCAGTCGATTGAAGGCACTGAACGTATTCTGCGCGTGGGCTTAAGCCGCGATCAGGGTAGCCTGGAAAATGGCTTAGGTGCCTTGGCCAGTATCGGTTCAGTTGCGCCTTATGTCGGTCTGTTCGGTACAGTCTGGGGCATCATGAATGCTTTCATTGGTTTGGCAGATGTGGATCAGGTCACGCTAGCAACTGTAGCGCCAGGCATTGCGGAAGCTTTAATTGCAACTGCAATTGGTTTATTTGCTGCCATTCCAGCAGTCCTGGCATTCAACCATTACACAGCTAAAGGTGAAGCAGTTTATTCTGATCGTGCCCTGTTCGCAGAAGAAATGGTGGCCCTGTTACAACGTCAGTCACTTGGCCAGCCTCAGGACAATGACTAATGGCTATTCAACGTTCAGGACGCTTTGAGCGTATTAAAAAACCACTGAAAAGTGACATGAACGTCGTGCCTTATATTGACGTGATGTTGGTGCTTCTGGTGATTTTTATGGTGACGGCACCTATGATTACTACCGGTATTAAGGTTGATTTGCCACAAGCCAATAGCAATCCGATTCAAGCTGAGGACCGCCCTGCCATCGTGACTTTAGAAGCAGATGGTACGATTAAATTAGAAGATAAAAATCACGCAAATGATGTGTTAACGCTCGATGAATTAAAAACAGTCCTGACCCATGCACAAAATGAAGCACAGACTGCGAACAAACAGCTTAGCGTTTTGATTAATGGGAGTGAGACTCGTCCTTATGGCGAAGTCATGAAACTCATGTCTGCCCTACAGGATGCCGGTCTCGCACAAGTCGGCTTGCTTACCGCCCCTATAAAGTAATTTATGAAAGATTTCAAAAAGCCACCCTCTAAGCAGAAAGTGCTTGCGATTGGATTCACGATCGGAGTCCATACAGTCGCTTTGGTGGGATTACTTTATCTGGGGATGAGCAAACCGCCGGAACCGCCAAAACAGATTAAAACTGTACTGGTAAATCCTGAAGACCTAAAACCGGTCACACGTGAAGAAACCGAGTTTGATGAAACTGCCCATGAAAATGTGGCAGAACAGATCACGCAGACTGCTGAGCCTACGGAAGCAGCCCCAGTAATTCCAACTGCTGCCCCTCCAGTGACGCCACCGGCACCAAAAGTAGATACTCAAAAGGCCGCACAAGAAGCGAAAGTCGCAGAAGCAGCACAACGCAAGACTGAACAACAAGCAGCAGAAGCAGCAAAACGTGCTGAGGCTGCAGAACAGGCCAAGGCAGCGGCTGCTAAAGCAAAAGCTGATTCTGCAAATAAATCAAAAGCTGAACAAGAAGCTGCCCGCCGTGCAGAACAGCAAGCTCAGCAGAAAGCAGCTGCTGCAGAAAAAGCAAAACTAGAAGCACAAAAGCGAGCTGACTTAGCAGCTAAACAGCAAGCGGATGCACAGGCGAAAGCCAAGGCTGAAGCTGCTGCTAAGGCAAAAGCCGATGCTGCTGCGAAAAATAAAGCTGCCGCTGATGCAAAAGCGAAAGCTGATGCCGAAGCAAAACGTAAGGCTGATGCTGCCGCGAAAGCCAAAGCAGATGCCGCTGCCAAGGAAAAATCGGATACCGCTGCAAAAGCGAAAGCCGATGCTGAGGCCAAACGCAAAGCCGAAGCAGATGCTAAAGCTAAAGCGGATGCCGAAGCTAAAGCACAGGCTGAAGCTGAGGCAAAGGCTTCTGCTGCTAAACAGGCTGCTGAAGAAGCTGCCCAGAAAAAAGCTGAAGTAAAACGGATTGCCTCTACAGCAAAACGCGACTTTGAAAATAAGATCAAGCGTGCCTGGGATACGCCTACTGGTTCTTCCGGTCAGAAAGCGACTGCCCGCGTTACCCTGAGTGACAGCGGTTCTGTGGTTTCTGTGATCGTGAATGCTAGCGATCCGGACATGAAAGCCAGTGTAGAAGCCGCAGTTCGTGCTGCTGCACCCTACCCGATGCCATCAGATCCAGATGCACGGCGTGAAGCCCGGAGTTTCACCTCTACCTTCACTGCACAATGAAAATTTAAGCCATAATCTGAAAAACAGTTATGGCTTTTATTTTTTTAAGTTAAACTTCAGCAAAAAGCGGCAAAATAATATTCACTTTTCACAGTGTTATAACAGTTTGATCATTGCTGAGTGGTTTCATTCAGCCAAATTCATGCGATGATGTAACGCAATCATATTCACAATAAATCCGTTGATTTGAGTAAATAACGAATGATGGAAAAAACGCGCAAACACTTACTCTGCCTTGCCATATTCGCTGCGCTGGGTACACTGACTGCAACACAATCACAGGCGCAACTGCATCTTGAAATTACCAAGGCCCCTGAAGCAGCTCCAAAGATTGCGATCGTGCCATTCAGTCAGGACCAGAGTATCTACCCGATTGTAGAAAATGACCTGAACCGTTCTGGCAAGTTTACTAGTGCTTCAAAAAACCTGCCGGCAACAGCAACCCTGAATAATCCGAATGCGGATGCCTGGGCGGCTGCAGGTGTACCTTATGTGGTAACAGGCTCATCCAAAACCAATGCTGATGGTTCTTATGAAATTCAATATCAGCTCTATGATATTGAGAAAAAACAGTATCTATTGAATGAACTGTTAACAGTACCGGCTACACGCACCCGTCAAGCTGCTCACATGATCAGTGATGCCATTTTCCAGGCATTGACCGGTATTCCGGGCGATTTCAGCGGCCGTATTGCTTATGTACTGCGCAATCCTGCGACACCTGATCAGCGTTATACCCTGCAGATTGCTGATACCGATGGTGAACAACCAAAAACCATCCTGACTTCACGTGATCCAATCCTGTCCCCAGCTTGGACACCAGATGCGAAAAAGATTGCCTATGTTTCATTTGAAACCAAACGCCCGGCAATTTACCTACAAAATCTGGCAACTGGTCAACGTGAAAAATTGGCCAGCTTCCGTGGTCTCAATGGTGCGCCAAGTTTTTCCCCAGATGGCAAGAGCATGCTATTTACAGCTTCTATGCATGGCAATCCTGAAATCTATGAAATGAATCTGGAAACTCGCCAGTTAAAACGTCTGACGAATGACTCAGCGATTGATACTGAGGCGCGTTATGCACCAGATGGCAAATCTTTTATTTTCACCTCTGACCGCGGCGGTTCGCCACAGATCTATCGTTATGATTTTGCCAACAGTGCAACCAAGCGTCTTACTTTCCGTGGTGCCTTCAATGCTCGCGGTACTTTAAGCGCAGATGGTAAAAAACTGGCATTGGTTCACCGTCCAAGTGGCAGTAATTACAAAGTTGCCATTCAAGACTTGAATTCAGGTGTGAATAATATCCTCACGCCTACCAGTCTGGATGAATCACCAAGCTTCTCACCAAATGGTCAGATGGTAGTCTATGCAACACGTGAAGGTTCACGTGGGCTGCTATCGATCATGTCACTTGATGGCCGTTTCCGTATGAACCTGCCAAGTGAACAAGGTGAAGTTCGTGAACCAGCTTGGGCTCCTAAATAATCCATTACTTCAACATACTCAAAACTTCATGGAGATGAAGATGAAAAAAGTACAATTATTCGCACTTCCATTACTGGCTGCTGCACTAGTGATGACTGGCTGTGCCAGCCGTAAACCAGCAACACAAACGCAAACCGGTGAACTTGGCGCAGGTTCAGCCACAACTGTCGACACTCAAGGTTTGAGCGAAGATGCTGCACTAAATGCACAAAGCATGGCTGGCGCATCTTCTAAAGGTGTCACTGCTGAAAATAAAGCTTACCTGGCAAAACGTGTGGTGCACTTCGACTATGACAGTAGTGAATTGTCAAATGACGATCTTCTCACCCTGCAAGCCCACGCCCAATTCCTGATGGCAAATGCCAATTCACGTGTTGCTTTGACAGGTCATACTGATGAACGTGGTACACGTGAATACAACATGGCACTTGGTGAACGTCGTGCCAAAGCGGTAGAAAGCTTCTTGATAACGACTGGCGTGAATGCAGGTCAACTTGAAGCGGTGAGCTATGGTAAAGAAATGCCAGTGAATCCAGGTCATGACGAAAATGCCTGGAAAGAAAACCGTCGTGTAGAAATTAACTATGAAGCGGTTCCACCACTACTCAAATAAAACTGCCTGAACTGTTCTCAGTTCTGCAAATAAAAAAGCACTCATTGATGAGTGCTTTTTTTGAATGCGAAACATATTTTAGTGCTGAGCTTCTTCGTCCTCGGGATGCTGCATCGACTCAATCATGTCGTGTTTATTGAACTCTTTATACTCCGGCTTAGCCTCATAAGCCTTCCAGGCTTCCTTCATCTTATCTTCAGAAATTTCATCTAAATTAATGGCTTCGCTCGGCGTAGGAGTCGCATCAAACTTTAATGTTGTCATATTTGTGCTCCTGAACCTATGTTTTCCTTTTAATCAACATAGCATTTTCTAGCGGACTTGCAAGTGTAAAATCATAGCAAATAGTCTCAGTTTAATTTTTCTTTTACCTCGTTCTCATCTAAAATATAGCCCAATTACATTTTTATCATTCTGATAAATTTTTATTCGGAGTTTTTCTGACATGTCTTACCTAAGCCTTTCCCAATTTTTACAGCAAAAAACTGGGAATCTCACACCTGAACTTGCACAAGTGATTGAAACAATTGCAAATACATGTAAGACAATTGATCAAGCACTGCAAAAAGGTGCATTGGCTGGCGTATTGGGCAGTGCTCAGCATGAGAACGTTCAGGGCGAAGAACAAAAAAAACTGGATGTCATCTCTAATGACTATTTAATTGATGCATTAAAAATTCATCCAAATGTAGGTGGTCTGGCATCTGAAGAACTGGATGAGTTCACTCCTGCCCAGGAAAATGGTCAGTTCCTGGTATTGTTCGATCCACTTGATGGTTCAAGCAATATTGATATCAATATGTGTGTTGGCACCATCTTCTCGATTTTACCTGCTAAAAATGCCCTAACTCAGGCAGAAGACTTTATGCAAGCGGGTGTCAATCAGGTTGCAGCCGGTTATGTATTGTACGGTCCATCTACCATGATGGCGCTGACTGTAGGGGCAGGTACAATCTTTTTCACTTTCGATCCAGAAACCCAGGAATTCCTGCTGACTTCTGAAAATATTCAGGTTGCTGCAGATACTAAAGAATATGCAATTAATGCATCAAACCAACGTCATTGGGAAGAACCTGTAAAACGTTATATCGATGAACTTCTTGCAGGCAAAACTGGTTCTCGTGAAAAAGACTTTAACATGCGCTGGGTTGCATGTATGGTAGGCGATATTCACCGTATCCTGTGCCGTAGTGGTATCTTCATGTATCCATATGACCTGAAAGATCCGAAAAAAGCTGGCCGTTTACGTCTGATGTATGAAGCAAATCCAATGAGTATGTTGATGGAACAGGCAGGTGGTGCATCTACGACTGGTCGTGTTCGCATTCTTGACATCCAGCCTACTGACTTACATCAGCGTGTTCCAGTGATCATCGGTTCGAAAAACGAAGTTGATCTTGTCACTAGCTACCATAACTAATATTTAAAAACGGCAGTTGGCGTTCTGCTGACTGCCGTGGACTTCTCTCCCATGCCAACGATCTTCCTTGAATCCAAAGATAATCCTAAAATTAAGCACTTGCGTGGCTTGATTGAACAGAATTCATATCGAAAAAAGCAAGGACAAACTGTGCTTGAAGGCACACACCTTTGTCTTGCATGGCTTCATGAAAGCAAGAAAATCAATTCTATTTTCACCACCGAACATGCCCTGCAACATCCGGACTTTGAGATCATTCTACAGAAATACACCGGTGTCGTTTTCGTTATTGGTGAATCTTTATATAAAGACTTAAGTACATTAGGAACTTCGATTGCCTGTATGGCGATCGTGGATATTCCAAGCTCTAGCCAAGCATTGGATTACACCGCAGACACACTGATTCTTGAAAATGTTCAAGATCCGGGCAATGTCGGTACCCTGCTCCGCTCAGCTGCTGCGGCTGGCATTGATCAGATCATTTGTACCAAAGGTTCTGCATCGCTCTGGTCTCCACGGGTATTACGTGCAGGAATGGGTGCACATTTTTCTTTACAGTGTTTTGAGAATGTCACTTTAGAAGAAGTGCTTAATAACTTTAAGATTCCTGTTTATGTGACTAGCTCTCACCGTTCTAGCAGCTTATATAGCAAAGATTTGCGTAAGGCCTGCGTATGGATTCTGGGCAATGAAGGTCAAGGCGTTTCTGACTATGCACTGGAACATGCCGAAGCAGTCACTATCCCTCAACCAGGCGGTCAGGAATCACTGAATGTTGCCATTGCAGGTTCAATCTGTTTCTTTGAAATGGTCCGTCAACGGATCTGATCACACATTTAAGTTACTTTATTTTATTTCTCAGCGACCTGCATAAAAAATAGATTACACTAGAAAAAATAATCAAGTGTAATGTCAACCAAACCATTATTTTCAACGTTATATAGACATGTACTTGAAAATAATGGTGGGTATCCAATGACAGGATTTTCCATCTCTATGGATTTAGCGCCAAAACAGCTTCAGTCGCAAGATGCTAGTACTCTAAAGAGTACAGCCGAGTCACGCCTGAAGAATTTTATGCAAGATGTGACGGGTCGTGCATTGGTGATGATGGAAAGTGCAACCCAAAGCCAGCATGGCATTGCCATGGATCTGGTCCAGGAAGCGTTTATTTCCCTGCATAAATCCTATGCAGACCGATCCACTGAAGAATGGTATCCCCTGTTTTACACCATTTTAAATAACAAGTTACAGGACTGGCGACGTAAAGAAATGCGTCGTAATCAGCCATTTTCATTTTTTAAAAAAGTTCAGCTCGATGACGATGATGCCGAACTCAATGATGTCGTCGATGAAGCAACGCCATCCCCATTGGAGTTTCTGGATCAAGCCGTTACAGCCGAAGAAATTCAGCAAGCCATTGCCCAATTGCCTGTTCGTCAGCAACAGGCTTTCATGCTTCGTGCATGGGAAGGCTTTGATACGCATACCACCGCACAAATTATGAACTGCAGCGAAGGCAGTGTGAAAACTCACTATCACCGTGCAATCCAGGGTCTGCGTGCCTCACTTGCACATTTAAATCCATTTCTGGGAGGGTCATCCGAATGAATCAAGATGATTTCTTAAAAAAAGTAACTTCCAAACTTGATGGTATGGCACAGCAGCATAAGGACAAACCTGTTGTGATGAACCGTGTTCTTGAAGAAATTCAGGAGACCAAGCATTCTCGTTTTGCATTCTTCAAAATGTCAGGTTTTGCACTTGCAGCTGCCATTGCAGGTATTGTTGTTTTACCAAATGTCGCTAACCAAGAGGAGCCTCAAACCCAGGTAGTGTCCGTACCTAAGCTTTCACCCCAAATGGTTGAAGACTTAGAAATGTTAATGGTTTTAGGTGAGGACCAGGTTCCACATGGCAGCTAAAAAACTAGCACTCGCATTTTGTGCATTCGGCTTTCTGCAAACCAGCTTTGCCGGATTTGAGCGTTTTTGGATTTTTTCCAAAGATGCTGATACACAAGTCAATGAAACCTGGAATAGTCTTTCAGATGCAGAACAGGTTGCTTTAATTAAGCGTTATCAGACCTTAAAAGAACTTCCTGCAGAGCAAAGCGTAAGCTTACAACAGCGCATGGACTGGTTTACCCAACTGCCCGAAGCTGAAAAGCAAAAGATGCGCGAAACCTGGCAGAAAATGAGTTCTCATGAACGCAAAGAGTTAGCTTCACGTATGCAAAAAGCAACGCCTGAACAACGCCCTGTGATTCGTGAAGAATATTTCAACAAACATTTGATAGTTGCTGAAAACTAACTCTCCCAGCCCGACTATTAAAATTATTGCCAAAAATAAAAGATATTAAAAAAGCCTCAATTGAGGCTTTTTTATTGTTTCTATAATGCTTTAGCTCTTGAATAAACGACGTGAACGATAAGCTGCAATGCCAAGCAGACCGAATAAAGCAATGATATTAATGGCACCGCCACCGCTGCTATCGCTATTGGTATTTTTCGCGCTATTTCTTAAAATAATAGTTGCAGTATTTGACTTTATACCTTCTGTATCATAATAGTGATACTTAATTGGATAATCAAACTGACTTAAATTATTTTTAATCTCGAAAGTAATTTTACCACCATAACATTTCTCACTCGTCGTTCCATCCAGACACACTCCCTCACGTTCCGCATACATATTGATTAATGAAGGATCAATATCTTCAAAGCGAATAGGTGCCGCCGTGTTATCCAAATGAGTTGGAGTTTTCCTGTATTGTGGCGCTAAATTATCCATTGGTCCATCATCGTCGAAGTCATTACTTAATGGATTGACTTCTACCCTTAAATCATTTTCTGGACGAATGGTATAAATATCATTTTTAGCTACAGGTGCAATATTGTTAAAGGTTGCAGCTAATACACCCGATGAACTTTCTGCCACTACACCATTCGCTCTTTCACTATCGGAAAGATTCTCTGTAAGAGTATAAACACAATACTCACTCACACCAGGCGGTGTGATAGCACCATCCTTACGGTAAAACATAATACGTTTCAGCTCAGGCACCCATTCACATACTTGTTGTTCGTCTGGACCAAAAGGAAATAAGTTAGTTCCACCTGTAGCACTGGCATCCAATTTTCCTACACCTTTGGCTTGAGTACTTATCGAATACTGATCTGCATCAAATGGTTTATTTCGTAGTTCACCATCTTTTTCAATTTGTTTAGGTAATGCCAATTCAAATGGATCGATATAAATTGCACGGTATTTTGCAGATATTTTCGTATTTGTTAATAAAGAATTAAAGTCATCGAGTTCAGCCTGAATTTGCAATTTTCTTGGTGCATTTCCAGGATCATCCAGCATAGCTTTCAGCTGCTGGATTCGATCTTCATAAACAGTAATCATTTCACTATATGCGATATTACTTAATGACTGTATATCCGCTGCAGTTAGGCGCATCAATTCAACAGAACCAATATCGCAGGTATTGGCATTCTCTGGATTGAGCAATAATGTTCCATTCGAAACACGGAAAATTTCACGCTGATCACTTTCACTACAGTTAAGATGTCCAGCATTTACAAAATCTGTATTACTGTTTTTATCTATAGGGTAATACAGTGGCAAATATATATTATATGGAGAGGCAGGTTTATAATCCGAGAGCAATTCTGAACGTTCTATGGCTGCAGGGATGATGATGTTTTTCGCAGCATCTGTTAATTTTACGGCCGGAACCGTACATGTACTATCTAATGCATTATTTGTCAGAATCATATTAATTGACTGATCTGCCGTATTCCCTCCATTTAAGGCATAACTACAGGATTGACCGGTATTAAATGCCAATATATTAGAGTTAAATGCTTTCATTCCCTTATCATCATATAAGAGGGTTGCAGCAGCTTCATTTTCTACAATCGTATTACTCACTAAACCTAATAAAGCTAAACCATTAAGAGGCTTTTCAGCACGAGAGCTGAACTGAATAATTGCACCATCTTCTTCATCTACCCTATTTTTAGCAATAGTAGAAGCATGAATATCAATACTGCCTGCGCCACAATAATCAATAATGCTTGTGCTGGAACTCATTCCCGTTTGATAATTACCATTCTCGACAATACTGCTATGACTGATACTAGTTGGTGAGGTCGTTGGTAGTCCTTTACGCTCACAATCCATTGCCCAGACACTACCCAGTGGTGCATGATTACGCATGATCAGGGTTTTAATGAGAGATACGGTTCTTTCACTATCACTACCGACAAAGTAGATCGCTCCGCCCTCATTATCCGCTTTGGAATCGAGAATGGCGGAATTGTAGATTTTGAGTATTCCCCCAATAAATAAAGCTCCACCATTGCCACGATCGGTACTAGATGCCTTGGCATAACCATTCTTTAGCGCAATATTATTAATTTCAAGTGTAGTTCCAGAAGTAACCGTATTGAAAATTCGTGACTGGCCTTGTGCATTAATACTGGTCTGAATTGGCTGTTGGGCCGGGAAAGTTCCCTTTAATAAATCTTTAGCCTGCTCATCAAATGGTAATGCACCATACAAAGATATTGGTGAATTTAACTTGAGCTCACCCCGAGTAAGTATATATTCACCTTTTTCTAACTGAATATAATCAGGCTGTCCAGGTAAACGATTGCCTACATTACAGCTTCCATAACTTTTATTTTCATAAGCTGTTCTGATTGCTTGTCGTAGTGAACATGATTTACGATCATCTATATCCAGAGTCGTCGTTACTTGAATAATTCTACTTTCAGCTGCCATCAATGACATAGTCGACAAAAAGACAGCTGTGAAAAGTCCTTTTTTATAATTCTTCATCACGTATTTCCAAATTATTTTTTTAGTTTTCGCCAGGTCAAGCCGCCCATCAATAGTACCAGCCAGAATATACTGGTTGCCCCCCCTGATGTTTTGACTTTATCACTTTTCATATTATTTTCTGCTTCCATTACGATATTTACTCGAATTGGAAGATAAGCTGCATTCGAATCAAAACGATTCATCGTAGTCACTACACGTATAGTAAATAGATCTGCGCCTGCTTTAGGGTTTCTTGGGGTATAAACCAAATTACCATCCAAATCCAAAGAAACGGTTCCCTTAGAACTTACATGAGCCTGTTGTTCAATCAGTAAACAGCCGTCTTGCCATTCTTCACCCTGAGGATGGTCTAGTACAACTTCCTTACATTTCTCTTTAGGCAGAAGATCGCTATCACCTAATGCTTCTATGATAGAAATCCGGGCCACCTGATTATTTAACTTACCAATCAGTAAATCCTGTCCCACCAGACTCGTATCTCTGGAATCCTGGATTTCGATTGCTCCTCGATCACATTTACCGAATGGTGACTTACCACGCTGGTCATAACCTACACATCCAGCTTTAGTTTTATCAGTATTCTGTTCACCTTTATTCAAGATTGGAGTGGTATTCAAACTTGTATATGTCATCAGGATTCTTGGCCTGAAATACCCCAAAAATTGTTTTTCATTTTTAAAATAGGGGCATAAAATCGCATTTGCTGAAGTGGTAATATTCGGACACTTGCCCTCTAACTGATCACCAGCAAGAACCGTATAAGCATCATCCAGAATTTCATTCGCATAAATAGAAGCTCCCGTACCACAGGAATTCCCTACCAAGTTATTCTGCAAAATGGAACTCATTTTGACTTGCTCAGAACTAAATTGACAGTTCTGATCAGTGTTAGCAGAAGTACTCCCTGGATTATTCAATACAATACTATTTGCTAGATAACCAGGTTTGTTTACTACATCAAACTTGACCCCAATTGAATTATTTATAATTGTGGTGTTATTAATAGCAATAGCATCAAGAATAGTTACTGCTGCCCCTGTATTTCCATACAGAGTAGAACTGTAAATTGAAGATTGTGGCAAAACAAGTACATCAGTTTCTTCATTGGATAATACATCTTCAGTATAAATATTGGATGAACGAGAACTTGTAGCTGTCGTTGTATTTTTACTAATTACAGATTGCCTGATATGGAAGTTTGGTAATTCATTATAAATAGCCCCCCCTTCATTCGCTGTATTGTTTTCGAGTAAGGAGTTTTGAACCGTGAGGCTACCATTTTTAGTTTGATCGGTCTTATTTGTGCCAGCGATATAAATTGCTCCTCCATCGTTGGCCATACCACGATGTAATTTCACATACTCTAGGGTGAGCTTACCTTGGTTATAAATTAAGCCCCCTTTGCTCACTTTACAACTGATAGCACCACATCCTTCTAGTGTAACTTCACGCAGTCTGACAGATACGGTCTGATTTTTTTCTGAAACTGTTTCAGAATTAGCAATATTGAAAATTCCGCCCAAGGTATTAGCAGGCAGATTGTCCATAATTCTTATAGTTGCATTGCTCAAACCATCCTCTAGATTATCCCCCATCTTCTTTTCATAGGTGGTATGGATATACATGGAGCGTATTATTTGTAATGGAGAATTTAGCTTATAAATTTCCTTCTCTTTTAACTTGATAACAGGAACAGGCTTGTCATCCCCACAGCCCAGATAAGGCTTATCCATCCCCTGATTAATATATTGCACAGCCTCACGTAGGGAACATTCTTTATCATCCCTGACGATATCTTCAGTGGTAGTGACGACAATTTCAGCACTGTATGCCTGCCCCATAATACATAGCAAAGCAATGCCTAAGCTCTTCTTGAGCATGACCTTCTCCTAATTTCTTATATTCTTTCTTTTTATTCTAAAATCGCATCATCCTAGCGATATTTGAATTATTTTGCTCTAATCTGTCATAACTTGAGTAATTACTCAAGAATTTTTATTATTTATCGATATTCGTCAATCAATGCATAAATCTGCCTTAAATTAGCATTACTCACTTTGAGTTTCTCGCCCTTTAAAAGTTGAATAATTTGTTCAAGTGTTTGTAAAAGTACTGAGGTCTGATGCGGACCATGACTCAGCAGGTAATCAAAAATTTGCTGATCCAGATGAATCCCACGTCTATCCAATACTGATGATACCAAGGCAAAACGGTCAGCATAAAGACTTCCGTTCGGAACGCGCGTACTTACCGCTTGGGTCAAACGAGACTGTAAATCCGGTAATTCCAGCTTAAGTTCAATCGGAGCAAACCTTGAAGAAAAGACCAGCTGACCACCACCTTCATTATTATAATTAATTAAGTGAAAAACTGCCTTTTGCCAGTGGGGTACGCCACTAATCGCTTCAATATCATCTAAAGCTACCAGATCATAGCGGTCAAGTGAGGTAATGGCTTCTGTAGGCGCATCCAAAAGTTCCAATAAAGAGACCTGAATTGCAGTTTTCCCCACTTCTAAGTAAGAATCACAAATCGCAGAAAGCAAATGACTCTTACCTGTTCCCGCACCCCCATAGACATAGAAACGATTAATCAGACCCGCATGGAGCTGGCGAATCGCATCAATTACATGCCCCCATCCCGGACCCGAAAAATCACTGATTCGGGCATCGAGCTGGGGTTCAATATCAAGTTGCAATTGACGCATATCTATTTTTTGGCCTATCCATCTTTAAGCTGGTTTTGTTCAATCTTACTCGATTTTTCATCTGCTTGCAGTGCTTTCTCATGAGGCGATTTTAGGTCAATATCTACATCTACATTAGGGGTTTCAATATTGATAGAACCAGTAGAGGCTTTTTGGATGATGAGGGTTCTATTATCGTAGAGTGCACTTTTTTCATAGAATTCACGCGCATGACGCAGTAATACAACGATCACCGCAGCGACTGGCAAGGCAATCAGCATACCCAGGAATCCTGCCAGTTGAGCACCTGCCAATACGGCAAATACCACAGCGACTGGTGACAGGCCTATTTTATCGCCAAGCAGGAATGGTTGCAGGATATAGCCTTCTACCGCCTGACCTACCATGAATACAATGCCTACTAGAACCAGTTGCCACCAGTCAATTCCAAACTGGAATAAAGTCGCCACTACTGCTGCAATAATCCCAACTGCAAAACCCAGATACGGGATAATACTGCACAGGCCTGCGACCATCCCGATGATCAGGCCGATTTCCAGGCCAATCAATTGTAAACCGACGGCATAAACAACGCCTAGTAATACCATGACCAGAAATTGTCCTTTCACAAATGCACCCAGAACTTCGTGACATTCACCAACAACTTCCAAAGTACTACGCTCGTATGGACGTGGAATGAGTCGGCGCAGGCTGTCGAGCATGCGCTCCCAGTCGAGCAGGAAATAAAAAGCAATGATAGGAACAAGAACAATTGTTCCACCAATCTGAATAAAACTGATCCCTGATTGTGCCAATTTCAAGGCCATTGCCTGAATGCTGTCGGCACTATAATTGGTCTGGACATAATCCATGACCACACTGGAAATCTGATTGGTGTCAATTTCCATTGGCACGAGATTAAAGGTATCAGACAACCATGGCAGGAAAGTATAATTGACCCAGTGAATTCCAGCAGGAATGCTGTCGCGGGCATACATTAACTGTTTCCATACCAACGGTACCAAGTACCACATGGCTAGAGTCAGTACCACCCCGATCCCGATAAAAACAATACTGATAGAGAGCCAGCGCGGCAGACCAATACGATGCAAACGATCAACCAAAGGGCTAAATAGATAGGCGATAAAAAATGCGCCGACAAATGGAACAACAACAGGCTTAAGCAGGTATAACACCCAAATAATCAAGGCGATACCAGCCAAGATAAAAATGCGACGTAAGGTACGATCTACCATAAAGTCTTGCCTTTTCTCTATTAATCATTATAAAAAGTAAAATATTTGAATAAAGATAGCATTTTAGGACATAAATAACATAAGAGTTTCGTATATTCGGGTATAATCAGCGCCGCGAATGCGGAGACTTCATTATGAGCAACTCAACTTCTACCCCAAACACTGGTTTAAGCTACAAAGATGCAGGTGTCGATATTGAAGCGGGAGACGCGTTAGTCGACCGAATCAAGTCCGTCGCTAAGCGCACTAAACGTCCTGAAGTTATGGGCGGTCTTGGTGGCTTTGGTGCACTTTGTAAAATCCCTAAAGGTTATGAAGAACCTGTTCTCGTATCTGGCACTGATGGTGTTGGTACAAAATTACGTTTAGCATTGAATTTGAACCGTCATGACACAATTGGTCAGGATCTGGTTGCAATGTGTGTAAACGACCTTCTCGTTTGTGGTGCTGAACCACTGTTCTTCCTGGATTACTATGCAACTGGTCACTTGAATGTTGATGTCGCAGCAAATGTTGTTACTGGCATTGGTGCTGGCTGTGAACTTGCTGGTTGTGCATTGGTTGGTGGTGAAACTGCTGAAATGCCAGGCATGTATGAAGGCGAAGACTACGACCTTGCAGGTTTCTGTGTGGGTGTTGTTGAGCAAAGTAAAATTATTGATGGCTCTAAAGTTAAAGCAGGCGATGTGCTAGTTGGTGTTGCATCTTCAGGTGCACACTCAAATGGTTACTCACTACTTCGTAAAATTCTTGACGTGAAAAACGTTGATTTAAACCAGATCATCGATGGTCGACCACTTGCTGACGTAGCAATGGAACCAACACGTATTTATGTAAAACCGATTCTTGAATTGCTTAGACAGGTAGATGTGCATGCAATGGCACACATCACTGGTGGTGGTTTGCCAGGTAACCTGCCTCGCGTCCTTCCGAACGGTGCTCAAGCAGTTGTGAATGAGTCTTCTTGGGAATGGCCTGAACTATTCAAGCTTCTTCAACGCGAAGGTGGTGTAGAACAGTTTGAAATGTATCGTACATTTAACTGCGGCGTGGGTATGGTACTTGTTGTTGACGCAGCAGATGCAGACAAGACTGTAGACATACTGAATAGCCTTGGCGAAAAAGCATGGACGATGGGTCACATTGCGGACAATGCCGAGTCTGTAGAAGGCGCTGATGAAAAAATCCGTGTAATTTTCGCATAATCGCATGATTAAAATTGCTGTTCTTGTTTCAGGCAGTGGGTCTAACCTGCAAGCCCTGATTGATGCCAATCTGTCAGGGCAAATTGTCGGCGTAATTTCCAACAAGCCTGAAGCTTATGCTTTAGCGCGTGCGCAAAAAGCTGGAATTCAGACTGCAGTCATTGAACACAAGCAGTATCCGAATCGTGAAGCTTTTGATGATGTGATGCATCAACAACTGTTAGATTGGGATGTGGATTTAGTAGTACTGGCAGGCTTTATGCGAATTTTAAGTGAAAAATTTGTTAAAGCCTGGGAAGGTAAAATGGTGAACATCCATCCTTCTCTCTTGCCGAATTACAAAGGTATGCACACGCATCAACGGGTGCTGAATACTGGGGATACCCTGCACGGCTGTACCGTACATTATGTAACCGCTGAATTGGATGCCGGTCAGGCCTTGGCTCAAGGTATTTTAAAAGTATCTCATCAAGATACGACACATTCTTTAGCTCAGCGCGTTCATGTACTGGAACATCTGATTTACCCGCAAGTGGTGGAGTGGATCTGTACAGGTACCATTCAGCATACTGCTACTGGCGTGATGTATCGCGGTCAGTTGATGCAGGAACCGGTTCAATTCTGCAAACTCTAAAGAATACACTGCATAAAAAAACGCATCCCCGGATGCGTTTTTTTATGCTTCACTTTTTACTTTAAAGACTGCTCTGCGATGAGCTGCTTGATCAGACCAACGACTTCATACGGTCTTTCTAAAGGAAACATATGTCCACCCGGTGTTACCGTAAAGGGAATACCAAATTTCTTCTGGACCAATCTTGGAAACTGTCTTTTATGAAACAGGCTTTCATCACCTACAACAAGATGCATCGGCAGTTTGACCTTTGCTTGCGGTAACCACCATAAGGATGGATTGGTACGAAAGATATTCACTTCGTCCATTTTGGGAATGGTCAGCTCAACCCCACCCCGCACTGGGTCATCTTTCAAGGCATGATCAATATAGGCTTGAAAACACTCCTGATCAAAATCTTTATAAAAGCCCTTTGAACGTAGTAATTCTGCTGCCTGCTCACGGGATTCCCAATGATCACGACGGCGTAAAGACAAAGCAGCAGGTGACATCGTATCTACAGCCTTTAGCTTGAATACTTTTGCCATATGCAGCATCAATGAAGATGGTCCCATAATCAAAGGTGGATCCAGCATGATCACCTGCTCGAACAGTTCAGGCCGTTGACGAGCAGCCATCATGGTTAAGGCTCCACCTAGCGAATGCCCCAGACCAATCACCTGGCGACCTTGCGCTTGGCGCACGATACTGTCGATCACTTGCTGGGTCAGGCTATTCCAATGATTATCAATCGGATAACGTTTATCTGGGCCCAGCAACGGCACATAGATAATGTCATACTCATCTTTTAGTCCATCAAACAGTTTCTGATAGACACGAGAAGGCACGCCATTGGCGTGCGCAAAATGAATAATTGGCTTCATTGCAGTTTGGTCTGATTTTCAGTACTGAGTTTCTGAGCGACCGAGCTGGCAATACCTTCGCCTAGGGAAGTCCCCATACGGCCCAAGATAGACTCAAATGGGCTGTATTCAACGGTGTAGTTCAGGGCTTTATCAGTTTTCAGCTCACGCTTCAGGGTTTGTAAGCTACCGGTACGGTCAGCAATACCTAATTGTACTGCCTGTTCACCCGTCCAGAACAGACCAGAAAAAATTGCAGGATCAGTTGATTTAAGCTTTGCTCCACGACCTTGTTTCACTGCATTGATAAAGTGAGCATGCACATTATCCAACACACCTTGAACATGGGCTTTCTGTGCAGCATCAACTGGCTGGGTCATCGAAAGTAGTGCCTTATTTTCACCCGAAGTCATGGTACGGTCTTCCACGCCCAGTTTCTGCATCAGGTTACTCACGCCATAGTTCGGCATGATTACGCCAATTGAACCGACCAGACTCGATGGATTGACAATAATTTCATCTGCAGCAGAAGCAATATAATAAGCACCCGAAGCGCCAGTATCACCAATTACAGCATACAGCTTTTTCTGCGGATACTGCTTTTTCAGGTACTGGATTTCCTGCCAGATTTCATCAGATTGCACTGGTGAACCACCTGGAGAATTGATATTCAGAACCACTGCTTTCGCCTGCTTACTTGCATAAGCTTTCTTCAGCGACTTGATGGTGTTGTTACTATTCACACTTTGCTTGTCTGATGCAATCGTGCCAATAATATCAACCACCGCCAGATGCTCATCTGAAGTTTTAGTGGCATCGGTAGATGCTGTACTGCAGCTTTTGCCCATGGCAAGGATAATAAAGAGCAAATAGGCAAACGTCAGGAATTTAAAGAAGATCCCCCAACGACGTGCGCGGCGCTGCTCTTCTACAGAGGCAAGTACCGCTTTTTCAAGCAGTTTCCACTCAGGTCCTGTCGGTTGCTGAGGTTGTGGCGTATTTTGTATTTGATTTTCAGGTTTTGGTGGCCAATCGGACATAAACAATCCAACACATAATTATATTGTGCCCATTATATACACCGATTTGAGTATTTCTGTCTAAACCAGCAGTTTTATCCTATAATAAATTTCAATTATTCCTTCCCATTGCTCTTAATATCAATTCAATGACTGCACAAAGCTCAAAGAATTCAACCTATGGTTTGCTTAAATTCGTCAGCCGACTTCCACTTCCAATTACGAGATTGATGGCAAGCAGTCTTGCGGGCATTGTAAATCTATTGAAGACTTCCAAGACCTCAGAAACAATTCGCTTTAATCTGAAAATTGCACTTCCGGAGCTTTCAGAGCAGCAACGCGAAGAGATTACGCGTGCCTCAATCCGGAATGAATTGATGTCTTATTTTGAGTTTTTTAGTATTTGGGGTTCGAGCAATGAAAGAAATCTTCAACGTGTCCATCATGTAGAAGGACAACATTTACTTGAGGAAGCACTTGCAGCAAATAAAGGGCTGGTACTGATTGTGCCGCATTTTGGTACCTGGGAAATCATGAATGCTTATCTCGCTCAATTTACTCAAATGAGCATCATGTATAAGCCGGTCAAAGATCCTGCCGTGGATGACTTTGTTCGTGAGGCACGGAGTCGTGAGCAGGCCACCTTATTACCCACCGATGAAACAGGCGTTCGTCAGATTTTTAAAGCCTTGAAACAAGGTGGCACGACAGTCATCCTTCCAGACCATACCCCAACTGCAGGCGGTGAATATATTCCTTTTTTTGGTGTACCACTCAGCTCAAGCAACCTCAGCGCCAAACTGATTCAAAAGACCAAGGCAAAATGCCTGTTCCTTTTTGCAATGCGTAATACTGAAGGAGGCTTTGATGTGTTCTTCGAACCCCTCGATGAGCAAATTTATAGCTCTACCCCGAATCAGGGTACCGAGATTATTTTCAAGAAAATGGAAGAATTGATTCATCGTTACCCGGAGCACTACCATTGGAGCTATAAACGCTTTAAAGCGCATGAGTCTCTGGGCGGCACAATTTATCGCATTCCACAGGATGAAGCACTGGCTAAAATTAATGATCTGCGCCAGGCTTATCAGGACGAACAGGCAAAACTTGCAGCAGAAACTTTACAGACTTTAAATACGAATACAGCTATTGAATCTTAAGATCTTCTCTCTGCAACCATCTATATTTTGATCGATAAGATGCAAGATGTATTTGTTTTTCTTTAATAAAAAACTCGATGCTACCGTGCTCTGGCGTACTTAACAGTGGAATATTTAAAGCTTGTAATCGTGCTTGAGTCAATCGACTTGGATGGCCATAACGATTAAATCGCCCAGCAGAAGCAATCGCGATTTTGGGGCGGTAATGCTGTAAAAACTGATAGGCTGAACTGTGCTGACTACCATGATGCCCCAAGATCAACACATCGACTTTTAAATCCGGATAATCTCTTAGTAAATGAAACTCAGTTTGCCAGCCTGTATCGCCCATCAGTAAAAAATGCTGATAAGGCCAGGCACCTTTAACTTGTATATGGATAACACAGGAATTTTCATTTTTATCAGGTTTAAACTGATTAAGTGAGTCTGACCGCGGTGATAACACCTGAAAATAAACCTGTTCATTCCAGTTCCAGGACTGTCCCTGCTGACATAATTTAAATTGAGTGCTTTCATTCAGTTCAGGCTGTTCACTGGCGATAAGCTCTGAAACCTTAAGTTGATCACGGATATGCATATAAGCTCCGCTATGATCCTGATCCAAATGGGTCAATACCAGCTGATCAAGCTTAGATATTCCCTGCACGGATAGAAATGGAAGAATGATCTGTTCACCGACACTAAAACGGTTTTCATCATAATTGCCACCAGTATCTACCATCATGTTATGTTGGCCTTGACGGATAAAGATGCTTTGACCCTGCCCCACATCCAGCACATGCAATTGAAATGGCGAATGATAAAGCGGTATTGCCATGATGGGGACCAGTCCACATGCTGCCCATGACTTAGGTACCGCTCCACGCGGTATAAAAAGAATTACAAGAATAACTACACTCAATATCAGTAGCCATGGTGTCATTGCGACCGGGATCAGTTCAGGTGAAAACAGATGATCCAGTAGATTTAAAAAACCAACTAACATACTAATCATCAGATCGTTCATTTGAAAGATCAGTGCCGCAAATGGTTCCGCAATGAAGAAAAATAGAGCGGCAATAATATCCAGTGGCACAATAAGTAAACCAATCCATGGAATCGCGAACAAATTACTCAATGGTGCGATCCAGGCCAGCTGTTTAAAGAAAATAATCATTAAGGGAAATAACGCGACAAAAATTTTCCACTGAGATTCGACTAAAACTTTTACTGCAAAATATATACGTTGTCCTGGACTTTGGATTACATCTCGTGGTTGTCGCTGTATGGTCTGATAAATTCGCAGCAAGACAAAACAGGCACCATAAGACAACCAGAAAGCTGCGGACAAAATACTAAAAGGATCCAGTAATAGTAATATTGCTGCACTTAAGATCAGTAACTTTAAAGGTTGCACATACTGCCTCAACCAGATACTGGCCGTGATCATCACACAGATCAACAAGGTACGTAGGGCCGGAATTTCAAAACCGACAAAGGCGCAGTACAGCAAGACACAAAGTAAAAAAGGTATACTCAGGTAAAATTGTCTGGGCCATTTCAGATAGAGAGCTGGAAAAAGCCTGGCTGTCAAAAACTGTAGACTCGCACAGAATATCAGTGCAAAAATCACTACATGCGGCCCAGAAATTGCCAGCAGGTGACTCATACCAAAACGGCGAAACTGCTGTTCAATTGCTGGATCCAGTAAACTCTCATCTCCCGTTAGCAGAGCCAACATCAACCCTTTGTTTCGTATTGGCTGTTGGTAAATAAATACTCTTAACTCTAATCGTTTTTGTTCAATCCAAAGAAGTAGCTGGGATCTTAAACTTTGCTGTTGGCGTAAATGCTGGCTAAAACCGAGTGCATAAACTTCTTGCTGGGTTAAAGGCTGAATCTGTTGAATACGAAATCCTGCCATCAGGTTTTGTTCGAGATACCATTTCTCCACATCGAATGCACCGGACGTGGCATAGGCATGTGCCGGTCGTACTTCCCCATTCAGTCGATAATACTGCCCCAGCTGGAGTTGATTTGACATATTAAATGCAGCCTGCACTGGTCCTTCCTGTTTAACAGAACCCAGCCACTGCACTAGCGTCCCATTCGGCTGTAATACCTGTAAGGGTTGCTGAATACTGGCGGTATTTATTTTGTTGAGCCGGGAGATATAAACGATAACTTCTCGCTGCCCAACTTCTTTCTCGATAAATTGCAATCGCTGATCAAGAGCATGATTGGCAAAGCCCTGCCCTAATAAAAAGCTCAGACTTAGGGAAAATGAAATAGAAATAAAACGTAGATAAACATGATGCAGTCTTAAATGGATGACCCGGTAGATAAGCAACCATACCAGCATAATCAGGCAGACTGATCCTGCTGATAACTGGTATTCAGCTTTATTCCACCCCATTGTTGTCAAGCCAAGAATCCAGCCTACACCTAGCCATTGCAGCATGATTTTTCTTTTTATTGTTATTTTATGACGCAATAATAAAGCCCACCGGAGTGAGCTTCAATCAAAGAGGATTATTCCAATATTTTTAGGACAATATCAGTCATTCACCCATAATCCATCCTGCATATGCAGAATACGATCTGCTGACTGAGCCAATTGCTCATCATGGGTTACGATCAGCATGGCCATATTGAACTCCTGACGTAATTCAGTCAGTAGCTCAAATATTTTTACCGCAGTTTTACGATCCAGATTCCCGGTCGGTTCATCGGCCATCATCAGTTTTGGTTTCCCCACTAAGGCACGCGCCATGGCCACACGCTGGCGTTCACCACCAGACAGCTCGCCCGGTTTATGGGTTAAACGATGACTTAAGCCCACACGTTCCAGCAGATATTCAGCTTGTTGTTTTACTTCCTTGAATTTGCTGCCCTTACGTAGCATCAGTGGCATCGCGACATTTTCAAGTGCAGTAAACTCAGGCAGAAGGTGGTGGAACTGATAGACAAAGCCTAAGTGCTCATTACGCACATAACCTCGCTCAGCTTCAGACAGCGTATCAAAACGCTGGCCGTTCACCATCACGTGACCCGAAGTTGGACGATCTAAACCACCGAGCACATGCAGCAAAGTACTTTTGCCTGAACCACTTGAACCAACAATTGAAACAAATTCACCCGCCTGCACCTGCAAAGACAGACCACGGATCACTTCAACTGTAGATTTACCATCGGTAAAAGATTTTTGAATATTCTGGGCATCTAGAATGATATTACTCATAACGCAATGCCTCCGCAGGCTGAATCTTGGCTGCTCGTAGCGCAGGATAGATTGTTGCTACAAAACTTAAGACCAATGACAATACGACAATCAGCACTACATCCTGCCAGCGTAGATAAGACGGCAAGTAATTAATGAAATAAGCATCAAACATATGCAGACCTAAAGTATTGTTCAGCCAGCCCACCAGACTACTAATACTGGTTGCAGCAATAATACCCAGAATTGCGCCGGCACAGGTACCAATTACACCAATGACAGTGCCCTGCACCATGAAGATTTTGGTAATAGTTGCAGGTGAAGCACCTAAGGTACGCAGAATGGCAATATCCGATTTCTTGTCAGTTACCACCATCACCAGAGAGGAGACAATATTAAACGCTGCGACCAAGACAATCAGGAACAGCAGCAAGCTCACCATTGCCTTTTCCATCTGAATGGCACTAAACAGGTTACCGTGAGTATAAGTCCAGTCAGATGCATAGAAGTTTGCTGGCAAATTCATAACAATATCACGTGAAACTTGCGGTGCCAGGAAGATATCATCCAGCTTCATGCGGATCCCCTGTGCACCATCTGGCAGACGCAGCAAAGTTGCCGCATCATTCAGGGCGATATAGCCCATCATTGAATCCACTTCTGCACCAATACTGAATATCCCGACCACATTAAAGCGCTTAAAGCGTGGCACTACACCAGCAGGTGACGGCGTGGCTTCCGGCAATACCAAGGTAATACTGTCGTTTAAACCGACCCCCATTGAGTCTGCCATCTGCTTGCCCAGCACAATTCCGAACTCGCCTTTTTTCAGCTGATCGATACTGCCTTCAACCATATGATTTTGAATGATAGAAACATTCTTTTCATAATCTGGTTCGATTCCTGTGACCATGATCCCGGCAACCTGCCCTTGCGCAGTCAACATTCCCTGTAACTGGGTAAATGGAGCAACACCTTGAACATGTTCATGTTGTTCAATTTTTTTTGCAAGTTCAGGCCAATTTGTTAAAATTTGTGTTGAAGAAACAGTGGCTTGAGGTATCATTCCTAAGACACGATTTTTTAATTCTCGATCAAAACCATTCATTACAGACAGTACTGTAATGAGGACTGCCACACCAAGCGTGAGGCCGATCATAGAGACTAAAGCGATAAAAGAAATAAAGTGGTTACTGCGCCGTGCGCGAGTATATTTCAACCCTATGTACAGCGAGATTGGTTTGAACATAACCATCTAGTCCGAGGTAATAAATTATGGAAAATTTACAGCATCAGCATGGAGTTACTGAAAGACGTGTCATGTCACGCATCGATGCTGCCTTACGAATTAATTATCAGATTATTTCCGATGATGTAGCCTTAAATGATCCTTACGATGCTAATTTCGTATTGCCGCGCTATTTTCTACTACTTGCTGAGTTAGATCAATTTGATCATGCACTCAACTACGAATTAGAACAATTAGCTGAAAAAGATCAACAAATTGCTCGAATCTTATCCTTATTTAACCAAAAATTAAACCTGATCACCGGGTCTTTATACGATTCAATTGTACAGAGCATGTTACCTGTCCCTGAAGATGTGAACTTTTCCGAGTCTGGCTTAAGCTTTTTTAGTAAACATCTCATCAAGGAAGGCACCTATATTCACCTGACCTTAAGCCATCCGGAGAACTTCTTCCATATTGCAGCGACAGCGCAAGTGGTTTATAGCCGTGCCGAAGATAATGGCCAATTCCGCACTGGGGCTTATTTCATTACTCTACATCCACAGGATCGGGCAAAAATTAGCGAATGTGTGAAAGCTTACGAAATTCCATAATCTGACTAAATTATTGCTTTTTATGACGGGCCTGAATGCTCGCCCGAATTTCTTTCAGGAAATATACAACAAGACCAGACAATAAAATTACGACCCCGACCAAAGCAATGAGGGGCAATTTTTCATTATTCAGTAAAGCACCTATCATCAGAGCCAACATCGGTGTCAATACATTGGTGAGCGACAAGGTAGTCGGTTTGATCTTCTGTACTAGTTTAAAATAACAGAACATCGCAATCAGCGAAGCCATTATTACGGCATACCCTAATCCAAATAGACTCTTGGCATGTGGCATGGCAGTAGGTGCGTATTGCCAGATAAAAGGCAGCATACCGATAGAGAAGATTACCGACAAGCCAATTGAGCCTGCTGCCTGTGCCATCGGGTCAATTGGCGCATTAATCTTTTTCACCCAATACATGGACATGCAATAAACCAGCACACCAATCAGCGCAATCACAATCCCGACTGGTTGAATATGCTGATCTGCATCCCCCAGACAAATGATGGAAAGTCCTGTTAAGGCAATTGTCATCCCTAGCAATTGATTGAGAGAAAGATGCATCCCAAACATGAAGCGCCCAATCAGGCCGGAAATCACAGGTGAAAGACCAAACATCAGGGCAATGATACCGGAGCTAAGATAGTCTGTAGACCAATAGGTAAAGGTCTGCGAGCCGATAAAACTGCAGGCCCCTGCCAGATAGCTGTGCAAGGAAACACGATCAAATGGTAACCGGGTTTTAAACAGCCAAAGTAGTCCCAAAGCCAAAGGCAGAGCCAGAAAGAACCGGATTGCCAATGCCCACATTGGATGTAGATCTTCCACACTCCAGACAATTGCCAGTGGTGTGGTGGACCAGATGAAAACCAGTAAGGCATAGGTTACCATCAGGTTACTTTGTTTGGGCATTTGAAAATTTTCTCGTTATTTTGCAGCTGTTTTGCGCTTTTGCTTTTGAATGGTTTGATCGAGCGAACTGGAAAACTCGCGTTTATCACGCTCAGAAATTGGTGGCGGTCCACCAGTTTGTACCCCTGCGCCACGCAGCGTATCCATAAAATCACGTAAATGCAGACGCGCTTTGACATTGGCCGTGGTATAGATTTCACCTCGTGGATGAATGGCAATACCACCTTTTTCAATGACTTGTGCCGCCAGCGGAATATCCTGGGTAATCACGATGTCATGTTCATTCATGCGATCTATAATTTCCTGATCTGCCGCATCGGCACCACTGAGTGCCTGAATCGAGTTAATACGAATTGAAGGAGTGATCCCTACAGGCTGGTTTGCTACAAAGGTCACTTCAAGCTGATAACGGTCTGAAGCGCGAATAATGACATCTTTAAGAATACGGGGTAATGCATCGGCATCTACCCAAAGTTTAAATGGCAACACGCATGGGTCCGGGATAGAAATGAATGTCATCTATTCTAGCAAATGCAGTGCTCATCGTTCCGGTTTTCTTTATACCCTTTTGATATGATCATGTTTGGTACACCCTTTGAACAATTACAACTATGCTGATCTCTAGACTGCGAATAAGAATTGACAAGAATCTGATGGCAATTTAATTTTAAAATTCATCTGATTGACTTGAAAAATCAGAATGACCCTCGATTAACTATAAATAAGCAATCCCAGATCAATTGTGCATATGAAAAATTCAAACAGTCCTGAGATCATCACTATCGATGATCAAAACTTCGGTAGTCATGTTGAACACTGGAATCTCCTTACAGACAATCCAGGTACCGATGTACCGAAGTGGTTAACTCAGGCACTTGATGCCCCGGTCATGCCGATGGGTCTCTGCAAACAAGAATGCGATATGGATGAAAACACCTGGCTGATTCAGGGTCCGAGCAAGGCCACTGTGCAGTTAAGCCAGATCATTGAGGTGGAAAGCAATAAACCCAAAGCAGTCAAAACTGCCTTTCCATGCTTCGACAGTCCTTATAAAGTAAAGGCACAAATTGAACGGATTATCAGCTGCAAGTCCAATACTCAAGCGGTCTTACGCCTGAATCTGGGTCTGAACAATATTGTGTATGCGTTTGACAGTCTGTATAGCGTCAATCATACACAATACGATAAAGATCAAAATTATCTGGTGAATCTGAATGCCTGGGCTTATGAACTCGAGCCTGTAGCGGAACATGAACATCTGATTGTCGATGATCCGGCTTCAATCAAGCACCACCGTGCGCTGAATGATATTCTGGCAGCCAACAATGGCGTTGCACCTGAAAATCTGCAGGAACAGATTGATGCGTGGGAACCTAAATCTGAAGATGATAAAGCTCCGGTTACTGTGGATTTCTCTAAAATGGTGGCTTACCTCTATGGTGAAACCATTGGTCAGGAAGATGAAGCCTGGTTCCAGGGCAATATTGTCGGTAAGACTTCAATGCAATTTATGGATCAGGAATACACACTTTATGATGTCACCCTGATTCATGATGAAGGTCGTCCTGCCACCCTGCTCCGTGTTGCTACGCGCAATCCAGCACATAAAGACTTTAGTATCGGGCAATATATCCGTGGCAATCTATGGATTCAGGCCAACATTTATAGCAAAGCCTAAAAATTTTATATTTTAAATTCAAAAACAGGAGATATTCACATCCGTTGAATATCTCCTGTTTTTTTAAATAAATATTTTCATTGATGATTTTATTGAGCTGGTTATTTTATCCACAACTTACTCTTCTAAATACACTTTATAAATTCACAAATTAATCACTTATCCACAATTTTAAATTCAAATAAATTCATTTTTAAAATAACGAATATTATTTATGATATTGGCAATACCCTGTAAACAGTGACTCTTGCTTTCGCAGGATTAAATAAATAGATTTATTTAATGGATAAAAAAATAATAACTTTATGCAGTTAAATTAAGAATGTACTTTATTTAACCAATTTTTTATGATAAAAAGGCTCATAACAAATAGTAATTAACGATAAATAGATCGGACAATAATATCTATGAAAATCGTACAGGAAGAAAATTTACATCAAGTCGAGCATCATCTTCGCTCGAGCTATGACATTGACATGATGTCATGCTTGTTTTTTGCCTTGGGCATGCTGATCTGCGCCTTTCTACTTCATCTTTTCGTGTTTTAATTTTCAGAATCGGAAGATAAAAAAACCCAGCCTGAGCTGGGTTTTTTGCATGCTGGATTTAAGCATTGCGTTTTGCAAACTCATCCATGAATTTTACCAGTGCCTGAACACCTTCAAGCGGAACCGCATTGTAGATACTTGCACGCATACCACCTACTGAACGGTGACCTGCAAGGTTCAACAGATGATTTTCTTCAGCTTCTTTCAGGAACTGTTTTTCCTGTTCAGGTTTCGCCAAAGTAAATGGCACGTTCATCATTGAACGGTTTTCTTTGGCAATCGGGTTTGCATAGAAATCGCTAGAGTCGATATAACCATACAGCAGTTCAGCTTTTGCGAGGTTAGCTTTATAAATTGCATCTACACCGCCCTGCTCTAACAACCATTCAAATACCAGACCTGACAGGTACCAGGCATAAGTTGATGGAGTGTTCACCATAGAGCCGTTTTTCGCTTGATCTGCATATTTCAGGATGCTTGGAATTTCCGGTTTCGCTTGATCCAATAGATCTTCACGGATAATGACCAGCGTCAGACCAGCAGGACCAATATTCTTTTGTGCACCGGCATAGATCAGGCCAAATTTAGTTACATCGATTGGCGCAGATAGAATACTTGAAGAGAAATCACACACCAATGGCTTGTCAGTTTCAGGAATATGGGCAAATTGCAGGCCACCAATCGTTTCGTTATCTGCGTAGTGCACATAAGCAGCATCATCTGACAGGTTCCAGGTACTTTGCTCAGTAATCGCTAATTTACCATCAGCAGTTTTAGTACCTGCTTCAATGACATTGATGTCGCCATAGCGTTTTGCTTCTTTCAATGCTTTTTCAGACCAGATGCCAGTATGGATATAGTCAGCCTTGTTGTTTTTACCCAACAAGTTCAACGGAATTGCAGAGAACTGTAGCGATGCACCACCCTGTAAGAACAATACTTTATAATTCTCAGGAATGTTCATGAGTTTGCGTAGATCTGCTTCTGCTTTCTCAGCAACCGCGACATAGTCTGCACTACGGTGACTCATTTCCATGATCGAAAGACCCTTGCCCTGCCAGTCGAGCATTTCAGCTTGAGCTTTTTCAAGAACGGCAGTAGGTAATGCAGCAGGACCAGCACAGAAGTTGTACGCGCGCATGATTTTTCCTTTCAGAGTGAAACACAATAAAATGATGGCATTTAACCATATCTGGACTTAGCTTGCACAAAATTATTTCAATCCATGAATGAAGATAGAGTCAAAAAATCAATGTAGATTCGAGGGATAAATTTAATTTCTACTGTTAACTTAAAGTTTTCGTTAAATCGTTTATAGCGGCCTGAACAACCAACCAAGAAATACTAGTAGTATCTTTATTAGGATTAAAATTCGATATCATATGTTCATAAGGATGAATTAAATTTCTAAATTCTCTGAGAGAATGGGAGAATCTTTTTACATCAATTTCAATCCAACCTAATGAATGCGCAACATCAATCATTTCACTCAATTTCCATTCTGAAAAAGGTTTAACCTTTCCTTCTCGGGTTTTAGGAGCTGAATATGCTTGATTAGCAAGCTTAATATTTTTATGAATTACTCCTAAAAGTAATCCTTCCAATAAGCTTCCCATAAGAATTACCGCCGATAAATCAGCATCAGCTTCGATACAACGTTGGATTTCGTCCCATCTATAATCAAGAATTTCTCCTACACCAGGTTCTAAACCTAATACTAGAAAATTGGGTCTAGGGATTGGCTTGAATTCAGGTTCAATCTTCTCACTAAAATTTATTTGTATTTTTTTAAACTTGGGTTCAATTCCTTCCAGATAAATTTCGAAGCCTTCTATATACAAAATTTTGTTAAGAAGTCTTAATGCACTTATTACTTTTGAATGATTTCCACTATATTCTTTTGGAGAAGCCAATCTTTTTAAAACATCAGCTAGCTGACTTTTACTACAACTTACAAGTTGCTCGAATACCCATTTAGCACGTGTTGATCCATCATGATAAACAGATATACCTACACTATGAAAAAAAGAAGTTAGATCTGAACCTTTTCGATAAACCGGATATATTTCTTCATTTGTTCCACATATGAATTCTGCTAAATTTTCTAATGTTTTTTTATCAATTTTTTAGAATCAATCTCAATATTTATGTTTATATTTTACACAAAATATATATTTTGATATTAACCATAGAATTTGATTCTTATATAAATGATTCCTATAAGTCGTGATTATAACACTATTACAACTTTCCTTTTCTCCTAACCTACAAGCACTTGACTTATAATACTCATAAAACTGATTTAATGTGCTTTTGCATCTCTACTTTATGAATATGAAGAAAAATAAACGATGTGTTTACTGGGGTCTGTCTGTACTTGCATCCATGATGTATGGCGGTTTTGCCTATGCACAAACTATCAGCTTTCAGGATGCAGAACGACAACTGCTGCAACGTTCCTATACCAGTCAGGCTTTCCAGAATCTGGAACAGGCTGCAAAACTTGAAGCAGAAGCGGTTAAAGGCATTGGTCTGCCACGGATTGATCTGAATGTCCGTGCCTATGCCTTTCGTAATGAATTAGACATTCCTTTAGGTGCTGTTAAAAATAACCTTGAGCAGTCACTTACCAATGGCTTAAATAATAAAATTGATGAGTTTAATTTAGACCAGGCTATTGCCGACCCGCTTAAAGAAAGCCTGAAGCAACCTATTCAGGATGGTGTTGGTTTAATTCCAGATTCATCCAATGTCGTACTTAGAGATGAAGTTATTCGCCCTACTATTTCAGTGATGATGCCACTTTATACCGGCGGACTTACCAGTAGTGCCAAAGAAATAGCCAGTATTCAGGCGGGACGCAGTGAATTGAGCAACCAGCAACAGCAGGATACACAACGCTTTGAACTGATTCAGGCTTATTTTAATGTGCAACTGCAAAAACAGTTATTGGAAGCCGCACGTTTCAATTCAAATGCCATGCAGCAACATTACCGTAACGCGCTGAAAATGGAACAGCAGGGATTCATCAGTAAGGGTCAGCGTATGCAGTTTGAAGTGGCGCGCAACAATGCTGATCGAACACAACAAAATACTCAGGCGAATCTAAATGCTGCCTTATTCCAGCTAAATAATCTGTTGCTGGACAGCCATATTACCGAACTGAGCACACCTTTATTTGTAAATCGTGCTGAACCTCAAAATGTAAATATTCTGCTCAGCAGTTTTAGCCAGAACTCCCCGCTTATTAAAAAGATGAAAATGGATACTGAGCTGGCCAAAGCCAATGTTAAAGCCCAGCAGGCAACAAAAAGACCCAATGTATTTGCCTTTGGTGAATATAGTCTGGATGAAAACCAGAACTGGATTGTAGGCGTTGCAGCACGTTATAACTTATTTTCCGGCATTGATAAAAACAAGAATATTCAGGCTGCCGAACTGAAGCGCCATGCAGCAGAATTGATGACGGCACGTACCCAACAGGAAATTGAGAATCTGATTTATAAATCATTTAGTGAAGCAGTCAGCGCCCAGCAAAGTGATCTGTTATTACAACGAAACCTGAAAGCAGCACAAGAAAATCTGCGTATTCAGGAACTGTCTTTTAAGGAAGATGTTGGCACCGCGACGCAGGTAATTGATGCGCAAAATATGTTGAGTGGCCTGAAAGCTGAAATGGCCCTGAATGCCTATAAATACATCATGTCACTTGCCACTTTATTGCAAAGCCATGGCTCAATTACTGAATTTCCAGACTATATGCAACATGCCAATACTCACTATATTCGTTAATGGAGCCAAACATGACTGATGAGCAAAAGCCAGAATTTCCTGTTGATGAACCGGCTTCAGAAATGAATCATATCGATTCACCAAAACAAAGTCCTACTGAAACTAAACAGGACAAATCTACCAAAAAATACCTGCTGTTAGGTCTGATTCCAGTCATCCTGGTTTTAATTGGCTTTGGCTTGTGGAAAACTTATCAGCCTAAAGACATCGAACTGCAAGGTCGGGTTGAGGCTGAAACCGTACAGGTCGCGACCAAAGTTCCAAGCCGGATTGAAAAAATTTATGTGCAGGAAGGTGATGACGTCAAGCAAGGTCAGGTATTAGTTAAGTTGCATAGTCCTGAAATAGAAGCGAAAAAACAGCAGGCTTTAGCAAGCTTGCAATCTGCCTTAGCCTTACAATCGACAGCCGAACGCGGATCACAAGAAGAAAATGTCGCTTCACTGTATGCCAACTGGCAATCTCTCAAAGCACAGGAACAGCTGGCAAAAACCTCTTATCAGCGCGGTGCAAACCTGTTTCAAGAAGGTGTAATTTCCCGTCAACGCCGAGATGAGCTATTTGCTGCCTCACAGTCTGCCTCCCAGATGACCGAAGCTGCTTATCAGCAATATATTCGCGCTAAACGTGGCAGCACACCAGAACAGAAGAGTTCAGCAGATGCACAGGTCGACATTGCCCGTGCAGCAGTCGCTGAAGCCAATGCCCTGGAAGCAGAGACCGAACTACTGGCGCCCATTGATGGTACAGTATCTAAAACCTATGGCAATCTCTCTGAGCTGGTTGCAACCGCAGTACCTGTGGTCAGTCTGATTTCGGCAGAACGCTGGGTCAGTGTGAATATTCGTGAAGACCAATATGCTTCCCTAGGTGAACAAAAGCAGCTCGAAGGTTTTATCCCGGCACTCAATAAAAACGCAATATTTAAAGTAAAAAGTATTAGTGCTGAAGGTGAATTTGCCACCATTAAAACCACACGTCAGACTGGTGGCTACGATATTCGCAGCTTCAAAGTCCGCCTTGTACCAGCGACTACAATTCCTGAACTGAAAGCTGGCATGAGTGTGCTGTTTAAGCTGCAAGAGTCTTCAAAATAATGTGGGCAGGTATCCGGCGCGAACTGTGCTATTTACTCAGGGAAAAATGGGATCTGGCTTTGGTTGTACTTGCCCCTGCCTGCATTTTGATTTTACTCGGCAGCATGTTTGCTCAAGGCAAGCCCGATCATTTAGCGATTGCGATTATTGATCAGGATCAAAGCCGCCTGAGTACCCGGATTTATGATCATTTATCGCTAAATCATACCTTACAGATATATATCGTTTCTGATCAGACCGTTGAAGTAGAAAAACTGCTGAATCAGAATAAAATCTGGGGTTATATCCATATTCCTGCGGGCGCAGAACAACGATTAGTCACAGCCCAGGATGCTGAAATTAGTATTGCCTTTAATCAGAGCTATTTTAGTATTGGCAATACTATTTCTTCGGCTATGTTCTTGAGCACGCTTCAGGCAATGGCAGAATTTACTGGCAGGCAGTATCTGGGTAATACCCTACCTTATCTGGAGGCACCGACACCTAATATTAAAATTTCCCCGCTGTATAACCCGCAATTAAATTATGAATTTTATCTGGAACCTTATATGGTTCCAGCAATTTTGCATTTGTTATTGTGCTGCTGTGTGGCATTTGCTGTAGGGCAGGAAATCAAACGTCATACTTTTAATCATTGGATTAATGGACAAAATCTCTGGTCAGTATTACTGTCTAAAAATCTGGTCTATATCGCAATTTTCTGTTTCTGGACCTGGGTTTGGATGCTGTGGATGGTGGAGTTTCGTGGCTGGTTTATTGCTGGCTCATTATGGCTGATTTTATTGGCACAAGTCCTATTCTATAGTGCCTATGCCTTTATCAGTAGCGCAGTCGTACTGGCAACGCAGGATCTAAGCAAATCTTTTGGTTTGCTGGCAGTCTATGGCGGTTCATCGCTCAGCTTCGCCGGTGTCACATTGCCTCTCAATAATGCGCCACTGTTTACCCAGCTCTGGGCCAATATTATTCCCTATACACCTTATGCCAAATTACAGACTGAACAATGGGTGATTGGTAGTCCCTTATATCTCTCAGCCCAACCAATATTCATACTGACCGCCTATGTGGTGCTTTATGCTGTATTGGCCTATGTATTTTTAAAGAAAATAGCGAAAGGAGTGTCCACATGAAAGCACTCTGGGCCGCTTACTGTAAAACTTTTAAAGATATTGTTAGCAATACCAGTATTTTTACTACGTTAATCCTATCTGTACTGTTTTACAGCTTTTTCTATCCAACCGCGTATAAGGCTGAACACGCCGAAGCCTTGCCCATTATTATTGTCGATGAAGAGCAAAGCAACTTAACCAATACTATTATCAGTCATGTTAGCCAAAGCCCGAATGTACAGATCAAGGCAGTCACTGGAAATTTTGCGGAGGCCAAACAGTGGGTAGAGGCTCAAAAGGCTGACGGGATTTTGTTATTACCAGACAACCTTTCACAATCCATTCGACACGGTGAAAATGGCGGGATTGGGCTGTATTTAAGTGCAGCGAATTTCCTGATTACCAAACAGATCGGTTTAGGCCTGGTTGGTTCTGTCGAAAATACCTTAAGTGAATATGCAGAACGTTTTAGCGAAATTTCGCATTTCTCTCCTGCCCTATCGATTCACCAGATTCCACTATTTAATCCACTTTCTGGCTATGGAAGCTATGTATTTCCAGCGGTTGCCCCACTGATTATTCATCAGACGATTTTTCTGGGGCTCAGCATGTTGATTGCGCTGTATCGTGAAAATAAACAGGTGATCAATTTGACGACCTTATGTGGAATCAGTCTGGTAATTTTGACCATTGGCTGTCTGGGGTGCTACTACCTGTTTGGTTTCACCTTCTGGTTGTTTGACTATCCACGTGGCGGGAATTTCTGGGGCATGCTGCTGGCTGTTCCGGTTTTTGTATTCTGCATCATCGGTATAACAACCCTGTTCGCCAGTTTTCTGGATATGCCAGAGCGTGCCGGACATGTTATTGTCTTTACCTCAATTCCCTTATTTATGCTGTCCGGAGTCGCTTGGCCACATGCTGCAATGCCCGTCTGGATGCAAATGTTTGGACAGGTCTTACCTTCCACTCAAGTCGTACAGATGTTTATTCAACTGAATCAGATGGGCGTACCGACCAGCATAATTTTGGGGAAACTCGCCTATCTGCTGGTTGTTGGATTTTTTTGCTTTATCTTAGGCTATTATCGCCTATGCTCATGCATTAGATAAGCTTGAACCCTGTTAAGCTAAAAGCTTATTCCCCATATACGCGGATATAAAAGTTCTGGATTTTGCTGCTGCCGTTGGGCTTGTCAAAGCTGACATCGTATTGCACCAGATTGTTTGGATAAGCGATTTCATAGCTGACCTTGTATTCACTTGGTTGACCTGATTTTTCAACAAAAGTTTTTACCATCAAGGTCTTAGACTTATACTCACCTTCAGGAATGGAATGCGAAAACTTCTTCATGGTTTTCTGATTTTCCTGAAAATACTGCTGTAATTTCGGATCCAGATAACTTAAAAATTCTTCATACTTACCATCACGCAAGTCATTATAGGCAATTTCCGCTGCCTGGGCTTGGGCTGTACTTGGATCTGCTACCTGCTCGGTAGTGCTACAACCGGCAAGAAGAGCTAGCCCAGCAAGTAATATCAATTTAGTTTTCATCATGGTCATTTCCAGTAAAGTCTGTAAAAAAGGACGCCGAAGCGCCCTTTTTATAAGAATTGAAGACTTAGTCTTCTGCTGTATTTTCGCCATCTTGAGCTGCATCTACAGCCTCAGGAGTTTCAGCCAGATTATCTTCAGAAACTTCTGTTTCTTCCAATACATCCAATTCTTCATCTTCAACGGCTTCAATCGCTTCTACACCAACCAGTTTTTCATCTTCAGCCAGACGGATCAAACGAACACCTTGTGCATTACGGCCAGTTTGTGCCACTTCAGATGCACGGGTACGAACCAAAGTACCGCCATCAGAAATCAGCATCAACTCTTTAGATGCATCAATTGCCACTGCACCCACTAGCTCACCGTTACGTTCAGAGGTCTTGATCGCAATCACACCCTTACCGCCACGTTTTTTGGTTGGGAAGTCATCTACAGGCGTACGTTTACCATAGCCATTTGCAGAGGCACACAGTACTTCACCCGTTTCAGGCACGACAACTAGAGATACGATACGGCTAATGAAATTCGCTTCAGTTGCATCTTCATCATCAGATTCAACCTCTGCATCTTCTGTATCTTCAACTTGCGAAGCACCGATGGTCACACGCATACCGCGCACACCCTTGGCTGAACGACCCATTGAGCGTACGTCTGTTTCTGCAAAGCGAATGGCTTTACCTTCGTTCGAGAACAACATGATTTGCTGTTCACCGTCAGTAATCGCAACACCAATTAACGTGTCATCGCCATTCAGTTCAATCGCACGCAAACCATTTGAACGAACATTCGAGAACTGTTCTAGTTCTACACGTTTAATCGTACCGTGCTCGGTCGCCATAAACACATAGAAATTCTTGCGCACGGCTTCAGCTTGCTGAGCAAAGTCATTGATGATGTCATCATCAAGATCAGTGGTTGAAAGTGCTAAGCCTAATTCTTTCAACTGAACACGCAGTGCATCAGAAATGTCATCTGCACCCTCTTCAGATTCAGCAAGTGCAGCTTCTAGTGCAGCAAAGTGACTGTTGATCACTTCGTTGCTTTGTAGCTGAGCAGCATTGGCTTTTACAAATGCTTTAAAGTCTGCCAAACGTTCTTTGAATTTCTTCGGTGCATCAATCACTGGCAAGATTGCAGTAATGGTTTCGTTATCATCTAGTGGCAGTAAGTTCACCATTGGACGACCTTTGGCACCACGAGAGGCTTGTGGTACTTCGTAGACTTTCAGACGGTAAACCTTACCGACATTGGTGAAGCAAAGCACGGTTGCATGGTTCGAAGTAACCACCATATGCTGGATATAATCGTCTTCTTTCATGCTGGTTGCAGACTTACCACGGCCGCCACGACGCTGAGCCGCGTAGTCAGACAATGGTTGAGTTTTTGCATAACCAGTTTTTGAAACTGTCAGCACCATTTGCTCTTCAGGAATCAAATCTTCACGAGAGAAGTCGATACGTGATTCAACGATATCGGTCTTACGTGCATCACCATACTGCTGAAGAATCAGTGCAAGCTCTTCACGAATTACGTTCATCAATAAATTAAAATCATTCAAGATGGCAGTATATTCAGCGATTTGCGCAAGAATTTCAGAATATTCAGCTTGCAGCTTATCTTGTTCAAGACCTGTTAAGCGATGGAGACGCAGCTCCATGATTGCGTTCACTTGGGTCGGTGATAAACGATAGATATCGCCATCAATACCAAATGGACGGCTAGGATCTTCACCTTCAATTTCGTCAGGACGTACAGAAACCGCGCCTGCTTTTTCAAGCAGGGCTGCTACACCGCCTGCTGCCCACTCGCCCGCTTGTAGACGCTCACGCGCCTCAGCCGGGTTTGCAGAAGTTTTGATGGTTTCAATAATCTGATCGATATTTGCAAGCGCAACTGTCAAACCTTCCAGGATATGACCACGTTCACGCGCTTTGCGTAACTCAAACATGGTACGACGTGTCACGACTTCCTGACGGTGACGGATAAATGCCGCAATGATGTCTTTCAGGTTCATCAGCTTCGGTTGACCATTGTCCAGACAAACCATGTTGATGCTGAATGAGTTTTCTAACTGGGTATTCTGGAACAGATTGTTCACGATCACTTCAGCGTTTTCACCACGCTTCAGGTCAATCGCAATACGCATCCCTTCTTTATCAGATTCGTCACGAAGTTCAGAAATCCCTTCGAGTTTTTTCTCTTTCACCAGCTCAGCAATACGCTCAATGGTTCTCGCTTTGTTGACCTGATAAGGAATTTCAGTGAATACAATCGTGCTACGACCAGTTTTGGCATCTTCTTCGATGTGGTATTTACCACGGATATGCAAACGGCCTTTACCGGTACGGTAGGCATCTACAATACCCGATTTACCGTAAATAATACCGCCAGTAGGGAAATCTGGACCCGAAATATGTTCCATCAGCCCTTCAGTGCTGATATTCGGATCATTGGCATAGGCTAAACACGCATTGATGACTTCAGTCATGTTATGCGGTGCCATATTGGTCGCCATACCTACGGCAATACCAGCAACACCATTAATCAACAGGTTAGGAATACGCGTAGGCATGACTTGTGGAATGCGCTCAGAACCGTCGTAGTTGTCTTCCCATTCCACTGTATCTTTTTCAAGATCAGCAAGGAGCTCATGGGTCAGCTTACGCATACGTACTTCGGTATAACGCATTGCCGCTGCACTATCACCATCGACAGAACCGAAGTTACCCTGGCCATCAACCAACTGGTAACGCAAGCTAAAGTCTTGTGCCATACGGACAATCGTTTCATAAACGGCAGAATCACCATGCGGGTGATATTTACCGATCACGTCACCGACTACACGTGCAGATTTTTTATATGCTTTGTTATAGTCATTGCCTAATTCGTGCATTGCGAAAAGCACACGACGATGAACCGGTTTTAAACCATCTCGTACATCTGGCAATGCACGTGACACAATCACGCTCATCGCATAATCGAGATATGAGCTTTTAAGTTCATCCTCAATGGCAATCGGTCTAATTTCCGATACGCTCATGCATACTCCTTATTCTACAGGCCCTGTTTGACCTGTATTTATATGTCGTAAATCCAGCTATAAATTGGTTCAAAAAACGCTGAACCAATATTTAAAATTCAGTCGGACAGTATAGCATAAATCAGGCTAAATTAAGCCGTTTCAGCCCCAACTATCCAAAGGATTTTTAGTAGAAATTTTAACCACTTCACAATTTTTAACGCATAAAAAAACCTCTGCACACAGAGGTTCATTCTTAGCTTGAATTATCGCATTTTATGCACGGAAATATCTTGTACTGAATCCACTGTTTCTTTCTGCTGATCAAGCATACAAAGAAGATTTTCCTGCATGCAATCCAGCTGCATCAATAGCCAGGTAATTAAATACTGGACAACAATTAATATCACCAACATGCGTCAGGGCGACAGATCATCAAAGTTCACAGGGAGACGCTGCCAAACCGGCAAGTAAATTAAAATATGAATATTAGTATTACTTTTAAATCTTCTAAAGCTCACTTAATATCTGCCCTATTAAGCACCAAAAGCAACACATCTAATCTTTATTTTCAGTCCAATTTTCTAATCATTATTCAAATTTTCATACTTAATTTTTAAATAATTTAGAACATCCATATAACAACCACGTAGATAATACAAAAGGAAAAATAGGCGCCAATACCATCAGCGCATCGCCTTAGATAGCATAAGCACTGTTCTGAAATCGCTGATTATCAAGTTCAATCCATTGCTCTGCTTTCGCAAGCACCTGTGCATCTGAAAGCGCGTTCAAATAGATCAGATGGATAAACCCTACAAAACTACAGGCAGCAAAAATAAACTATTGTCCAGCGCTATATTAAGATGATCAAATAAGCCAATACAGCAAGAATGAATAGTATTAGAGTTGAACAAAACAGTCGATAAAATCGAGCATTTTCGATTAAAGGCTGATATACAGGCAATATAAAAACTTGCATTATTATTTTATTCATTTTTCATTATAAATAAAAACGCCCCTGAACAGAGCAGTAAGTATTCACTTACCGCTCACGCAAGAGCGTCTTTTTAAACTGTATTCAGGAATTAGATTTTAGATACTAATTCTGGAATAACAGTGTTCAAGTCACCTACTAACCAGTAGTCAGCGACTGCATTGATTGGTGCTTCTTCGTCCTTGTTGATCGCAACGATCACTTTAGACTCTTTCATACCTGCCAAATGCTGGATCGCACCAGAGATACCTACAGCGATGTACAGGTCAGGCGCAACGATCTTACCAGTTTGACCAACCTGCATATCGTTAGGAACGAAGCCTGCGTCAACAGCCGCACGAGATGCACCTTGAGCTGCACCCAGTTTGTCTGCAAGTGGATCAAGGATTTTGTGATAGTTCTCACCAGAACCAACACCACGACCACCAGAAACAACGATACGAGCAGCTGTTAATTCTGGACGTTCAGATTTAACGATTTCTTCGTTAATGAACTTAGAAATACCAGCATCACCAGTCGCTGTAGCAGCTTCAACAGCAGCAGAACCACCTTCAGCAGCAACTGGATCGAATGCAGTACCACGAACAGTTGCCACAACAACTGATTCAGAAGATTCTACAGTTGCAATCGCGTTACCTGCATAGATCGGACGCTTGAATGTGTTTGCAGAATCAACAGCAATGATGTCTGTGATCATGCTTACGTCTAGTAATGCAGCTGCACGTGGCAGGATGTTTTTACCAGTCGTCGTAGAAGCAGCAAGAATATGGCTATAGCCTTTGCCCAATTCAGCAACCAGTTTCGCTACGTTTTCAGCCAACTGGTTTGCATAAGCAGCATCATCCGCAAGCAATACTTTGCTTACGCCAGCAACTTTAGACGCTTGGTCAGCAACTGCTTGAGCGCCAGAACCAGCAACCAATACAGTGATATCACCACCGATTTTTTGCGCCGCAGCAACAACGTTTAAAGTAGCAGCGTTTAATGCTTTGTTGTCGTGCTCAGCGATAACTAAAATACTCATGATTTTTATCCTTCTGTATTAGATCACTTTCGCTTCGTTTTTCAATTTTTCTACAAGCTCGTCTACAGACTTCACTTGTACGCCAGCTTTACGCTCTGCAGGAGATTCAACTTTTACTGTTTTCAGTTTAGTTGTAGTGGTTACACCGAAATCTGCAGGTGACTTGGTATCCAGCGGTTTTTTACGCGCTTTCATGATGTTTGGAAGAGCAGCATAACGTGGCTCGTTCAAACGTAAGTCAGTGGTAATGATCGCTGGCAAGTTCAATTCAACAGTTTGTAAACCACCGTCGATTTCACGAGTCACTTGTACTTTGTCGCCTTCAACTTTCACTTCAGAAGCAAAAGTACCCTGGCCTGCACCTAGAAGTGCACCAAGCATCTGACCAACCTGGTTAGAGTCATCATCAATCGCTTGCTTACCAAGAAGGATCAATTGTGGTTGTTCAGCTTCAACAACGCCTTTAAGAATTTTCGCTACTTCTAACGCACCTAATTGGCTGTCATCAGCTTCAACCAGGATACCGCGGTCAGCACCAAGAGCCATAGAAGAACGGATTTGTTCTTGAGCTTCTTTAGGACCAATAGAAACAACAACGATTTCTGAAACAGTTCCTTTTTCTTTTAAACGAACCGCTTCTTCCACTGCGATTTCACAGAATGGGTTAATTGACATTTTAACGTTTGTTAAGTCAACACCACTGTTGTCCGGTTTAACGCGAACCTTAACGTTGGCATCAACCACACGTTTTACAGCAACAAGAGCCTTCATGTAATCCTCGGCTGTTTTAGCAAATGTAAATATTTAGAAAAGTTATAATAACTCTTCACTTAAATTTTTTTAGGTGCCCTATCTTGCAATGCGTTCGGCATTTCGGTCAAGTCACAATTCACCAATAGGGTGTAAAAATGCGTAATTTTCCTTGAACGTCGCGTTCACATTTCAAGATTTGACATTTATACAGAACAAATTCCCATCATTTTATTTAAAATTTAACTATTGATTTTTAGTATCTTTTTATTTGATTATGCACATCAAAAGATTTGATCTATTTTATAAAATTTAATTTCATTTCTTGTCACTATTATTATAAAGAATACAAATTACTCCTATCTAAGTCTGTCATTTCTGACATATGGTGATGGGTTCGATTCATTCTTCCAGATTTGGTCAAAATTCTCTCTTATAAATAGATCAGTGAAATAGCAGAAAATAATTTTTATAAGGAAATATATTAAAAAAAGCACGCTGTGATCACGTGCTTTTAAATTTTTAAAACGAATTTATGACTTATTTGATGAACATTGGTGAATTTTATAGCTCATTAATTAATGATTAGCCATGAAGCAGCGAGTGCCAATAAACCACCTGAAGTCCCATCAATCCACTTTTGCTTACGTTCATCAATCTGAGCCGAACGGGTAAGTCGGGCGAATAAAAGGCTTAAGGCACAATACACCACAAAGATCATGGCAATAAAGATAAAGGACAGAATCAAACCCTGGCTCACCGTATTCCCGCTTTTATCTATAAACTGCGGCAGGATTGCAAAGTAAATCAGCATGCCTTTTGGATTCAGTAACGCAGTAATGAACCCTTTTTTTACCGGATTGCTGGATGATTTCTTTTCAATGATCAACGTATTTTTGCTAAATACCGATTTCACCAGACTAAATGCCAGAAATAACAGATAAGCAATTCCTAACCAGCGAATGGTTTCAAACAGCACTGGAAAAGACACAATAATTGCTGCAATTCCTAACGCCACCAGAATCGAATGCACCAGATAACCGCAACATACCCCAATAGTCGCCATCATGCCTGCTTTTGCATCTTTACCCATCACTTGAGACAGGATAAATAGCATATCTGGTCCAGGTGTAAAAATAAGGGGAAGCACGGTTAGTGCAAAAAGTGCAAATACAGACATTTCCTTGTTCCTCTGTACATGTCGGAAAGTGAAATTAGTATCTGCGATTTTTTACAAAATAGGCTTTCAATTTATTTTATAATATGCATTATTTTTAGAATATTATTCTATTTTATGAAGATATCTTCCAAGTCTATTCGAGTAAAACTCGATCGTATTGACAAAAATATCATTCAACATTTGCAAGCCAATGGCCGGATTCAGAATAACGATCTGGCACGTGAAATTGGTCTTTCGCCTTCTTCGTGTTTGCGTCGGGTAAAACTGCTTGAAGATGCGGGGGTAATCCAGAGCTATACCACGATCGTGGACCAGCAGAAGATTGGTTTCCAGCTGATTTTATTTTCTCGTATCTGGCTAGTGGGTCAGGATGCTGAAACGATTGACACCTTTATTGAAGCCATGAAGGAACTGCCCCAAGTGATGGAATGCTATATCATTTTGGGTGAATGTGATGCAATGCTCAAAGTAGTGGTGCCCGATCTGGAAAGTTATCGTAAATTCCAGTCTACGCATTTAACTAAAAAGAATGGGATTACCAGTGTCAAAACCGATTTACCGAGTCAGATTATCAAGCAGAGTTTTCAACTACCTTTAGATGATCTTTAATATTGGCCAAATAAAAAGGACGATTGATATCGTCCTTTTTTTACTGAAGATCAGTTTTAGACACGACTGTCCAGAAAGTCACGGTGCACATGACTGAGGTCAATCAGTTCATAAGATTTTAAATCGAAGATCTTCCAGATTTCGATGGCATCTTCTTTTAAGTCCACTGCCTGGGTCGCACGAGTAGTCGCTTGCCATTGCAAGTCTGAAATCCAGATATAGTATTCATGGCTATCAGGATTATAGGCTTGAACCTTACCATCTGTATTAATTCCCTGCACATGAGCACCTTCGGGTAAAGATGTTTCAATATTTGGTAGACTGATTTCCACAAAATGTTTGATCTGGCGCAGACCATAACCTGCAAAAATTTCTTTTTGTGCTTCGCTTAACCGATCATATTTTTGTTGTATATCTACAATAATTTCTGTGCCCATATACTTCCAGTCCTGTCAGGCTGAATTCTTTTCAGCCATACCCTATTTTTCAGCTTAAATTCTGTTCTTTTGTTATACCTGAATTTTAGCTTTTCGCGAATAAGACCATGGTGAAATAATCTGCATGGTCATTCTATTTCTCTCAGCATAAATATTCTTTATGAAATTTTTATGCCAACCTATATTTTTAATAATGATTATTTAAGATTTTCAGGTTTATGTTGTGCCCTTGGATGCGCCTGATCATAAATCTGCGCCAGATGATCAAAATCGACATGAGTATAAATTTGGGTTGTAGTCAGATTACTATGTCCCAGCATTTCCTGCACGGCTCGTAAGTCTCGGCTATTGGATAACATATGACTGGCAAAACAGTGACGCAGTAAATGCGGATGCAGGTCAACATTGACGCCTGCGCGCTGCGCCTGAAATTTGACCCGATTTTCAATCTGCCTTGCTCCTAGCGGATTACCCTTCTGAGTGATAAAGACATGTGCTTCTGGCACAAAATCACCATGCCATAGAGGATAAATCTGTAACCACGCCATGACACTATCTTTGGCTTTGGAACCAAATGGCACGATACGGGTTTTATTCCCCTTACCCGTAATGCGAAGCAGCTGACGGTTGAAGTCAATATCTTTAATTCTGAGGCCTTGTACCTCAGCCAGACGTAGCCCACTAGAATAAAGCAGTTCCAGAATTGCCTTATCACGCTTCCACATCTGCTGCTGCACCTCACCTTCAGGTTCAGACTGATCCAGAATCTGATGAATGGTTTCAATATCAACCATACCGGGCAAAGGTCTGGATTGTCTTTTCAGCTGAAAATCATCTGCCGGATTAAAACTGACATACTGTGCCTGTTCAGCCCATTTCATAAACTGGCGAATTGCTGAAAGTAGCCGCTGCAGACTGCTGGAACTTAGGCCCTGTTGTTCAACTTTTTCCGCCATAAACTGGCGTAAATCTGTTGATTCAACATCTCCAAGTGCTAAAGCATGACGCTGACAAAAATTCAGAAAGTCGGAAACATCACGTTCATACGCCTGCAAAGTATGTTTGGACTGGTTCTGGATTTCACGTTCTTTGAGCCATATGGATAACAATTGCTGTGGATTAAGCTGCATTCTATCCTCCTTGGCTGTTTGAATCCGACAAACATCAGTCTATCAAATAATGCAAAAATAATTTATTCGGCCTATATAAAAAAGCCCTGACTCTTCAGGGCTTTTTAAATTAAGCTTGGAAATAACGTAAGTCTAAGCGACCTTCATAAACAGTTGCGGTTGGACCAGTCATCCAGACTACATCCCCCTCGACCCATTCAATCTGCAACTTGCCGCCCGCCAGTTCAATCTCGACATTGTTGGCAAGTAGACCACGGCGCATACCAGATACTGCGGCTGCGCAAGCACCCGTACCGCATGCCAGTGTTTCACCTACACCACGCTCATATACGCGTAAACGCGCATGCTTTTCATCAATGATCTGCATAAAGCCTGCATTGACGCGTGCCGGAAAACGCGCATGCGATTCTACTTGTGGACCAATACGAGCTACATCTGCATTAATCACATCCGGTACGACTGTTACTGCATGAGGATTACCCATGTTCACTACATCAATCGTCAGTTTTTCACCCTCTGCCAGATCGATGTCATACAGATTATCCGGCTCATCGGCCAGGAATGGAATTTCTTGAGGCAAAAATTTTGGATAGCCCATATTGACGCGCACCCAACCATTGGCGCCCAATTCAGGTTCCACAATGCCAGATTTGGTCTGTACTTTGATTTTGGTTTTCGTCGTCAGCTGACGCTCATGCACAAAACGGGCAAAACAGCGCACGCCATTGCCGCATTGTTCTACTTCAGAACCATCGGCATTGAAAATACGGTATTTAAAATCAGCACTCGGTACATCAGGTGGTTCTACAATCAGTAACTGATCAAAGCCAATGCCAAAATTGCGATTTGCCAGACGCTGAATAGTCAGGGTATCCAGATAAGCGCGCTGGCTGATCAGGTCAACCACCATAAAGTCATTGCCCAGACCATGCATCTTGGTAAATTCAAGTAACATTATTGTGTCTCCTTAAGGCAATAAACGCTCACGTTCCCACAGTGATTCAATCGTTTCGCGTTCGCGAATCAGATGTCCTTGATCACCATCGACCATCACTTCAGCAGCACGGCCACGGCTATTGTAATTCGAGCTCATCACAAAACCATAAGCACCAGCACCGAGTACTGCCAGCACATCATTTTCCTTGATCGCAAGCTCACGCTCTTTACCGAGGAAATCACCAGTTTCACAGATCGCACCCACCACATCCCATTCTTTCGTTTCGACATCATTACGCGGTGTCACAGACTGAATATCCATCCATGCTTCATATAAAGCTGGGCGAATCAAGTCATTCATGGCCGCATCAATAATTGCAAAATTACGGTGATTGGTCGGTTTGAGCAGATCCACTTTGCTCAGTAGCACGCCTGCATTGGCAGAAATACTACGGCCCGGTTCCATATAGACTTTTAGGCCCAGCTTTTCTAAAGCCGGACGCAGCGCATTGGCATATTCTTGAACAGATGGAGGTGTCTCATCTTTATAAGTCACTCCTAAACCACCACCGATATCGATGTGTTTAAGGTTGATCCCCATCTCTTTTAACTGGTCGATCATCACGATGACACGATCCAGCGCATCTACAAAAGGTTGGGTTTCAGTCAGCTGTGAACCGATATGGCAGTCAATTCCGACGACATCCAAGTTGGCTAAAGATGCTGCATACTGATAAGTTTCAAATACGCTATCCGATGGAATGCCGAATTTATTTTCTTTCAGACCCGTTGAAATGTAGGGATGAGTTTTCGCATCCACATCTGGATTCACACGCAGTGAGATCGGCGCTTTTACACCCAGTTCTGCCGCAACTTTCTGAATACGATCCAGCTCGGCATAAGATTCTACGTTAAAGCAGGCAATACCAACTTCTAGGGCTTTCTTGATGTCCGCTTCTGATTTACCTAGACCCGAGAATACGATTTTAGAAGGTTCACCACCCGCTTTCAGTACACGTGCCAGCTCTCCGCCCGTAACGATGTCAAAACCTGCCCCTTGCTTTGCCAATACATTCAATACCGCAAGATTGGAGTTTGACTTCACGGCAAAACAGATTTGGTGATCAATAAAGTCAAATGCACGGTCCATGTCCAGATAATGCTTTTCAAAAGTCGCTTTTGAATAAACATAGAGTGGTGTGCCAAATTGCTCTGCCAGCTGTTGCAGTGAACATTGCTCGGCATGCAATACCCCATTAATACGGGTGAAACTCATGAAGGTATCCTTTCTTTGAAAGCGTTAAGGTGTAATGGTTGAATCTGATGTTTCGGGCGCAGCAAACAGTTGTTGCACAGGGGCATCTCGTTCTTCATCGGAAGTTTTAGACTCAGTTTCGGTATTTTTATAGAGCAGATATTTGGCACGCTTGTCGTAATCCGGATCATTTGGCAAGTGCAAGGCACCTGACTGACCACAACCTGCAAGAGCAAGACCTGCTGCTAAGATACTGATGTAGCAAATGACTTGGCGCATCTGACCACCTAATTGAATAGTTTCGATGAGTATAACGCGATCATTCGCCATGACCAAAGCGTTAAACGCTAGAGAGTATCTTTAGACAAAAAAAAACGCCAGCAGATCGCTGACGTTTTTATTGATATGGATTATTTATGTTTCTGTTTATAGAAGCCTAAATAGCCCAAAATCAGTAGAACAAACCAGATCGGACTGACCATCAAGGCACGGCGAGTATCATCTTCTAATGCCAGCACACCAATCATGCCGACAAAGAAAATAATCACGATCCAGCAAGTCACCAAGCCACCTGGTAACTTGAATACTGATTTGGCATGTAGCTCTGGACGGGTACGGTAATAAATCATGTAACTCCAGATAATCATCAGCCATACACAGATAAACAGGATGGTTGATAATGTCGTTGCCAATGTAAAGGCTTCAACAGTATTCGGTACAAAATACTGTAACGCCGCACCTAATAATAAGCAGACTGCAGAGAAATACAGGGCATTGGCAGGTACAGCACGGGGGTTCAAACGACCGAAAGCTTTCGGTGCCTGTTCTTCACGCGACAGACCGAATAGCATACGGCTGGTCGAAAACACACCGCTGTTCATCGAAGACATTACGGATGACAGCACCACCAGATTCATGATGATCGCAGCAGCTGCAATACCGGCTTGGCTAAACAGATTTACGAACGGAGAAACACTTGGATTAATCTGATCCCACGGCGTCACAGACATTACAATGACTAGAGCAAGTACATAGAAAATAATGATACGGATCGGAATCGAGTTCACCGCTTTTGGCAGGTTACGCTCCGGGTCTTTGGTTTCGGCAGCCGTGGTACCTACAAGCTCAACACCCACAAAGGCAAAAATCGCAATCTGGAAACCAGCCAAGAAACCCATAGCACCCGTCGGGAACAAACCACCATGATCCCAAATGTGCGCAAAGGATGCGACCGTACCGGCATCATTGGTAAAGCCGGTGAAAATCATCCACAGACCAACCGCAATCAGCACCACAATCGCAATAATTTTGATCAGGGCGAACCAGAATTCCATTTCACCAAAGAGCTTCACGGTGGCCAGATTCAGCCCCATGATAAAGACAATAGAGGCGATACTGATTAATACCCCTTCGCCTGGGGTAAATGGGAGACCATTATTAAAAAACTGTAAATAATAAATAATCGCAGACAGGTCAGCGATTCCGATCGTAATCCAGCATAACCAGTAGGTCCAGCCGACAAAATAGCCTGCCCATGGTCCGATCAGATCCGTAGAGAAATCGATAAATGACTTATATTGTAAATTTGACAGTAATAACTCGCCCAATGCACGCATCACGAGAAATACCATGAAACCGATGATCATATAGATCACCAGAATCGAAGGTCCTGCCAGACTAATGGTTTTACCTGAGCCCATAAACAGGCCGGTACCAATAGCACCTCCAATCGCAATCAGCTGCAGGTGTCGATTGGATAAACTACGCTGCAGCTCGCCGTTTTCGGACGGCGAACCAGTATGATGACCTGACATTATTTTTCAACTTCGATGTCTAATCGCGACAAATTAACGCAAAAAAGGGGGAATACAAAAAGAAAATTCGCATCATTTGTATTTTCCACTTAATCTTAAAAGTTAATTTATTTTTCTTATATAACGAATAGGCTCTCTTTAGTCGTAGAAGCTCCGGATAAATTTCCTGCATATTTGTTGTAAAAGTTCCGAAACTGTGCAAAAAATAAACCTATAAAAATGTCGTGAATAGTGCTGAGGATGAGCACGTCTGGCATGTCATTTGCTTGATTAAAATTAAGTGAACTTTAAACTAATACTCAGGACAAATAAGAAGAACTTTATGCAAAATTTACAAAGCATCATGGAAACCCTCAGTGGTTGGGTCTGGGGTCCATATATGCTGGTACTGATTGTCGGTACTGGTGTATTCCTTACTTTCCGATTACTTTTCTGGCAATTCCGCATGTTGCCACTGGCCTTTAAACAGGTTTTTGGCAAACACCCTTCCCACGAAGGCGATATTTCCCAGTTTAGCTCACTCATGACCGCCCTTTCTGCCACCATTGGTACCGGTAATATTGCAGGCGTGGCAACTGCCTGTGTCTTGGGTGGCCCAGGTGCAGTTTTCTGGATGTGGATGACTGCCCTGTTCGGTATGGCGACCAAATATGGCGAAGGCGTTCTGGCGGTAAAATACCGGGTAAAAAATGAGAAAGGTGAAATGTCTGGCGGTCCGATGTATTACATCGAACGCGGCCTGAAATGGAAATGGCTAGCCTTAATTTTCGCATTTTTTGGTGCTGTTGCCTCTTTCGGGATCGGCAGCTCGGTACAGTCTAATACTGTAGCACTGGCCGTTGAAAATGGTTTTGGTCTGGAAACCTGGATTACAGGCGTGATCATCACAGCCTTTTCTGCACTGGTGATTCTGGGCGGGATTAAATCCATTGCCAGAGCTTCTTCCTTTATTGTACCGATCATGGCGATTGGTTATGTCGCGGGCGGTCTGATCATTATTTTTAACAATCTGGAGCTGGTTGGCCCTGCCCTGAAAATGATCTTTACCTATGCATTCACCGGTGAAGCAGCGGTTGGTGGCGCCATTGGTGCAGCGATTCGCTACGGTGTAGCACGTGGTGTATTCTCGAACGAAGCCGGTATGGGTTCAGCACCGATTGCCGCCGCTGCAGCAAAAACGGATCACCCGGCTCGTCAGGGTCTGGTATCGATGACAGGTACTTTTATTGATACCATTATTGTCTGTTCGATTACCGGTATTGTGCTGGTGATGGGCTTTATCATGGCGGGCAATGATTTTGGTGGTCAAACTGGTGCGGTACTGACCATCGCTGTATTCGACAAACTGTTACCGGGCGTTGGTGGTTGGGTCGTGACTTTCGGCATTATCTTCTTTGCCTACTCCACTATTCTGGGCTGGAGCTACTACGGCGAAAAATGTGCGACTTACCTGCTCGGTGAAAAGTTTGTTCTGCCTTACCGCATTATTTACATTGCTACCGTATTCATTGGCTGTATAGCTACACTGGATCTGGTCTGGCTATTTGCCGATACTTTCAACGGTCTGATGGCGATTCCAAACTTGATCGGCTTGTTACTGCTTTCAGGTGTGATTGCCAAAGAATCGAAAGACTTTATTGCCCGACGCAAGTCTGGTGAGCTTTATTAATATAATCTAAAGCCCTAAAGAAAAAAGCCACTGTAAAAGTGGCTTTTTTTTACGGTCCCAGTGTTCTAAACAAAATCAGTTCAGACGACCTGAAAATTCATCGTCATCATGATTTTGATTAAGATTCAGAAATCCCTCACGATCTGCTTCAATCTCAAGCGCAGTTTCCAAAGATAAGACAAAAAATAGTACGCCAGGAATTTTCATTTCCCCTTCGCTATCTTCCAGATGGTCACTCAGCATTTGATAGATCGGGTTGGCTTCATCAAATGGCACATCGATATAAAGATCACCTGAATAGCTTTCAATCACACCAGGTTGTTCAATCCCCATACATGGTGCAAAAGCAATTTGGCGTTGCTCCAGCCACTCCATCAGATTCTGGCGCAGGTGATAGGAGTCAGCATCTGCATTTTCATGTTCATAATTTTCAAAATGTACAAATAATACATCACGGTCTTTTTCACGTGCGATTGCATCAATATGTTGTAGCATGTCCGGTTTCCTGTTCCCGTGATGATTAAGGTCATTATAGGGTGTATTTGATGCTCATGTAGAGTCGCAGATGCAGATACGTCACACCTTGACGTAAAACAGCGAATTTTTCAGGTGAAGATCTTGGTTTTCAGTGGCATTCACCGCTATGCTGTAGCCCTATTCCCAATCTTGTTTTTCGGAAACTATGGCTAAAGCAAAAAGTGTCTATCGTTGTGAACAATGTGGTGCAGACCATCCTAAATGGTCTGGTCAGTGCGCTGAATGTGGTGAGTGGAACAGCTTGCTGGAAGTCAACATTGCACCTGCGGTGACTCATCGTGCCCAGCCTAAAATTGGCGGCTATGCTGGTCAGGCCGCTGCGATTACCACGCTTAATAAAGTTTCCGTTTCACATGAAAGTCGCATGCCGACCGGAATTGGAGAATTCGACCGGGTTCTGGGTGGTGGTCTGGTGACAGGTTCCGTTGTACTGATTGGTGGTGATCCGGGGATTGGTAAATCGACTATTCTGCTACAAACTGCTACACATATGGCCGCGGGTAACAGTTCCGCACTCTATGTGACAGGTGAAGAATCTTTATCTCAAGTGGCATTACGCGCTCAGCGTTTAGACTTGCCAACTGAACATCTTAAAGTCATGGCAGAAACCTGTGTAGAACGCATTTGCGAAGTGCTGGCACAGGAACGACCAGCAGTTGCAATCCTCGACTCGATTCAAACGCTTTATACCGAAACCTTGCAGTCTGCACCGGGTGGCGTATCACAGATTCGTGAATCAGCAGCGCTCCTGACCCGTTTTGCCAAAAATAGCGGAACTGCCCTGTTCATTGTCGGTCATGTTACCAAAGAAGGTGCACTCGCAGGTCCGCGTGTGCTGGAACATATGGTGGACTGCGTTCTATATTTTGAAGGTCAGTCAGATTCGCGTTATCGAATGATCCGTGCGGTAAAAAACCGATTTGGTGCGGTGAATGAACTTGGTGTATTCGGTATGACCGATAAGGGCTTGCGTGAAGTCTCCAACCCTTCTGCCATTTTTCTGAGTCGTTATGATGAAGCCATTCCTGGTTCAATTGTGATGATCAGCCGCGAAGGTACACGTCCATTGCTGGTTGAAGTTCAGGCACTGGTCGATGATGCGCATGGTCAACCGCGTCGTGTGGCATTAGGTCTGGAACAAAACCGTCTGAATATGCTGTTAGCCGTAATGCATCGTCATGGCGGCGTACAAACCTCTGGTCAAGATGTCTATGTCAATATCGTCGGTGGTTTAAAGATTACCGAAACGGGTTCTGATCTGGCCGTTCTACTTGCCTGTGCATCGAGTATCCGTGGTAAAGCTCTGCCGCAGCAACTGGCTGTGTTTGGTGAAGTTGGTCTATCAGGAGAAATCCGTCCAGTACCCAATGGTCAGGAGCGTCTCAAAGAAGCCATCAAGCATGGTTTTAAATATATTATCCTGCCGCGTGCCAATGCCCCGCAGAAAGAAATTCCGGGCGTACGCTTTATTGCGGTTGCCCGTCTGCATGAAGCCCTCAGTGAAGCAATGACTTTGAGTGATGAACTGTAGGATTCAATTTATAGCACTCAGTTTGGAATTTCGGTAAAAAAATACAGTTTTTTGATTGAAATTCCATGTAAAGCCTATATAAATAGAGTGTTCAAATATATTTTTTACATAGGAAAATTGAATGGAAGTTCGACAGCGCGGTTTGATCGCGGGTTTCTTGACTGCAGCATTACTGGTTGCACCTCTAGCTGCTGAAGCAAAACGTGCCGGTGGTGGTAAAAGCCATGGTATGCAACGTTCTGCTGCGCCGACTCAGACTTATCAGCAACCCCGTCAGGCAGCTCCTGCACAACAGGCTCCGACTGCAGGTGCAGCAACTCAGCAAAAATCTGGCCCTGGTGTAGGTGGTATGGTGGCAGCGGGTGTAGCGGGTGCTGCAATTGGTGCTGTCGCAGCGAATGCTTTGGCAGATGACAACGCGGCATCTCAAGCACAAGTTGAAGCTGTTCAAGAAGAAGAACAAGGTGGTATCCCAGGCTGGATCTGGATCTTACTTGCTGCAGCTGTTGCCTTCTTCATTTTCCGTAAGATGGGCGCAAAAAAAAAAGTAACTACTAGCAATCCATTCGCTCCAAACAATGGTGCTGGTTCATCAGCACCGTTTGGTCAAGCACCTGCTGCACCTCGCGGTGGCGATAGCACCAATATCTTTGGTCAGAATGTCGATGGTCAAACACCAGGCAATAATGCCCCATTTGGTTCTGCTCCGGTAAATAACGCGCCGTTTGGTACTGCTTATACTCAAAGCGGTAGTCAGCTGCCTGATGGTACTGAACCTGCTGCCTTCTTGCGTGTTGCGCGTCAGCGTTTTAACCATATTCAGTCTATGAATACAGCGAGTAACATTTCAGAAATTCAGCGTTATCTGACACCTGACCTGTATCAGTCTATGTATAACGACATTATGACGAATCAGGATCAGGACGTTGCTGAGTTCTCTAACCTGAATGCTATGGTTGTAGATTCATCAAATGAAAATGGTCAATACGTGGTGAGCGTACGCTTTACCGGTACAGTAAGTGAAGACCTGAACAGTCTGCCACAGCCATTTGCTGAAGTTTGGCACTTTGTAAAACCTGCAGGTTCTAACCAGGACTGGTTGGTTGCGGGTATCCAGCAAGAAAGCTAAGACATAATTATTTTTAATAAAATAGCGGCCTTCGAGCCGCTGTTTTATTTTCAGTATTGGGTTCCCATGCTGTGCTTCACAATCTATTTATCCCCCTATTTATACTGCTTAAACTCACACTTCATTTTAATCATTTAAAAGATCTTTAAAAATAGTTATTTAAAATATAAACAATAATTGTTATCATTCGCATCAATGAAATTCCCACAATTAAATAGACAGTATTTTCAATGACCAGCAGTCCTCATATGGATCTTACAGCTACTGAAAAATTAGCTGTTCCGAATCCAGTCATCCGATCTAAAAAGAAAGTGCAGCCCAAACTCACGGCTTATCGCTTTATGATTTTCTACCGTTTCATACTTGCTGCTTTAGGCGGATATGCTTTAGCCACTTTTGCAGCCATGGTCATTGCTCAGTACTTCAGTGATTATCAAAGTAGTGCTGCCATATCCGCCACTATGATCGCTTTTCTTTTACAGACAGGGGCTTTCATCTGGGTATTTATGGTCAATAAAACCCTAAAAGCGACGCTGGGCATTTTGATTCCAGCTGGGTTGTTCTATATCGCTTACCAGTTTTTAGGGAAATAAGATGAGACCAGATGCAAAACCGGAAGGTCCACGCCAGTCAATGTCATGGCTGCATACTTGGGCCAGTTTAATCTTGGGCTGGCTGCTTTATGCGATTTTCCTGACAGGTACATTAAGTTTTTTCCAGAATGAAATTACTATCTGGATGAAACCAGAGTTGCACCAGTCTGTTCCGCAAGCCACCCAGATTGAACAGACCCGGGTGGCACTCGCCTATTTACAGAAAAATCATCCTGATGCGGGTAGCTGGGCCATTCAGCTACCGCATGCTCGTCAGAACTATACTACGCTCAATATCCGTGGCGCTGGTGAAGATCCTCGTGCACGCCGCGGCGGCACACGAATTACTTTGGACAGTGCAACCGGTGAAGTACTAGAAGCACGCGAAACCCGTGGTGGTGGTTTCCTGTACCGTTTTCATTTTGATTTATATGGCATGCCACGTATGTGGGCACGCTGGATTGTCGGGATTGCGACTTTACTGATGATGGTGGGAATTATCAGCGGGATTATTACCCATAAGAAAATCTTTAAGGATTTCTTTACCTTCCGCCCAGGTAAAGGACAACGTTCATGGCTAGATGCACACAATGCAACCGCGGTATTTGCACTTCCTTTCCATATTATGATTACATTCAGTGGCTTATTGCTGCTGTTATTTACCATCATGCCTTGGGGCGTAAACCAGATTTATGAAAATCGTGGTGCTTTCCTCCAAGATCAGCGTAAAACTTTAGTTCAGGATAATAGTCAGGAAGCTGAATCTCGTGCAGGTCGTAGCGAACGTGGCGGCGAAATGGCTGGACGTGGTGAAGGGCGTACTGAAGCTGAAGAACGTCGTCCTCATGGCGCTGGTGAAGCACGTGGCGAACGAGGTGAAATGGCAGGTCGCGGTGAAACACGTCGATCTCGTGACGAAAACCCCTCTGCCCGTCCAGCGCCTTTAACCGATCTGGCACCGGTTCTGGCAGCTGCGGACAAAGAATGGAATAACAATCCGGTTGGTACCATCACCATTATTCAGCCAAATACCAGCCAAGCTGAAATCGAATTACGTGCTCTGAATGGCATCAGTGTTGCCTATCGTAGCGTGTACCCAAGTCTGGAATTCAACGGCGTAACCGGTGCGCTCAAACTGGATCAAACTGAACTAAAAACACCCTCAGTCGCGAATGGCATCTATAACGTGGTGACTTCACTGCATGAAGCGCGCGGTGTGGATCTCGCCCTGCGCTGGTTACTGTTCCTGTCCGGTATTGTCGGCACATTGATGATCGCTACTGGTCTGATTCTATGGTGTGTGAAACGCGCACCGCAACAGCAGAAACAAGGCTATAAATCTTTTGGTTATCGTACGGTGGAAGTGACCAATATCGCAGCAATTATCGGTTTGCCTATTGCCTGTGCCGCTTACTTCTATGCCAATCGTTTTATTCCGGTGGAACTGGAAATGCGTGCCAACTGGGAAATCCGTACCTTTTTTATAGTATGGGTGCTGACTTTCTTCTATACCATGATCCGAACGCATCGTCAGGCCTGGTTAGAGCTGCTGGCACTGGCAACTGCTTTATTTGCCCTGCTTCCGTTTATAAATGTCCTGACCGGTGGACAGCCAATCTGGAATACTATAGCGAATGGTCAATGGGTTATTGCGAGCTTTGATCTGGCTATGTGGCTACTAGCTGTTGTGTTCTGGCTTGCCTTTAAGAAAGTGAAAAATCACCAAGGCCTGCCTGCTAAAAAAGCCAAGACTACAGCTGTGGAGACTGAAGTATGATATTCTTCTTATTCATGTGGTCTGTATCTGCACTAGGGTTTATTGCACTGGCTGCTTCGATGTCTAAACATCAAAAACAGATATTTGGCAAAGAACTGGATGCTGGCAAAACCCGACTAGCCACGCTTGCTGGCTGGGGACTGCTGATCATTGCGCTAATTTTTTGCCTGTTTAGCGGTACGATCAGCAATATGGTCAGCTATTGGCTAGGTAGTCTGACTTTTGCAGCATTAGCAGTTGGCCTGAGCCTGACTTACTTTGAATCAAAAATTAAAATAATCAGTATTGGCTTTGTGCTCATTGCATTCATTTCTAGACTAATTTGCGTATTTTAAGCTCAATTTAATTCCTTTTATAAAAAAGCCAGTCTTCAGATTGGCTTTTTTATTTTGAACCTTTTAATCTACATGCAAAGATTTTTGAGATTTTGACATGACCGAGCGTGTTTCTCCCCCTGCCACTCTGGCAAACCGCGCACTGGCAGGCAATGCCGAAGCACAATTTGAGCTTGCCGAACTATATATGCACAGCGAGCATGAAGATGACATTATCTTGGCTGAAGAATGGGCACTAAAAGCAGCGAACGGCGGTCTGGTTGAAGCCATGTACTGGCTCGGTGAAGGTTATACGGTTTATGCCAAAGAAATTGCGGAGGAAGACCCGGAAGATTCTAAAGCTCACTTTGAGTTAGCCTATTACTGGCTCAGCAAAGCCAATTTCGAAAAACACCCAGCGGCGACTTTAGAACTGGCAGGTTTTTATCGTCGTGGTGATGTGGTTGAAAAAGATATCGAAAAATCCATTGCACTAGTGAAACAGGCAGCTGAATGGGGTGAAGTCCAGGCCATGCGTGACCTTGCCTTTATTTATGCCAATGGTCTTGGTGTTGTAGCGGATGACATACAGGCAGATTACTGGACACAAAAAGCAGACGAAGCTGAGCAGGAAATAGAATAAAGAAGAAGCCCATCAGATGATGGGCTTTTTTATAAGAATTAAATTGATTTAAACTTTTAAAAGAATATTTATTTTTCAAAATATTTTGCAAATTTTCTTATTAGTCAGATATTAAACAATTTCAGATTGGAACCAAATTAATTTCCAAGTACAATACCCGGCTAGTCGAGGGATGCTGCGACGTTTTACAGGTACGAAATGTAAAAGCGCCAGGCTCGACGATCGGTCCCTCTTTTTCCAGACAGACCAACAACGGCATCCGCGAACTGAATGATCAATTATTGTTTTTTATAAGGAGATCGTGATGAACGCGGTTAATGCTTCATTTACAGATTATAAAGTTGCCGATATTTCACTGGCTGACTACGGCCGTAAAGAAATCAAACTTGCAGAAGCTGAAATGCCAGCCCTAATGGGTCTGCGTAAGCGTTACTCTGTTGCTAAACCACTTGCTGGCGCTAAAATTTTGGGTTGTATCCACATGACAATCCAAACAGCTGTTCTTATCGAAACTTTGGTAGAACTGGGTGCTGAAGTTCGTTGGACATCTTGTAACATCTTCTCAACTCAAGACCACGCTGCTGCTGCCATTGCTGCGTCTGGTGTTCCAGTATTTGCCTGGAAAGGCGAAACTGAAGAAGAATACATGTGGTGTCTTGAACAACAAATCAATGTAAACGGCACACCTTGGGATGCCAATATGATTCTGGACGATGGCGGTGACTTAACTGCACTTGTTCATGAAAAATACCCAGAAGTATTAGCGAAAATCCACGGTATTACTGAAGAAACAACAACTGGTGTTCAACGTCTGCTTGAAATGTGGAAAGACGGTTCACTTAAAGTGCCTGCAATCAATGTAAATGATTCAGTAACTAAATCTAAGAATGATAACAAATACGGTTGCCGTCACTCACTGAACGATGCCATCAAACGTGCAACAGATATGTTGTTATCTGGTCGTCGTGCGCTTGTCATTGGTTACGGTGACGTAGGTAAAGGTTCTGCACAATCGCTTCGTCAAGAAGGCATGATTGTACGTGTTTCTGAAATCGACCCAATCTGTGCAATGCAAGCATGTATGGACGGTTACGAAGTTGTATCTCCATACAAAAATGGCGTGCAAACAGGTAAGAAAGAAGATGTAAATGCTGACCTTCTTTTAAACACTGACTTGATCGTAACAACGACGGGTAACTACCACGTATGTGATGCTGCAATGCTTGATACATTAAAAGCAGGTGCTGTGGTATGTAACATCGGTCACTTCGACACTGAAATCGACACCAACTACTTACGTGGTTACAAGTGGGTTGAAGTTAAGCCACAAGTACACCAAGTGTATCGTTCAGAAAACGAAAATGATTACCTGATCCTTCTTTCTGAAGGTCGTCTGGTGAACCTTGGTAATGCAACAGGTCACCCTTCACGTGTGATGGACGGTTCATTTGCTAACCAAGTCTTGGGTCAAATGCATTTATTCGCTGAGAAATTTGCTGATCTACCTGAAGATCAAAAACAAGCAGCGATTCGCGTTGAACTTCTTCCTAAGAAATTAGATGAAGAAGTTGCGGCAGCCATGGTTGCAGGCTTTGGTGGTGTGTTAACGCAGTTAACGCAAGAACAAGCGGATTACCTTGGTGTAGCTGTTGAAGGTCCGTTTAAGTCTGACGCTTATAAATATTAATTAGCCCTCACCCCATCCCTCTCCCATAGGGAGAGGGTGAAACTCTCAAGTCATTTACATCTCAGGTTTTATTTATGACATGTAAATAATTTGATTCAAAACCCTGTGTTATTCAGTAATGAATACTCCTCTCCCTTTGGGAGAGGTCAGGGAGAGGGTGAATAAAAAGTATTTATAAAAAGGATTTAAACATGTCTAAACAGATTCCTATTTCTTTTGAGTTCTTCCCAACCAAAACTGATGCTGGTGCGGAAAAACTTAAAGTAGTTCATCAAGAACTACAATTGTTAAACCCAGAATTCTTCTCTGTGACTTATGGTGCCGGTGGTTCAACCCGTGAACGCACCTTGTCCACATTGGCTGATTTCAATGGTAAAGGGACGCCAGTTGCCCCTCACCTTTCATGTATTGGTGATAGCAAAGAACGTATCGCAGAATTACTGGATTTATATAAATCTCAGGGTATCAACCGTATTGTGGCACTGCGTGGTGATTTACCATCAGGTCAAGTCGGTTTAGGTGAATTACCATACGCGCAAGATTTGGTTCGTTTTATCCGTGAACATTCAGGTGATCATTTCCATATTGAAGTGGCAGCCTACCCTGAAATGCATCCACAAGCAGACAACTTTGACGCTGATATCAAACGTTTCTGCGAAAAAGCCCGTGCTGGTGCCAATGCTGCACTTACACAGTTCTTCTTTAATCCAGATGCGTACTTCTACTTTGTAGAACGTATCCAAAAAGAAGGGGTGAATATTCCTGTTGCACCGGGCATTATGCCAATTACCAATGCCAGCAATTTAATCCGCTTTGCCGATGGTACAGGTGCAGAGATTCCACGCTGGATTCGTAAACAATTGGCAACTTATGGTGACGATGCTGCATCCATCAAAGCATTTGGTCATGAAGTGATCGTTAAACTTTGCGAACGCCTGATTGCTGGCGGTGCACCAAGCCTGCACTTCTACACCATGAACACCACTGACCCTACACGTCAACTTGTAAAAGACTTAGGTCTTGCATAAGTTTTGAGGCGGTATTTTCCTTCCTTAATTTATCCCTTTGGGAGAAATACAGAGGGGGCGTAAAAAAATACCGTCTTGTTTTGTTCCACTTGAGAGTAATCCTTAAATGCCACGTTTTTTTATTGAAGCAGACTTAAATGTTGATTCCACGGTTGAGTTAACTGAAACCGTTTTTCATCATTGGGTGAAGGTATTACGTGCTCAAGTCGGTGAAAAAGCCACCCTGTTCAATGGGCAAGGTGGTGAATATGAAGTTGAACTTGTAGAAGTTGCCAAAAAGTCAGCTACTGTACAGGTCAATAGCTTTAACCCAAGCAACCGCATGCCAAAATTCAAAGCTTTATTGGGTCAGGTCATGAGTAAAGGCGACCGTATGGATTATGCCATTCAAAAAGCGGTTGAACTTGGTGTCTCAGAAATTCAGCTTTTAACCTCTGAGCGCTGCGAAATGCGCCTCAAGTACGATCGTGACCAAAAAAAGCTCGATCACTGGCAAGCTATTGCTACGGCAGCCTGCGAACAATGTGGTTTGAATATTGTTCCAAAAATTCTCCCTCCGATGTCACTGGAAAACTGGTTGCAAAGTGAACTTCCTCAAACCAAGCTCGTGTTGGCTCCAAACAAAGATGAAGTGGATGTTCTTTACAATGCAACGCCAGACTTGGCATTACTCATTGGCCCAGAGGGTGGACTCAGTGAGGCTGAAATCTCTGCTGCCAATACTCAGGGATTTGTGAACTGGTGTATTGGTGAACGTGTTCTGCGTACCGAAACTGCGCCTGTCGTAGCTTTATCTATTTTGAACTACAAATTTTAATTTCTCTCAATGATCAATTTTACTTTATCGCATTTGTAAAAATTTGTGGGGCTTTTGATTGATTTTTATATATTGGCACTTTAGTCTTAATAAGATAAAAATGAATGACCTATTAAATGATAAAAGTTACTTATTTAAGGGGCTTAATAAAAACAATGCAGTACCACCCTTACGTAGATTAAAGGCATCTTAATCATGATTCATAATCAGGATGATTATATTCAGCAGCAGCTAAACAGTGCACAAATCGTGAATACGATTCGTCACAGTCGATACTTTTTAATTAGTATCCTGCTGGTATGTCTTTATATCTTCTGTATTTACCAGTTACATTATCATCCGGCAGACAATTACCTGAATCTCTGGTTTATTCTTACTGAGATGGTGGTCTGCATGTGCTGGCTGATTAGTACCGTCTACTTTAAACCGAATGAGTTTAAACTGGAAACTGCTCACCGCTGGCTACAAATCCAGTGTCTACTGGTAGGTATCTGTATTTCAACCGGGATTTTTACCCTGTATGTTCATTTGCCGCGTGTAAATCCATCTTTTGAACTGATTGAAGCACTGACCCTGACTGGCTTGCTGATTATGGTGACTCAAGCTTTTGGTCTCACCTATCTCACGCAAAAACTGAGTTATTTCTGCCTGATATTCTTGCCGTCCCTGGTCCCATTCTTCTTTCTGCAGATCACGGAATCCTCTTCACTTAATCCGTTTTTCAGTCTGGCACTTAACTTTTCTGTCATTGTAATTTTGCTGTGTGCCAATAGTACTTACCGTATTCATCAACGTACTTCACGTCTATATGCGGAGAATAATCTGTTGGTGACGAATGCTGAACAGCAAGTTGCCTGGACTGATGAACTGTGTAAACAGTTACAAACTGAAGTGAATAAATCCAAAGATATTGAACTTCAGTTACAGCTTAATAATCAGCTGCTGGAACAGAAAGTGCGGGAACGTACTTATGATATCGAGCAGATAAATCTTGCCTTACAGGATCAGCATCAGAACCTGGAACTTGCGCATGAAATTGCGGGCATTCGCCCGTGGGACTGGAACATTAAAGATCGAACCATTACCCTGACTACGCATACACAAGAAAAAATCCAGCGTAGTTCTGGTGAGCATCAGGCACAACTGCATCATCTGATCCATCCGGATGATCTTCATCATTTCAAAGATATGATGAAACAGCATTTACGCGGTCAGGTAGAGCGCTATGAAGCCACCTATCGCATCCAGAATACCCAAGGGGTATGGGGCTGGGTTCATGATATCGGGCGTGTCATCAGCCGTGATCCAAAAACCAATAAACCCGTACGCATGGTCGGTATTCGCCGTGACATTCAGCAGGAACGTAATTCTCAGGAAGGATTAAAACTTGCAGCAAGCGTATTAGAGCAAGCGGCTGAAGGTATCTTTATACTTAATCAAGAGCTGAGCTATATCGAAGTGAATCCTTTTTTCGAGCAGCTCTCAGGTTTTGAACGTCAGCAAATTCTGGGCAAGCACCTGTTTGATATTACGGTAAATACCAAATCTCAGCAGCGCAGTGTACATGCCAATATCATCAAGCAGGTCATGAAGATTGGTTCTTTTGATGGCGAACTTAATGAAAAATTCTTGTCCGGCAAAGAGATGCCACTATGGCTGCATATCAATGCCATTATGGATGATGAAGGCCGTATCACCCACTATATCGGGATTGTGTCGGACCTTACTGAACGTAAGCTTCAGGAACAGCGTCTGTCTTATCTGGAAAATTATGACACCCTGACCGACTTACCAAATCGTTTCTATTATAACTATCAGCTGCACCAGTACCTGGTGACACAAAAAGATTCCATCAAGCAGATGGCGGTGATTCGGATCAATATCGACCGTTTCCGTCCGCTGAATGAATATCTAAGCAACAACGGTGGTGATGAGTTATTACGTCAGGTGGCACAGCGCTTACGCTTGACCAATGCTGAAGCCATGTTTGTTGCGCATTTGAATGGCGATGACTTTGCCATTCTATATGAAATCTCGCATATTCGCCCTTCTGTGCAGGAACATTGTGAGCATATTGCGAAAGCCTTTAGTCAGCCATTCAATATCTTTGGTCAGGACTATGAAATTACGCTTTCAATGGGGGTAGCTTTCTACCCTGATCATGGCCGTCAACTGGACTATCTCAATAACTGTGCCGAACAGGCACTGAGTGAAGCCAAGAATCTCGGTGGTAATACCATTCACTTTTATTCAAGTGAAAATACTGCCCTGCTGGAACAAGGAATTTTCATTGAACGCGATCTGCGTAAAGCCATCCAGAATGGTGAACTGATCGTCTATTATCAGCCGAAGATCAATCTTAATGACCAGAAGATCTACGGTTTTGAAGCCTTAATCCGCTGGAATCATCCGGAGAAAGGCATTATTCCACCGGGGATGTTTATTCCACTGGCAGAGCAGACCAGTATGATTTCGGAAATCGGTCAACTGGTGATACAGCAAACGGCAAAGCAAATCCGTAAATGGAATGACCAGGGTTTCCATAATATCTGTGTTTCGGTGAATATTGTGGCGCAGCAACTCCGCCGCGGCCAGTTACTGGATGATCTGGATGAAGCGATCAAACTGAGCTGTATTTCTGGTTCGAATCTAGAACTCGAAATTACCGAATCTTCATTGGTAGAAAATTCTGAAACCGTAATGAATGTGCTGAATCAGATCAAGGAACGTGACATCAACATTTCCCTGGATGACTTTGGTACGGGCTATTCGTCCCTGTCTTATCTGGCAGAGTTCCCAATCGATATTTTAAAGATTGACCGCAGTTTTGTATCCAAAATTGGTGAAGCCAAACAGGATGCTATTGTCAGTGCAATGGTTGCAATGGGCAAAGCCATGGGAATGAAAGTAGTGGCTGAAGGTATTGAGACAGAGCAGCAGCTAGATTTCCTGCATCAACTCGGTTGTGATATTGCACAGGGCTATCTGTTTTCCAAGCCACTTCCTGAACAGCAAGCGACCGAATTTCTTGAACAAAATATGACACCTGAGACTTATACCTATCAGGTATAAATCCAGACCTAAGACCAATTATTTCTTCAAAAAACGGGTGTGTTTGGCTGGGCTAAGCGCACAACTAGTGATATATTCTCCTGTATTCCGCGGTTATGTTACCTGCAATTGGGTAATTATTGATACATCGAGAGACTAATGGACGAACAATCTTTAAAACAACAGGCACTGTACTACCACGAATTTCCTACCCCCGGCAAAATCAGCGTCACCCCAAGCAAACAACTCGTTAACCAACATGATTTAGCACTAGCTTACTCTCCAGGTGTTGCAGCGCCGTGTTTGGAAATTGAAAAAGACCCATCTAAAGCAGCGCTGTATACAGCACGTGGTAACCTGGTTGCGGTAGTAAGTAATGGTACAGCAGTTCTTGGCCTGGGTAACATTGGTCCTTTAGCATCTAAACCGGTTATGGAAGGTAAAGGCGTCCTGTTCAAGAAATTTGCTGGCGTCGACGTATTCGATATCGAAATCGCAGAAAATGATCCAGACAAAATTGTCGACATCGTTGCAGCATTAGAACCGACTTTTGGTGGTATTAACCTCGAAGATATTAAAGCACCAGAATGTTTCTATATCGAACAGAAACTTCGTGAACGCATGAACATTCCGGTGTTCCACGATGACCAGCATGGTACATCAATCATTGTAGGTTCAGCATTACTCAATGCTTTAATTATCAATGGTAAAAAAATTGAAGAAATCAAGATCGTAGCATCTGGTGCAGGCGCTGCTGCATTGTCTTGCTTGAACCTTCTTTGTGCACTAGGCGCGAAGAAAGAGAATATTATCGTTGCTGACTCACGTGGTTTATTGACTACAAAACGTGAAGGCTTAGATGAATCGAAAAAAGCGTATGTACAAGACATCGAAGGTACTCAGCTTGCTGACGTAATGGACGGCGCAGATATGTTCTTGGGTCTGTCTGCTGCAGGCATACTGACTCAAGACATGGTCAAGAAAATGGCCAAAGATCCAATCATCTTTGCCTTGGCTAACCCGGATCCGGAAATTTTGCCAGAACATGCCCATGAAGCACGTTCAGACGTGATCATGGCAACTGGCCGTTCAGACTATCCAAACCAGGTAAATAATGCACTTTGCTTCCCATACATCTTCCGTGGCGCACTCGACGTTGGTGCAACCACCATTAACGAAGAAATGAAGATTGCTTGTGTACACGCGATTGCGCGTATGGCACATGTCGAAGCAGATGCTGCATCTTATGGTGAAAAATCAGCATCATTTGGTCGTGATTACTTAATTCCTCGCCCACTGGATCAACGTTTGATTTTAGAGATTGCGCCAGCAGTTGCTAAAGCAGCGATGGATTCTGGCGTAGCAACACGTCCAATTCAAGACTTCTCTGTGTATCATCAACGTTTGTCTGAGTTTGTTTATAACTCAGCATTTATGATGAAACCGATTTTTGCTCAAGCAAAATCAGATCCTAAGCGTATTGCATATGCGGAAGGTGAAGATCTTCGTGTACTTCGTGCTGTACAAATTGCAGTGGATGAAGGCATGGCGAAGCCAATCTTGGTGGGCCGTACAGCAGTAATTGAAGCAAATATCAAAAAATTGGGCTTACGCTTGGAAAACGGGGTAAACATCACCATCGTTGACCAAGAAAAGAATCCAGATTACGAAAAATTTGCCGATGACTACTATAGCATTATGCAGCGTAAAGGGGTAACACCAGAGTACGCACAACGTGAAGCTCGTCGTCGCTCAACACTTATCGCATCTATGCTTGTCAAACACGGCCTTGCAGACGGTATGTTATGTGGTACGTACTCAAGCTACGACATCCACTTGGACTTCGTCAGCAATATCATTGGTAAAAAAGACGGTCACAATACCTTCTTTACTTTGAATGCCTTGATGCTTGAAGAGCGTAACCTGTTTATTGCAGATACCTATATCAACCGTAATCCAACTGCTGAACAGCTTGCTGAGATGACCATTCTTGCTGCTGAAGAAGTACGTCGTTTCGGTATGACACCACGTATTGCGCTATTGTCTCACTCTAGCTTCGGTTCTGACCAGAACGATGCCAGTGCACAGAAAATGCGTAAGGTCTACGAAATTCTGTCTGAGATTGCGCCTGAACTGGAAGTTGAAGGTGAAATGCATGGCGATGCGGCACTGGATGAAAATATCCGCCAGTTTGCTTATCCGAACTCACGCTTCAAAGGTGCTGCGAACCTGTTGATCATGCCAAACCTGGATGCAGCTAACATTTCGTTTAACCTGTTAAAAGCAACTTCTGGTAACAATGTGACCATTGGCCCGATTCTGCTGGGTGCAGCGAAACCAGTTCATATTTTAACGCCGACAGCGACTACACGCCGCGTCGTGAATATGACTGCTTTGACTGTTGCAGAAATCCAACAAGCGGAACAAGACGCCCTGTAAGCAAACGCGGCGAACGCCGAGTTTCTTGACTTGAGAAAACCTCTATTCTGTAGCATGATGCTTCTAAGAATAGAGGTTTTTTCATGCAAGTTTATTTAGTAGGCGGTGCAGTTCGGGATCATTTGCTCGGACACCCCTATCACGAAAAAGATTATGTAGTGGTGGGCGCAAGCCCCAATCAAATGCTCAATCTGGGCTATCAGCCGGTTGGGAAGGATTTTCCTGTATTTTTGCATCCTGAAACAAAAGAAGAATATGCATTAGCACGTACCGAACGTAAATCCGGCACCGGTTATCATGGTTTTGAATTCCATACCGATACCAGTGTAACGCTTGAACAGGACTTGATCCGTCGCGACCTGACGATCAATGCCATGGCCATGGATGAAGCCGGTCATGTGCATGATCCCTATAATGGTCAACAGGATCTTGCTGACCGCGTTTTACGTCATGTTTCTGATGCTTTTACTGAAGATCCTCTCCGTGTATTACGTGTAGCACGCTTTGCTGCGCGTTATCATGCAATGGGCTTCCATGTTGCCACGGAAACACTCGATTTAATGCGTCAACTCACTGAATCAGGTGAATTAAATACGCTAACACCTGAACGGGTCTGGAAAGAAACGTCCCGTGCCCTGATGGAATCACATGCGGATATTTATTTTGAAGTATTACGCAGCTGTGGTGCATTAGAAGTACTGTTTCCAGAAATTGATGCCCTGTTCGGCGTCCCGCAACGTCCGGAATATCATCCGGAAATTGACTGTGGTATTCACACCATGATGTCGCTACAACAGGCTTGTCGCCAGAACTATGATTTGGATGTACGTTTTGCTGTTCTGGTGCATGACCTAGGTAAAGCCTTAACACCTGCCGAGGAATTGCCACGTCATATCATGCACGAAGAGCGTGGTGTACAGCCGGTAACTGAATTGTGCGAACGTTTCAAAGTACCAACTTATACCAAACAACTGGCAATTGCGGTCTGTAAAGAACATTTAAAATGTCATCAGGCACTCAATCTGAAACCAGGTACTTTATGGCGGCTATTGCAGCGTCTGGATGTATTACGTCGCCCGGAACGTGTAGAAGCTTTTGTGCAAGCCTGTGAATGTGATTCTCGTGGCCGTTTAGGTCTGGAAGACCGTGCCTATCCACAAGCGCAATATGTGCGGGAAGCCATGCAAGTGGTTCGTGGCATCAAGGCTCAGGATTTACCAGCAGATATTCAAGGTCCTGATATTGGCGAGATGCTGATTGAACGTCGTATCCATGCCTTAGCCGAGCTGAAAGAACGCCATATTGCCTTAATTTAAGAAAGCTCCTTCGGGAGCTTTCTTCTTTGTATATATTGATATCTAAAATACTTTTATTCTGCGCACTTATATTCATATTCAAAATTATTAGAATTCATTGACCTCACCTTCCGCCTAAAATCAGGTTATCTCTCTTTCGCTTCTATCTTGATAAAAACTTATGAATTTTCTGATTCGTCCTTTGCAACTTGAACAGGATTTGTATGCAATCCATGCACTTACTACACAACTTGGCTATCTCACCACAGTAGAAAATATTCAGCAGCGCTGGCAACGCATTCATCAGGATGCGAATGATTTGACGCTGGTCGTTGAACATGAACAACAGGTCATAGGCTATGCAGGTTTAATTCAGGAATACACCTGGGAATTTGATGGGGGATATTTGCGAATTCAGGCTTTTGTAGTTGATCAGGCTCATCGCGGGCAAGGTGTGGGGAAAAGGTTCATTGCAGCGATTGAAAAGTTGGCTAAACAGCGTGATTTAAAATTGATACAAGTAAATAGCGGCAATCGTGAGGAACGTTTAACTGCACATGCTTTTTATCAAAATCTGAGTTTTGATGCTTACAGTATCGGTTTTCGAAAATATCTGGCTTAATCAGCCTGCTCAGATAACAGGCTGATTAGATCAGGAGAATCAGGAAATATCTGCCGGGAAAGTAATGACTTTCTCAAGCTTCATCTGATTGGTGACAATCATCAACAGACGATCCACCCCAAGTGCGATCCCGGAACATTCCGGCATATTCGGTAAAGCAGCCAACAGATACTCATCAATCGGCATGACATGTAAACCGAGAGAGCTACGCTCTACATTATCTGCTTCAAAGCGTGAGCGTAACACTTCCGCATCAATCAGCTCATCATAGGCATTCGCCAGTTCCAGACCTTCTATATAAAGTTCGAAACGTGCTGCAACCAGTTCACCATCTTCATTGAGTTTGGTTTTTGCTAATGAAGCAAGTTCAGGCGGGAAATCGGTCAGAAATACCGCTGTGTCAAATCCCAAGCTCGGTTCCACCATATGCGAGAACAACAGGTCAATATAGGCCAGACGATCCTGCCCCAGATCCAGATTTAAACCGACTCGACGGCAGCAGTCTTTCAATTCCTGTAAAGTTGCCTGTAAGGGATTCAGATCCAGTCGATCCATAAAGGCATGCTTATAGCTCAGTACCGTTGGACGGACTTCACCAAAACGGGCTTTTAATACCACATTTAACAGATCTGAAACTTCAAACATCAGGTCTTTCAGGCTAAAGCCTGGACGATACCATTCCAGCATGGTGAATTCGCTGTTATGTTTACGCCCATGCTCATCATCACGAAACACTTTGCAGATCTGGTAAATCGGGCCACTACCACTTGCCAACAGGCGTTTCATCGCAAATTCAGGAGAAGTTTGCAGATAATGGGTATTGAGCTTACCCAGTACATGACGTTGTGCTTGCACAGATGCCAGATGCACATCGGTCACACCCGCTTGAGACAAAATCGGGGTTTCTACTTCCAGCACATCACGTTCCGCAAAGAACTGACGCAGCTGTGCGTATAAATGAGCACGTGCGCGCATCGCATTTACATCACAGCTCGGTTGATAAGCAATCGTCATGCTTTCGGCCCTCCATGTGCCGCCCATTCACGACGTAACGGATAGGTCTTACGTAAATGGTCAAAAGCCTGTTGATCGACTTTAGCGTCTTTCAAGCAAGCACGCAGATTAGCATCGTCACGTTGGATATTATAGATTTCACCCAGATGCTGTTTGAGAGCTGCTTTTAAGTCCTGCCCTGCGAAATATTGCACACATTCTGGTAACTGGCTTTCAAACTGCTTATTAATCTCATAGCCAAAATGACGACAGAAAGCCTCATAGATCATTTGTGTACCACGCGCCTTACCTTCCAGACTATAACCGGCAATATGTGGCGTTACCAAGCTGGCCAGGTCCAGCACTTCAGCCGAAACTAACGGTTCATGTTCAAATACGTCCAGTACCACCTGACGCCGAGTTGCCCGGATATCAGCGATTAATGCTGCTTCTTCAACGACTGGTCCACGCGCTGAATTGATCAGGATAGTTTCAGGCTTCATTTGGGCAAAGGCATCTGCATTGATCATATGATAAGTCGGATGCTCACCCTGTTTGGTCAAAGGAACATGAATACTGATCGCATCGGATTGCGCCAATAAGCTTTGTAGATCAACTTGTTCAATATGGTCTCGTTGTACAAAAGGATCACAACCGATCACACGCCAGCCTAGCAGATCTGCCATATAAGCCAGTCGCGTGCCTACGTTGCCTAGCCCAATAATTCCCAAGGTAAAATTGGGGCCAGCATCTAGGAGTGCTGGACGAAGTTTTAATAAGGCAGTAATCACGTACTCAGCTACGGCTTGGGCATTACAACCAGCGGCATTGCTCCAGGCAATTCCATGCTGTTCAAGTGCAGCAATATCCAGATGATCCGTACCAATCGTGGCACTACCAACAAACCTGACCGGGCTGCCTTCCAGTAGCTGTGAATTGACTTTGGTCACTGAACGCACCAGTAAGGCATCTGCATCCTGCACATCTGCCGCAGTCAGTGTACGCCCTGCACAATGCTGAATCTCGGCAAATTCTGCAAAGAAATAATCGGTAAATGCCAGATTTTCATCTGCGACAATTTTCATAATGCCTTCCAACAACACAATGCCGTTATCTTAACGCGTGATGCTGCTGATGACCATTCAGTTATGTGGACTTCTATTTTCTTAAGTGATTAAAAAACCGAAGACTCGCTTCGGTTTAACTAGAAAAAAACATTAACCGTTTAGGAAGCCGCAGATACAACATGATCAATAATACCCTGCGCATTGAGCGCGGCAATTTCTTCGGGACTACGGAACTGGGACAGAATCTGCTGGGTATGTTGTCCCAGTTTTGGCGGTGCATGACGATATTGTACAGGTGTATCCGACAGCTTGATCGGTGAACCAACCATTTTAAACTGGGCGTTTAAAGGATGCGGTAAATCCACCAGCATTTCCCGCGCAGCAACTTGGGGCTCATTTAAAGCATCTTCAATCGAGTTAATCACACCGACGGGGACTTTGACCGCGTGAATGGCATCGACCCAGTCTTTGGCATTCTTTGCAAGAAAATATTCTGATAATAAGGGAATCAGTTCATCACGATGTTTCACCCGATCCTGATTGCGCTGGAATTTTTCATCCTGCAAAAGTTCAGGTAACTCAATTGCCATGCATAAATCCCGGAATTGCTTATCATTGCCACAGGCGATAATAAATTCTTTATCTTTGGCTTTAAAGGTTTGATAAGGCACAATATTGGGATGATGATTTCCCATTCGTTTTGGTGCTGTGCCTGAAGTTAGATAGTTCATTCCCTGATTGGCCAAAGCGGCTACCTGTACATCCAGCAAAGACATATCGATATATTGACCTTTACCTGTATGATGACGAGCCAACAGCGCAGCCTGAATGGCAATGGTCGCATACAGCCCGGTTTGAATATCCACAACCGCTACACCGACCTTCTGTGCACCACCACCCGGAACATCATCTGCTTCACCGGTAATGCTCATCAGACCTGACATGCCCTGAATAATAAAGTCATAGCCCGGCTCTTCGGCACGAGGCCCGTTCTGACCAAAGCCAGTAATCGAACAATACACCAGCTTCGGATTAATGGCCTTTAAGCTCTCATAATCCAGCCCATAGCGCGCTAATGCCCCCACTTTATAGTTTTCAATCACCACATCGGCAGTTTTGGCAATATCCCGGATGAGTTCCTGTCCTGGTGCAGAGGCAATATCAACAGTGACCGAATATTTATTGCGATTGGCACACTGAAAATAGCCTGCCTCACGGGTATTTTCACCAGATGGCGTTTTCATCCACGGCGGTCCCCACATGCGGGTATCATCCCCTACACCTGGACGTTCGATCTTAATCACTTCAGCCCCCAGATCTGCTAGAATTTGTCCACACCATGGTCCTGCCAGCACTCGGCTTAAATCCAGTACGCGTATTCCTTTTAATGCACTCATGCTCAATCCTTTTTTCATTGGCCAGGAAACCCAGCCTTTATAACGTTGATGATTACTGACTTGCAGTCGCTGGACGAGTTGGTTTCTTCGCAGTCACCGATCCAACTGAATCGCCATATTCTGCTTCAACCGGCTTCACCAGACTGGACTGTTGTGGATCATATTGACGCTCACGAATGAACAGTCCTGGAATCACCCCGGCAATAAAGTACGCAGTTCCCATCACGATAAATGCCATGGTGAATGAACCACCTGCGGCGATAAAACCGATAGTTGCCGGTGCAATCGCAGCACCTAGACGGCCCATGTTATAGGCTCCACCAATGGCTGTACCGCGTACATCAGTTGAGAAGGTTTCAGCCATATAAGTTGCATTGACACCGTATGGAATTCCGTAAAGGAAACCGAAAGTAATCAATAAGTAGGCAATATTGGTTGGGGTGTTATAGAAAATGATGATTGGCAGGAAAGCCGCTGTACTGACCGTACCAAATACAAAGGTAATACGACGTCCAAATTTATCCGCTGCATAACCGGCAATAATCTTGCCCAGAATCATGGCGGTATAAGCACCGACCATATAGCCAGTCAAGGCTTTGAAATTCATGTCGAGTTCGGTTTCCAGATAGGTCGGCATCCAGTTATTGACACCGTAATAACCAAACTGTAGAAATGCGGCAGTTGTCATCCATAACAGGAACATACGGCGATGCGACTGATGACCAAAGATACGCTTATAAATGCTTTCTGATGGTTGTTGAGCTGTAACTGTTGTTTCTGGATTTTCCAGTTTCAGCGCTTTACGTTTCGCCTGCTCGATTTTCGCTTCCTGCCAGGATGCTGGCTCTGGCACAAAACGCATAAATAGCAATGCAAAAGCGGCGGGAATGATTGTCACGTAGAACAGCATGCGCCAGCCATAATCTGGAATAATCGCACCTGCCATCAAAGTCGCCACGATATAACCGACAGTTTGACCCGTCTGTAAGGTACCCAGTACTGTAGTGCGGTATTTGGTCGGTACATATTCTGCCATCAAGGTATTACAGGCCATGTACAGTGAACCCAGGCCGAATGCACCAATAAAGCGAAGTACCATGAATTGCTCATAGCTTTGAGTGAAACCTAAGATACAGGTCATAATTGAGAAAAACACGACTGACCAGGCGATGGTTTTTACCCGTCCAAACTTGTCGCATGCCCATCCACCCGTAATCCCGCCAAGTGCCATCCCGGCCAAAGAGGCACTCCCCAGCATTCCGGCCTGAAACGAAGTCAGGCCAAATTCTGCTTTAAGACTGGTCAAGCTAAATGACAGCAGCATAATGTCTACACCGTCAATCACCAGAGAGACGAATGCGAAGATAAATGCCAGTTTCCAGGTATGGGCATGAATACGATGAGCTGTGCCGACATTATTCGGTAGCTTTATACCCAAGGCAACGGTGTCCTGATGGAGACTATTTTGATTTTCGTTGTTCATGTATTACCTCATTTTCCCAAATGAGTCATCGACATTCCTCTGTCTTCAGGTTTACAGCAGCGTTCTTTATTCTTTTTCTGCTTACATCTTATGAACTTCTGCTTATTAATACTGAGAATGACAAGAAAGCTTCACGATGAATCCTTTATTTAAGTTATTGACCGGTTTTTAGGGACAAAAGCCCTAAGGATGCTCAACCCTGAGCATCCCGAATTTAGAAAATAAATTAATTAGAAAAAGCTGCGATACCTGTTTGGGCACGACCGAGAATCAAGGCATGCACGTCATGGGTACCTTCATAGGTATTCACCACTTCCAGGTTGACCAGATGACGCGCCACACCAAATTCATCAGAGATGCCGTTACCGCCCATCATGTCACGCGCAACACGAGCAATATCCAGAGCTTTACCACAGTTATTTCGTTTGATCAGTGAAGTTCCTTCTACCGAAGCAATCCCTTCATCTTTCATACGGCCAAAACGTAAAGCGACCTGTAAGCCAAGCGCAATTTCAGTTTGCATATCCGCCAGTTTTTTCTGAATTAGCTGGTTGGCTGCCAATGGGCGACCAAACTGTTTACGGTCCATGGTGTATTGATGTGCAGTATGCCAGCAGAATTCAGCTGCGCCCATCGCACCCCAGGCAATGCCATAACGTGCACTGTTCAGACAGGTAAATGGTCCACGTAAGCCACGAATTTCCGGAAAGGCATTTTCTTCTGGAACAAATACATTATCCATCACGATTTCGCCGGTGATCGAAGCACGCAAACCCACTTTGCCGTGAATCGCTGGTGCAGATAAACCTTCCCAGCCTTTTTCCAGAATAAAGCCACGAATATCCCCAACATTACCTTCAGCAGAGACTTCTTTCGCCCATACTACAAATACATCGGCAATCGGACTATTGGTAATCCACATTTTTGCGCCAGTTAAGCGGTAACCGCCATCGACTTTCTTGGCACGAGTAATCATGCTGCCCGGATCTGAACCATGATCTGGTTCAGTCAGGCCGAAACAGCCGATATATTCACCAGTTGCCAGTTTTGGTAAATACTTCTGTTTTTGCTCTTCAGAGCCAAATTCATTGATTGGCACCATCACCAGCGAGCTTTGTACGCTGGCCATAGAACGGTAACCTGAATCGACACGTTCAACTTCACGAGCAATCAGGCCATAGCTGACATAGTTCAACCCTGCACCACCATACTGTTCAGGAATCGTCGGTCCTAGCAAGCCGAGCTCACCCATCTCACGGAAAATATTCGGATCAGTCTGTTCATGACGGAATTGTTCCAATACACGTGGTTGAAGCTTCCCCTGACAATAAGCGCGTGCAGATTGCATAATCATGCGCTCTTCTTCTGTCAGTTGCTGCTCCAGTAAAAATGGGTCTTGCCAGTCAAAATAGTTTTTCTGGGCTTTTTTTGTATTGACCATTTGATTCATCGCATCCTCTGCTTAGCTGTCTATTGTTCTCGATCTTCTGACTTGATCCTAGGCAGGAATGAAATAGCTTTCAAACGAGTATTTAGCATGCAGATATGCGTTAATTGCATAACTGAGATATGAGCCTTTCAATCAACAAACTTGTAAGCCTGATTAACTCAATGCTGTAGACCAAAGTTGTATATAGGTTTAAGTTTAATATGTCATTTTGTGATAGGACGATATTTTCAGGGAGGAAATTATGCGCCGAAAAATCCCTTCTACCCAAAGCCTCATGTGCTTCGAATCTGCAGGACGCCATGCCAGTTATACCCATGCTGCACAGGAGCTCTTTCTGACTCAGAGTGCGATCTCACGTCAGATCCAGCATCTGGAAGAATTACTCGAGGTACAATTGTTTAGCCGTACGCGTCATGGCGTGGAACTGACCGCAGCAGGACAGCAATATTATGAAAGTATCAAACCTTTATTAATAAGTCTGGAACAAGCTACGCTGGATGTTATAGAACATAAAGGTCAAGGCGGTACGCTGAAACTGGGAGTTGTTCCTACTTTTGCAACCCGGTGGCTACTACCTAAGCTACATCGTTTCCAGCAGCGTCATCCGGAAATTACTGTACATCTGGAAACCAGCACACGCCCCTTCCTGTTTCATGAAACTATCTTCGATGCTGCCATTTATGCAGGTACCCCAGAACAGGTCGCACAGTGGCCCGGGATTACCAGTCATTTCCTGATGCATGAAGACGTGGTTGCTGTCTGTTCACCCAGTCTCATCAAAACACATTTAAAAATGAATGTAACAGCTGACACACCACATTTAATACTGAGTGCTGAACAACTATTACAGTTACCGCTTTTACAACAGACGACCCGCCCCACAATCTGGCAGGACTGGTTCGAATTGCATCAGGTAAAACATCCAAATCCTTTAGGCGGACAGCGGCATGAATTATTTTCTATGCTGGCCGTTGCAGCCAAACATGATATGGGAATGGCCCTGATTCCGCAGATGTTAATTGAAACAGAACTCGCCAGTGGCGAACTGGTGAAAATTTCCGATCAGAAACTGGAACGACGTCGGGCCTATCACCTGATTCATGCTCATAATGAACATTCCACGCTCATTGCCAGATTTGTAAACTGGATGAAAGAAGAACTACAGCAAGAACCCATTCAGGCTGATTCTGAAGCCCCATAAAAAAACCCCAATCTTTCGACTGGGGCTTTGCAAATCTGGCGGAAGCGGTGAGATTCGAACTCACGGAGGGGTATAAGCCCTCGTCGGTTTTCAAGACCGGTGCATTAAACCGCTCTGCCACGCTTCCATGGGCGCCATCATATAAATATTTCTGTTTCTTGGCAATAAATTTTCGCAAAACTTATTAAAAAATCCGTTCAATCAGCTAATTTTCAGCCGGACGCTTTTCTTGAGTAGACACTTGATAGATAGATGAATAATAAAAATAAACCCAATAAATTTATGATGCTGATTAAAACGGAATCACTAACATGAAAAAAATTATAAGCATAAAAAAAACCCCAATCTTTCGATCGGGGTTTTCAAATTTGGCGGAAGCGGTGAGATTCGAACTCACGGAGGGGTATAAGCCCTCGTCGGTTTTCAAGACCGGTGCATTAAACCGCTCTGCCACGCTTCCATGGGCGCCATCATATAAATAAAAATCCGGCTTGGCAAATATTTTTCAGAAATTTAGCTATCAAATGCACAAAATAAAATCAATTCGGTCAATTTGCTGAATTTTCAGGCTTTTCATAGCGGATGGTATTGATGAACCAGACTTTCTTACCGGAGGGTGTTATTACTTCTGCTTCATCATCAACCTGCTTGCCGAGCAGCGCACGTGCCATTGGCGAATCAATCGAAATATGCTGTGGATGGTGGTCATAAATTTCATCAACTCCCACTATCCGTAAAGTCTTTTGTTCTCCGGCTTCATTTTCAATTTCGACCCAAGCACCAAAGTAAACCTTCCCTTCCTGCTCAGGTGAAAAGTCAATGATCCGTAGCTCTTCCAGACGTTTGCCCAAATAACGGACACGACGGTCGATCTTGCGTAACAGCTGCTTGTTGTACTGGTAGTCAGCGTTTTCAGAACGGTCGCCCAGGCTGGCGGCCCAGTTCACTTTTTTAGTGATTTCCGGTCGTTCTTCATGCCACAGATATTTAAGTTCTGCCACTAATTTGTCATGCCCACCACGGGTAATCAAATTGGATTTCATCGTTTTCTTACACCACTCATGACATCATTTTCCTTGCTAACTGCCCTATTTTATTGGCTATTTTAACAAGCAAACATAATACTAAAAAAATTTTCTAATGATTTTAAATACTTAAATTACATTTTTAAACATTTTTGCGTACAAAATTTGACAATCTATTTTTTGATCATTACCATGCGCACATCTGATTAACTTTGTTTATTTTTTACTCTGTGTAGTTTTTCTACACATTGCCGTTTAATCCCAAGTCATTTTGAATGACGTCATGACTGCCCAACCCTAATTGAATTTATCAACTTTAAGAAAGTTCTGTGGTGTCTTTTGCCTAAAACTTTCGAGGGCATAAATTACTTGTAGCGGAGACAACATGCACAGTAGTTCATCTTCTGGGTCGAGGCTTTGCCTAAGATCTTTATTTTCCTCTCTCCCTGTAAAAATTCTTGTATTGAGCACTGCGCTTGTTCCATTCCACGCTATCAATGCAAGTAAAACACCGGCACACCAGTTTGATAGTGTCGTCAACAGCAATAAGCTTACTGTTGTTGCTGTGAAGAGCCCGACCACAGTGTTTGAAGAAGGTGGTCACCTGCATGGTTTTGGTTATGATCTGGTTCGTAACTATGCCAAAAACATGAATGTAAAACTGGATTTCAAAACAGTGAGCGATGATGCCTCTGCATTAAAAATGGTTGCTCAAGGCAAAGCCAACATGGCAATGACTACAAGCAGTATCAGCAGCATTGAAGCGCGTAAACTGACGTCATTCTCTGCAACTTGTGGTGATGGCAGTTCCCTGTTGTCTAAAGGCCTGAATGCCAACCTGAACTGGGTTTTCAAATCAGCCAATGATCCATTGAGCCAGACTGCAAGTAATTTCGTATGTAACAGCAAGCAAAGCGGCGCAATCAATCAGCTCGCTTCCTTTTACAATCAGAATGTAGTCGAGGAGCATTTCAGGGATAATATCCATCAGGATCTTAGCCAGCGCCTCCCCATTTACAAGGCCAGCTTCCAGCGATCTGCACAGCAGTACGGCCTGGACTGGCATCTGCTCGCCGCGATCGGCTACCAGGAATCCTATCTCAAGCCAAACTCCGTGTCCCCGACCGGTGTCCGTGGTCTGATGATGCTGACAAGCTCAACCGCAAAGGCAATGGGTGTAAATAACCGTACCGATCCTGTTCAAAGTATTGAGGGTGGTGCGAAATACTATGACAAGATGCTGTCACGCTTTGAGCATATCCCTATGCCGGACCGTAACTGGTATGCCTTAGTAGCCTATAACATGGGTCCGGGTGCAGTTCAGAAAATTCAGAACAGTATCCGTAACCAGGGGAAAGATCCGGATAACTGGGTAAACCTGTATAGCTATCTGGAGCATAACAAAGCCAGCAATGGCCGTTATCGTCAGGCACTGCAATATGTAACCCGTATCCGTTCTTATCTGGAACAGATTAAAAGTTCAGAGCTTGTGAATATCTGATTTATTCAAACCATAAAAAAAAGCTTACCCTGGGGTAAGCTTTTTTTTATGCAGATAGGACTGATCAGGTTGTTTGCTCAAGCACTTTCTTGAACAGGTCTTTTTGCTCTTGGCTTGGTTTTGCAGTTTGCAACGCCATCAGCTGAGACATATCCCCCTGAACCTTGATCTTACCAGTCATGAATGCTTGCATTGCAGCAGCCATGTCAAACTCAAGGAATACTTTACGCAGAGTTTCTGCATCCATGTTCAGCGTAGTCTTCGCATTTGAAGACAGACCTTTTTTGATCGCTCCACCATCTAAAGATAATTCAGTATTACCTGTAGCGTCCGCAACCACCAGATTGATTGCAAGATTCGCAAGCGCTGGCGCCAGGTTTAGGTCACCTGCTTGAGCAGTCAGAGTTTCTACAGTTGAAAACCAATCATCAGTTAAAAAAGCAGGCATGATCTTTCCTCAATTTATTAGTTCGTGTGTGTCGTCTATCCAGACAACATCATTGTTGACGCTATTGCGCTTGCAGATTGTTATAACATGATCATTTGTCGAATGGCTAACGAATTTTGTACGCAGCGTTCAATTTTTGTCATTATCTTTCTGTTTTTATGTACATGATCTTGATTTATAAGGCTTGACGGGCATTCAACTTGAATGAATACCCGTCAAAAAGGTCTTAATCCGCAGCAAAACCGAGGTTGACCATATTAATTCGTTTGCTTTCGCCTTCTACTGCTTCTTCAGTTGAGCAAGAATCTTTAAAGTCGAATTCACGTTGGCTGTCGAGTGCCTCGAAGTCAAACAGTTCACGGTCAGCTAGTTGTGACGGTGAAACATTTTGCAATGCACCGAAAATGCTGTGCAGACGTTTCGGATGAGCTTTATCCCAGTCGCGCAGCATGTCATTAATAATGGCACGTTGCAGGTTTTCCTGAGAACCACACAGGTTACATGGAATGATCGGGAACTGACGCATCTCGGCATATTTGATAATGTCCTTCTCTTCCACATAAGCTAGTGGACGGATCAGGATGTTCTTCTTGTCTGAAGACAACAGTTTTGGTGGCATCGCTTTTAAGCTGCCGCCATGGAACAGGTTCAGGAAGAACGTTGCCAGGATGTCATCACGGTGATGACCGAGCGCAACTTTGGTCGCACCAATTTCTTGCGCGAAACCATACAGCGAGCCACGGCGCAGACGAGAACATACGGCACAGTAAGTCTTGCCTTCAGGCGTCAGTTTCTTGGTAATGCTGTAAGTGTCTTTTTCCAGGATGTAATACGGAATGTTATTTTCTTCAAGATAACGTGGTAATACATCTTCAGGGAAGCCCGGCTGTTTCTGGTCCAGGTTTACTGCAACCACATCAAAGTTGATAGGTGCGATACGCTTGAACTGCAGCATGATATCTAACAAGGTATAGCTGTCTTTACCACCAGAAATACATACCATGACCTTGTCGCCATCTTCGATCATTTTAAAGTCACGAATAGCGTGTCCGACCTGACGGCGAAGCTTTTTCAACAAACGGTAATAGGCAGAGCTTGTTGGCAATTCCGGTTTGAAATTAAATCCTTGCTCGGATTCAACTGGCGAGTACATAGACGAGAATAACCCATAAATAAAAATACCGCGCAATTTTATCCGATTCGGGTGCTTCTCGCATCAAAAGAATTTATTTTCCTGTTATTGAAGTAATACTCTAAACTTCATGTTTTATTTAGATTGATAAATTGAACGAAACAGTTCATTTTTTATCCAGGATGCTTATGTTTTGGACTTTTCCACAGTTTTCCACAAAACCTGTGGATAACTTTGTGGATTTAAAACGACTTGACAGCTTTATCGGCCCCAAAAATAAGGCTTCTATTTAAATTGATCATTTTTTAACCAATTTATTTTATATTTATAATCAATTACTTAAGTGTGTCAAGAAAGCCATATTAAAAAAAAATAAATATTTTTTTTGGTTAGTTCTTCAACATTAGGGACTTGCATTTACAAACTTGTTTATAAATGCGTCGCTCATCACTTTTCATTACAGTAAATTTTGTTAAACTCTGTAGTAAGTTTTGGGGACAAATGTTCAATACATATACTTACAATGAATAAAAATTTGTGGTTTAAGGGGACTTCTGTACTAAGTTGTCTTTATATTTTGATGGGAACTGCTGCTTTTTCGCATGCAGGTCAGACGATCTATCAAATGAAAGATAGCAATGGTGTTACCCTGCTGACGAATAATAAAGGTCGCTACAGTAATCTAAAAGTAGAAAAAAAGACCTATTACCCGGACAGTAACATTCATAGCTATAGCAACTGGGGCTCAAGTGAGGCTTCGGTATTGCCGAGCTATAGCAAAAACAAAAATGCCTTTGATTCAATTATCCGTGAGGCTGCACAAAAGCACGGTATTTCTGAAGGTCTGATCAAGGCTGTGATGCATACTGAATCCGGCTTTAATGTCCATGCCCGTTCTCCAGTCGGTGCTCAGGGACTAATGCAGCTCATGCCTGCTACCGCACGCCGCTTTAATGTATCCAATGCTTATGACCCACATCAGAATATTATGGCAGGTGCCAAATATCTGGCCTGGTTAATGAAACGTTTTAATGGCAATACCGCTTTAGCATTGGCAGGCTATAACGCTGGTGAAGGCAATGTCAGCAAATATGGCGGTATCCCACCCTTTCGCGAAACACAAGACTATGTACGCCGTGTGACCAGCCGGTATCACAATCTATATTCCAGTGGCGTTAATCTGACTGCCGCTGCGGCACCGGTTGAAACCGCCAAGATTCTAGCCAGCTCTGCCAATTATAAAACGTCGGCAGCACCTACCATCAAAGCCAACAATTATCAGCGTCAGATCATTGCCAATGCAGATGGCAGCTTCACTGATGCGCCTGCCGGTTCTTATGCCACCGCACATGCCACTGCATCCGCCAGAATATATATCAACGATTAAGCCCCTCCTCTTCATCATTCATCCTAAGTTTTGATTGATCATGGTGAGGAGGTAAATTCTGCGCAATTTACTATTTTTTTTCTTGAAATTTGAGTCATTTCACCTCATATTGAGGGTAATGATTGTAATTTGCTAATCAGATTATTTTTCTATAATAAGAGGATTTCTCAATGATGCGGATTGGTTTGTTTTTGCTAACCAACCTCGCGGTACTGGTTGTAGCTGGCATTATCTTGTCACTCTTCGGTGTCGGTAGTTACCATGGCGCGGGTGGCTTGAATCTAGGCAACCTGCTAGTGATCTGTTTTGTGTTCGGTATGGTGGGTTCTTTAATCTCACTATTCATGTCTAAATGGATGGCGAAGAAGACTACTGGTACTGAACTGATTGATCCGAATGCTCCTCGTAACCAGGCAGAAGCATGGTTATTACAGGAAGTAGCACAGCTATCTCAGCGCGCTGGTATTAAAATGCCAGAAGTGGGTATTTTCCCATCTTACCAGTCAAACGCCTTCGCGACCGGCTGGAACAAAAACGATGCACTGGTGTCTGTTTCTACAGGCTTGCTAGAACGCATGAACAAAGATGAGTTACGTGCTGTACTTGCCCATGAAATTGGTCACGTTGCCAATGGTGACATGGTAACACTTGCTCTGATTCAGGGTGTGGTCAACGCCTTCGTCATGTTCTTTGCCCGGGTTGCTGGTGATTTTATCGACCGTAACGTATTTGGCCGTGAAGATGGTGAAGCACCAGGAATTGCTTTCTTCGTGATTACCATTGTGCTTGATATCGTATTTGGTATCTTGGCATCCGCTATCGTGATGTGGTTCTCACGTCATCGTGAATACCGTGCCGATGAAGCCGGTGCACGTTTAGCAGGTAAACAGGCCATGATTTCTGCGCTATTACGCTTACAGGCAGAATCTGAAATGCCAGATGCCATGCCGAAAGAAATGAAAGCCTTTGCAATTTCAGCAGGTCAAGAACAAGGTTTCAGCTTAGCTGCATTGTTCCAGACACATCCAACGATTGAACAACGTGTAGCCGCTTTGCATCAGCTTGATTGTCCTTAATCTACTGAGCAAAAAGCTATACCGAAAAGCCTCCTGACGGAGGCTTTTCTTTTATCTATACTTTTGTGTTTAAGCAGCTTGACTGATCCATTGATACAGGGCCATCCCACCCCAGCCAATTGCCAGTACAAACAGAATCAGGAAAATGGTACCCAGAATATCCGGAATATGAATCCAGATCCAGGCAACTACTGGATTGCGCCAGAATGCAGACTGCTGCTGTTTCTGTTCCAGTTTTTCATGCAGAAAAGGATGTACCACATGCCGATCCGTGTGGATCTGGTATTCCTCACGGATATGATCATGCACGATATCTAAGGCCTTACGGCTAGGACGGATAAAAATGTCGAAGATGGTTCCAGCCACGGGAATGAAACCGACCACGGCGTCCATGGTTGCCAATTTAATGACCGGATTCAGTTTGGACTGTGGCACGCCGATCTGACGTGCCTTATAAATGGCATAACAGGTCAAGGCAAAACCAGCCAGATCTCCCGCCACTGGCACGGTACTGAGTGCAGCATCAGCACCAACACCCTGCTTGGTAAACGGAATCCGGACTACGGAGTCCATCATATTGGCAAACTTGGCCAAATCCCGTTCCAGGCGAATGACTTCCTGTTGTGTCAGTTTTGGTGAGTTGCTGTTGTCTGTCTCAATCATCGGAACAACCCGTTTATCATTGTGTAATGATTCAGCCTAACCTAATTAGATATCAAAAATATAGCGTAATTTTATTAACTTAAAACAAAAGTCTGGATGCCACGAACAAATACACCACTACCCCACTGGCATCGCAGATCGATGTCACCAGCGGCGCTGAAGCACTGGCAGGATCGAGTTTTAGCTTATTCAAGATAAATGGCAGACTCATGCCGATCAGACAGCCGAGTAAAACAATCCCGGTCATACTGATGGCAAGTACTACGGCAACCATCAGATCGCCCCGGATATAACCCAGAATCGACACTGCACAGGCCATAGTTAGACCAAGACACAGCGCCACCAGAGACTCCCGTCCAACCAGACGGAACCAGTCTGAAAACTGTACATCACCAGTTGCCAATGCCCGAACCATCAATGTAGCAGACTGAGAACCCGCATTCCCGCCACTTCCCACCAGCAGCGGCAGGAAAAATACCAATACGATATGTTCCGCAATGATATCCTCATATTTGGCAATACCAAAACTGGACAGCAAACTGCCAAACACCAGCAGTACCAGCCAGAATACCCGTTTTTTATACAGCGATAAAATCGGCACAGTTTTGATACTGTGTTGATCTAACGGTGACACCGCACCTGCTTTTTGGAAATCCTCCGTGCTCTCAGCCTCGGCAATATCCATGGCATCGTCATAAGTCACAATCCCGACCAGTTTTTTGGAAGTATCGACAATCGGCAAGGCAATAAAGTCGTAATAGGCCAGCGTGCGTGCAATCTTTTCCTGATCTTCATCCACCGTGCCATAAATCACTTCTTTCGTCATAACCTCGGCAATAGTCGCGGTAGGCAGTGCCTGAATAATTTGACGTAATGAAATTACCCCCAGCAGATGTTGCTGTACATCTACAATATAGATCAGATACAGCGTGTCATGATTTCCAGCAATATCACGTAGCGTCTCAATCGCCTCGTTCATGCTGAGTTCAGGAGGCAGCGTCAAATAATCCGAACTCATCAATGCACCGGCAGTTTCCTCCGGATAGGCATGGAGTACTTTTAGTACCTGACATGACTGTGCTGAAAGCTTGCCCAGCAATTGCTGCTGTACCGAAAGAGGCAGCTGTTTATACAGGTCGATAAAGTCATCCGAATGCATTGCATCCAGTAAGGTCACCAGTTCTTCGAGAGATAATGATGCCGTAAGCTGAAGCTGCTGATGCAGAGGCAAGTATTCAAAGACTTCTACCGGGCGTTGCAGCTGCTCAAAGCGATGCTGCCGTTCAGCTGGTTTCAGTTCGGCTAATAACCTTGCCTGATCGGCGATATTCAATTGTGCTAGCTGCTGGTCTGCACCTGTCTGATGCAATTTTAATAATTCCCGTACCTGTTCAACTTGCTGATCCATCTGCGCGCTGCTGCCCTCTTGTTATCATGTATTTTTATATTCTAATTTCATTCACCATGCCTCAGCTGAGTGAAGCATGGTGTTACTTCATTGATCTTTATAGCTGAAGGTAGATGACAGGCATCTTAATTCAGTTCCTGCTTTTTCTTCTGAAACAGGCTACGGATCATCACATACATAAATGGAATAAAGATCAGTACTAACACAGTTCCAAAGATTACCCCACCCAGAACACTAACCCCGATTTCCTGACGGCTGACCGCCCCGGCACCAAAGGCAAACACCAGTGGTAGAATTCCGGCACCAAAGGCCAACGACGTCATTAAAATTGGACGTAAACGCAAGCTTGCACCTTCCAATGCTGCCGCGACAACGGATTTGCCATGCTGCTCTGCCAAAGCAGCAAATTCTACAATCAGAATGGCGTTCTTACAGGACAGACCAATTGTGGTCAGTAAGGCAATCTGGAAATAGATATCATTCGGAAAGCCTGCGAAATAACTGAAAATGATATTCCCACCAATACCCAGTGGAATTGCTGACATTACCGCAGTTGGAATACTCCAGCTTTCATAGAGTGCAGCCAGACACAGGAAGATAAAGCCAATCGAAATCGCATACAGCCAGATGGCCTGATTGCTGGATTGTTTTTCTTCGAAGGACAATCCACTCCAGGTCACATCAATACCTTTTTGATCGGCCACTAATGCTTCTACGTCCCGCATTGCTTCACCGGTACTGGTATCTTTAGTGACATCCGCTTCCATCTGCAAAGCGGTATAACCCATAAAACGATTTACCACTTCCGGACCACCGCTCCAGTCTACCGTGGCAAAATTACTGAACGGCACCATCTGATTCTGGTCATTGCGCACATGCCACATCGCCAGATCTTCAGGTTTGGAACGGAATTCTGCATCACCCTGCATCATTACCCGTTTAATCCGGCCTCGGTCGATGAAGTCATTGACATAATTCCCCCCCCAGGCAGCAGAAAGTGTACTGTTGATCGCGGATTGGGTCAGGCCATTGGCCATGGCCTGTTTCTGGTCAATATTAACCTTTAATTCAGCCTTCTCGGGATTGGAGCGCTTACCCAGATTTTCAAACGTTGAATATTGTTTGGTTTTTTCTTCCAGTTCTTTAAATTGCTGTTCCAGATATTGACGGCCATTTCCCTCTATATCCCGAATCCAGAATTCCAGTCCATCGGTTTGTCCCAGACCGCTGACTGAAGCTGGCATATTGATATTGACCTGGGCATCCTTAAAACCACGGAAATGTTTTAAGGCACGTTCACGAATAGCTTGCGCAGTATTTTCCTCGCCAGGACGATCATCCCAGTGTTTCAGTGCCACAAAACCGGTTGCCAGATTCTGACCGGTACCCGAGAAGTTACGGCCATAACGCATCATCACCAGATTAATATTGTCTTTTTCCTGTTCAAGGAAATATTCACGAATCTTTTCTCCGGTGGCCACCGTATTTTTTAGCGGCGCACCTTCTTGCAGGCGCACCTGAATGCTAAGCGTTCCCTGATCTTCACTTGGCAGGAAGCTGGTTGGCAAAGCCTTATAGAACAGACCAAATACAGCAACCAAACCGGCAAATAAAATTAAACAGATGGCCTTATGTTGTAGGGTGACATTAGAAAGTTTCAGATAACGCTGCTTAACACTTTCCAATTTATGGTTAAACCATTGCGCCCAGCGTGCCGGATTCGGATTTGGTTTGAGAATCAGGGCACACAGGGCTGGTGTCAGAATCAGGGCCACCATCAGTGATAAGGACATGGCAGCAACCAGCGTAATGGAAAACTGACGATAAATAACCCCGGTGGAGCCACCAAAGAACGCCATAGGAATAAATACTGCCGTCAATACCAAAGTAATACCGACCAGAGCCCCACTGATTTCCTGCATGGATTCTAGTGCTGCTTCCTTGGCGGTCAACTGCTTCTCATGCATCAGACGTTCAACGTTTTCCACCACTACAATAGCATCATCTACCAGCAGGCCGATTGCCAGAACCAGGGCAAATAAAGTCAGGGTATTGATACTGAATCCAAGAGCATACAGGATTGCCATAGTACCGAGTAAAACCACTGGCACAGTGACTGCTGGAATCAGGGTAGCGCGCCAGTTTTGCAGGAAGATAAACATCACCACAATCACCAGGATAATGGCTTCAACCAGTGTTTTAAGGACTTCCTTAATGGATTCCTGAACGAATGGCGTGTTATCCCGTGGATAGGCAATCTTATAGCCTTCCGGCAACTGATTAGACAGACGGGCAATTTCTGCCTTGATTCGTTCTGACGTTGCGATGGCATTGGCACCGGAAGCCAGCGAAATTGCCAGACCTGCGGATGCATAACCATTATTGGTACTATAGGATTGATAATTTTCTGCACCGAGCTCAACACGTGCTACATCTTTTAAATAGATAAAGCTGCCATCCCGGGCAGACTTTACAATGATATTTTCAAATTCTTCTACAGTTCTGAGTCGCGTGCCCGAAGTTACCTTGGCATTCAGATACTGATCCTCGACCGTAGGCAGATCGCCCACAGCACCAGCTGCGACCTGGGTATTCTGTGATTCAATCGCAGCACGCACATCGCTAGGCATCAGGTTATACTGTTTCAGCTTGAGTGGATTCAGCCAGATTCGCATGGCATATTGCGAGCCAAAAACATCCACCTCACCAATGCCTTCAATCCGGGAAATGTCCTGTTCCAGATGTGTCATCAGGTAGTCTGACAAGGCAATATTGTCACTGCGCCCGGATTCGTCATACAGGCTGATCACCATATGCGTATCGCCCAGCGACTTGAACACATTCACACCCTGCCGTTGTACATCTTCAGGCAGGCGGTTCAGCACCCCATTAATCGCATTTTGTACCTGTACCTGAGCCGTGTCTGGATCAGTCCCGTTTTCAAAGCTGATATTGATCCGGCTACGCCCGGAGGAATCGCTGCTGGAACTGAAATACAGTAAGTGATCAATGCCTTTAATCTGCTGTTCCAGTACTTGGGTCACGCTCTCCTCCACCGTTTCCGCAGATGCGCCGGAATAGGTTGCCGATACGGTCACTCGCGGTGGTGCAATATCCGGATAACGTTCCACAGGTAAATTCATCACCGCAAAAAGTCCAATGGCCATGACTACAATGGCCAGCACACCTGCAAAAATAGGACGATGAATGAAAAACTTAGACAGCATAAGTCTGAATCACTTTGAATTTAATGAATTATGGAAAGCGTTGCATTATTGAGTCAGCTTAAGGATATTCAGGCAGTGGCCTAGAGAATGCAAGGCTTGATCACAGAAAAATATGTATAAAATTGAATCATGAAGAAAATATGAAGATTTTGCCTTTCATCTAGCTGTTTCAACAATTTATAAGGTTATTCATTTTATTTTAGGCATAAAAAAACCCTGCTTGCGCAGGGTTTTTTTAGAATCGATTCAGAGCTGATTAAGCAGAGAATTGGTTCATTGTGTTTTTCGCATCGTCACCCGCTTTAAGCGCGTTGTCACCAGCGAAGATTTCTTTGTGGTCGTCACCGATGTCAGAACCCGCCATTGCTTGGTGTTTCACACAAGCGATACCGCCACGGATTTCTTTACGTTGTACGCCAGCAACATAAGCCAACATACCTTCAGAACCGAAGTAACCTTGAGCAAGCTCGTGAGTAGAAAGAGCAGCTGTATGGTAAGTAGGTAGAGTGATCAAGTGGTGGAATACACCTGCTTCACGAGAAGCATCTGCCTGGAATGTACGAACTTTCTCGTCAGCTTCAGCAGCCAATTCAGTGTTGTCGTACTCAGCGCTCATTAGTTTAGCGCGGTCGTATGCAGATACGTCTTTACCTTCAGCAACCCAACGGTCGTAAGCTTGTTGACGGAAGTTTAAAGTCCAGTTGAACGATGGAGAGTTGTTGTAAACAAGTTTCGCATTTGGAACAACTTCTTTAACACGGTTAACCATGTGAGCGATTTCAGCTACGTTTGGAGTCGCAGTTTCGATCCAAAGAAGGTCAGCACCGTTTTGAAGGCTAGTTACACAGTCAAGTACAACGCGGTCGATTTGAGTGCCTTCGCGGAACTGGTACAGACCAGAAGCAAGACGTTTTGGACGGTGTAGTTTGCCATCACGCTTGATCAGGATTTCGTCTTCTTGTGCTTCTGAAATGTCAATTTCAGTTGTATCCAAGTAGCTGATGTATTGAGAAGCGATGTCGCCTGGCTCTTTAACCACTGGGATTTTTTGAGTCAAGTCAGCGCCTTCAGAGTCAGTACGTGCAACGATGATACCGTCGTCAAGACCCATTTCCAGGAATGCATAGCGAAGCGCGTGGATTTTCGCGATGAAGTCTTCGTGTGGAACAGTTACTTTACCCGCTTGGTGACCACATTGTTTCGCGTCAGACACCTGGTTTTCGATTTGAAGTGCACAAGCACCCGCTTCGATCATTTTCTTCGCTAGTAAGTAAGTTGCTTCTTCGTTACCGAAACCAGCGTCGATGTCCGCAATGATTGGCACAACGTGAGTTTGGAAGTTGTCGATTTGAGAAGTGATTTCAGCAGCTTTAGCAGTGTCACCAGCTTCTTGAGCTTTTTTAAGTGAACGGAACAGGTCGTTCAATTCTTTCGCGTCAGCTTGACGTAAGAATGTGTAGATTTCTTCAATCAATGCAGGAACAGAAGTTTTTTCGTGCATAGATTGGTCAGGAAGTGGACCGAACTCTGAACGAAGTGCTGCAACCATCCAGCCAGAAAGGTAGATGTAGCGACGTTCAGTTGTACCGAAGTATTTTTTGTTCGCAATCATTTTTTGTTGTGCGATGAAACCGTGCCAGCAACCCAGAGATTGAGTGTATTTGCTAGAGTCAGCATCATAAGCAGCCATATCACGACGCATAATTGCTGCTGTGTATTTTGCAATGTCTAAACCTGTTTTGAAACGGTTCTGAAGTTGCATACGCGCAGCATCTTCAGGACTGATGTCTGCCCAAGTGTTGCCGAATTTCGCTTTTAATTCGCGGATTGCATCAATCGCTGTTTGATATGTAGTCATGATATATTCCTGTAATAATATTAGGATTTTTCTGCAACGTTGTTCTAAAATCAGACCCTCAAAACTTTGTTTAGATTTTAGTCAGCTCGTTGCGATGTTTAGAGATTAGATGCAATAAAAAAATTAATCCAATATTCTGCAAGAATTATCACTATTTATTTAAAAAATATGTAGATGAAAGTCTAATCATATATTGATCATTTTTATATAAATTATTGTAATTAATAGTTTATTTCTGAATTTTTAAAATAGATTTTTGTCTAAAATTTCAGCTTATTGAATATAAAATATTCATTAGACTTAAGTCTTGACTTGCTTGATGACCTAATTTTTTTGGTCTTTTTTGCCAGTCTTCCTTTATATTTCCGGCAAACTGAATTAATGCAAAACTATATATTTCACATAATTTATATACTATTAATCATTGACTCATTTCTTGTCTTGAAATCATTTTCACTTACCCTGATTTAACTAAAAACAGGTATCCAGTTTGATCCGGTAATTGACCAAATTGACAGAAAAAACCCAGACTTGATTAATAGATTCCTCTTGCTTGAAAATGAATAAAAACTGCTATAAATTCGGTGGCTTTTTTTTCATCGGTCACGTACACAAGCCGCAGTACTTATGGCATAATCACTATAATTTCATGATTTTATTTTCGGTATTTTTTTTATGAATCTGGAGCGGGTCGATCTCAATCTATTAATTTATCTTGATGTACTTCTTCGCGAAAAAAATGTCACACGTGCAGCTGAGCAACTCGGCGTGACTCAGCCTGCCATGAGTAACATTTTGCGTCGTCTGCGCAATTTATTTAATGATCCCCTCCTGATCCGTTCTTCTGAAGGGATGACACCGACTGAACGTGCACTCGAACTGCAGCCACGTATTCGCGATGCCCTGTCTGATCTGTCCATGATTCTGGAACCCCGTACCGAGTTCCGCCCTTATACCTCAAATCGTGTGTTCCGTATCATGACTTCAGATTATGCTGAAGCGACGCTGGTACCGCGCTTGGTCAAGGCTTTACGCTCTGAAGCACCGAATGTAGTTCTGGACTTCCTGACACCTAGTGATGTGTCTTATCGTGACATGGAACAAGGTAAGGTTGACCTGGCGATTAACCGGTTTAATGAAATTCCGCAAAGTTTCCATCAGGTACTGGTGTGGCGTGACAGCTTTTCTTGTCTGTTAAATAATAAACATCCTGCCGCTGGCAATCTGAATCTGAAAAGCTATTTAGATGCACAGCATATCTGGGTATCTAAAACCGGCATGGGCGTGGGTTTCGGGGTTAATCCTGAGAAGCAGGCCGGACTTGGCTGGATTGATCAGGCGCTGGAACGTATTGGGCAAAAACGTAAGATTTCAGTATTTACCCGTCACTATCAGATGCCGGGACTTTTGGCGTCAAATGTAGATCTGGTAGCAACGCTACCAACCCGTATTGCCCGCCTGCAAGCCAAGAACCATAATTTGCTACTTAAAGATCCCCCTTTCTATATTCCTGAATTTGAACTGAAGATGGCATGGTGTCCATTACTGCATCATCATCCGGCACATCGCTGGTTGCGTCAGCTGATTTTGTATGTAGCGCGCCAGATGATTGAAGAAGAGAATCGTGAATTTATGCAGAATAATTCGCAATTTTCACCTTATTAAAATGAATTTCGCATAAATTATTATTTTTTAAGCTTATACTGTAAGGACTTGAGATCTGTTTTTACACCTCAAGTCCTTTTTTGTGTTAAAAATATTCCAAGATAATATCAATCCACAGGTGGATTACGTGAGCCTCTTTCAAAACATCGTGATTATCTTAATACTCATCGCGGGGGCTGGTTTTTTATCACTGACTGAAATCGCACTCGCAGGTGCCCGTAAGGTCAAACTTAAAATTTTGGCCGAATCAGGCGACGTCCGTGCCCAGAAAGTGCTGGACTTACAGGAAAACTCAGCAGACTTCTTTGCTGCCTCCCAAATTGGCTTAAATGCTGTCGCCATCCTCGGCGGTATTCTGGGTGAAGGGGCTTTCCGTCCTTATATCGCCGAATTTGTCTCGCGTATATATGATGGTCCTTGGACCGAGAACATCAGCTTTGCCTTATCTTTCACTCTGGTGACTTCATTATTCATTCTGTTTGCCGACCTGATGCCAAAACGCCTGGCAATGATTGCACCGGAAAAAATTTCAGTCGCAGTTATCAACCCGATTCAAATTTTTATTAAAATCTGCAAGCCATTGGCCTGGATAATTAATGCCATTGCCAATTTGTTGTTCCGTTTATTCAAAGTCAATACGATTCGTGATGACAATATTACCTTTGCAGATATTTCTGCGGTGATGGATGCCGGTGCTCAGGCTGGCGTGTTACAAAAGCAGGAACACCACTTTATTGAAAACGTGTTTGAACTTGAAGAACGTAATGTTCCTTCCAGTATGACCACACGTGAAAATGTGGTGTTCTTTACCCTGACTGAAGCTGAAGACAGTATTCGTCAAAAACTGGCGCAATATCCTTATTCCAAATTTCTGGTCTGTAATGAAAATATCGATCAGGTGATTGGCTATGTCGATGCCAAAGACATTCTGGTCCGTATTCTCAACAACCAGAAAATCAATCAGCTAAATGAATCCACCATTCGTAATGTGTTGATGATTCCGGACACCCTGACGTTATCTGAACTTCTGGACCGCTTCCGTTCGAGCAAAGAAAAGTTTGCAGTGGTCATTAACGAATATGCACTTGTCGTGGGTGTGATTACCCTGTCTGACATCATGATTACCGTAATGGGTGACTGGGTAACACCAATGGAAGAAGATCAGCAGATCTTTAAACGTGATGCTGATTCATGGCTGATTGAAGGCAGTACGCCAATTGAAGACATGAAACACGCCTTAGGCATTGATGAAATGCCAGATGAAGAGAATTATGAAACGCTGGCTGGTTTTATGATGTACAAGCTGCGCAAGATTCCACGTCCGGCTGATATCGTGATTCATGCAGGTTATAAATTTGAAGTTGTCGATGTCGATCATTTCAAAATTGACCAGTTGCTGGTGACTCGCTTACTGGAACCCAATAAAAATAATATTGAGGAAGAATCAGGTTAATCTGATTCTTCTACAGACGTTACACTAAAAAAAAGAATATAAAAATTGAAAGGATGAATCGATGTCTATTTCTGCCCTACTTGCGTGTTTTAGTTTTTATTCTGCGCTGTATCTAATTTATTTTTTCTTTGCCAAACAGCAAAATGCGCTATTTTTATTTTTAGCGGTAGGATTACTGATTTTCGCCTGCATGATCACACCGTATAGCTATGAAAGACGTCGAAAAAGTTACGACAACACCATGTCATTTGAACCTTTTTGGGCGATTTATCCTCTAATCACATGGTGGCGCTTATTTATTTGGCCTGTACGCGGTTTATTGCGCTGGATTTATGACCATTAAAAAAAGCACCCTAAGGTGCTTTTTTATTCGAATCAGTATTTGCTGATCAATGCATCTAATACTGCTTGGTAGTGAATACGAATATCATCTTCCAGAATTTTATAGGCATTATCGAACTGCACCATAGGCCAGCCTTCTTTCCAGAAGGGGAAAATATTATGCAGGTCATGCGTCACGATTGCATCTTCACGCACAATAGCCTGCGCGATCTGTGCCAATACAAATGCAGTTTCCGCACCATCAATCGCCAGGTAATCAATACCACGCGCTTTTAAAATACGGATACGGTCTTTCTTGTAACGAATCTTTTTGATCTGAGCTTCATTCAAATGAAGCGCGATAGACACTGCTTCAACAAATTTTTCTTCAAATGACTGATGCAATTTAACCAGCGCCTGTTTATGCGCTTCCTGACGACCCGCTTTACCACCCTGACGAATAGCTTCTTTCGCTTCGGTATCTAATTCATCGTTTTTCATTGTCTGTAACAGATCCAGAATTTCGATGTCGCTTAAAGTCTCAGGAGATTGATCAGTCATGAACTGCCCTTACAAATAATATTTACAATGGGCTATTTTCGCATAATTCCCGGACAAAAAGACAAAATCCTGCTGCAAGTGAGATGATTTAATTGCGCATTGCAATTTTTCGGAAAAATTCAGCAATTTACTTTATAGTAATCTTACTCATCCATCTCCTGCTCGACTTCATACATGCAAAACCAACAAGTCAATGTGCTGCTTCAGCAACTTCAGCGGCTCTATCCGGCGGCTTTTAAGCACAATTACCTGTTTTATAGCCAGATCAAGACCAGAGGTGTACTGGATGACCGTCGTGAATTTATTCCTTGGCTACTGGCGAGCATGATTTTTGTGCCCATCAGTTTCGTACTGAAAGATATTTTTCTGAGTAATTTTACTGAGCTGAGTAACTTTCAGGCACAAGCCTATGCCATTCTGGCAATTCTTTTATTCTTGATGCTGATTGTTCCCTTAGTCATTAAACAGATTCGGCATTCTTCGCATTCACTTTATCAACTATTACGACATAGTCCTGTCAAGCTTGCTGTAATCGTCATTCTGTCTGCCCTGAATATTCAATTTTTACAAAGTCAGTTTGTGATGTGGGCGCTCCTGTTCTTTGGTGTCAGTTTTGGCTTTGTGCGTTTTTATAAGGAAAATCTGTTTCGTCAAAACAGTCAGGACAGTGAATATTATCAGCTGCATCAACTGCGTCGTGTGTGTTTCTGGGCATACAAGCAAAGCCTGAGAACCCGATTAAAACTCTACATGACTTCGGCTCAAAGTCCTGAATATGAAGTACTCAAGCGTCAGCTAAACCGCTATGCCGACCTGTATAGCCAGTTATTCAAATCTGAACACCAGTACTGTAAAAGCATTAAACATATTGATGTGGACAGTTATCTGGATGAAATGCTGTAAATCCATTAATTTATTGAAATTTAAAGCTTTGAATAACATAAGCTTCACTTTCTTTTAAATTTTAATGGCTAAATTGCCTGAAAATAAAACAAATAATAAGAAATCATCTTGCCAAGCTCTCGCTGCTCATCTATGATGGCGCGCATGCCCGAGTGGTGAAATCGGTAGACACAGGGGATTTAAAATCCCCCGCCCACAAAGCGTGCCAGTTCGAGTCTGGCCTCGGGCACCATTTTGATTCAGTTTAAAATGGTGCAAATGCAGAAACCCAGCAATGAGCTGGTTTTTTTGTGCCTGAAATTTATAAATAGAGTGTGCCTCCTCATGTCCGCACCCCGCTCTTTCGATCTAGCCAGATTACAGTTACGTCATCCTGATGCATTCTTTTGCAGACTTAGCTATAGCCGCTATAAATATTTGAATCAAACCATTGATCCGTATTTATATTTGCGTATCGGGATTTTGATGCTGATTACAGCATTTTGTGGTCTGTGCTTTTCCCTGCCTTTTTATCCAGACTTTATGGATTCAAAGAATCAGGCCATTAGTGCGGGTACGATCGTACTTATTAGTATGCTCTATCCCTATATCTGGCGTGCCCAGTTTCAGGCCAAGTACAGTTCTGTACGCTACGCAAAGCGCCTGCAATTCTGTTTGTATATTCAAACCCTGATTGTTGTTCTTTCACTGATTAATTACCAGTATTTGCATTCAGCGTTCATTGCTTTACCTTGCCTGGGTCTACTTGCCTTCAGCAGTTTTGTAGCAGTGTTAATTGAGCCCGGCTTTAGAAACTCTACCCGCAGCACCCTGCTGGTACGTTTGCAGCATATCCGCCAAATGGCTTACTGGTCTTATCAACAGTCGCAAAGTAAAGAGCCGGAACCTGTGCCACTGCAAAAGGATTTAAAAAAATATTATCTAGAATTACATCAACGCTGCATGCAGGAAGAACAGAAACTGCTGGATGAAATTCATTATAAAAATTTTAAAGAAGCATTTTTAGATCATTAAAAAAAGCCCTGTAAAAACAGGGCTTTTTTTACCATTCGCGAGTGGCGACCAATTCTTCCATTTCAACTTCGAAGTATCCCTGTTCCTGCACCACCATCATCATGGCTTCAGCAATATAATCTGCTGCGGTATCATCTAAAGAGGAATCCAGGTCTTCGAACTGCGGCTTCATTTCATTGATTTCTGCCACAGTCGCATTGGCAAACTGATAAATCTCATATTCAGATAAACCAGATTTTGTCACCTTTTTGGCAAAACGTTCGATGTGCTGCTTTACTTCAGCAACCAGAATATCGGGATAATATTCATCATCGAACATTGGGAGAAGTAAATCTGCAAACATTACAGGCACTCTAAAACTATAACTAAAAATTAAGCGTGCCCTATATACCATATTGCCGCTTAAAAGCCAAACAGCACGCCACTTGACATGCAATCTAGCCAACAATTAAACCGCAGCTTGCATTGCCTTCCAGACCTTAATCGCATCTGCTGTCGCTTTGACATCATGTACACGTACCATGCAGGCACCTTGTTGAATACTTAGCAAGTGTGCTGCTACTGACCCCACTGCGCGTTCTACGGCTTCTGCTCCACCCAGCACCTGTCCAATGAAGCGTTTACGTGATAACGCAGACAATATTGGATAACCAAGTTGAGTCAGTTTGTACAATTCGTTCAATAGTTTCAGGTTCTGTTCAGCATTTTTGGCAAATCCAAAACCGGGATCAATCATAATGTGCTCAGCTTTCACCCCGGCATCTAAAGCGTCCTGCACCCGCTGTTTTAATTCCGCAATGACATCAAGCGTGACATCTTGATACTGATCCAGATTATTCATCGTAGTAGGTTCACCACGCATATGCATAATAATTACCGGAATATCCAACTCAGCAGCAGTTAGCAAGGCATTCGGTCGTGTCAGTGCACGAACATCATTCCAGATATGTGCTCCAGCTTTCACTGCAGCCTTAATCACTTCTGGCTGGGAAGTATCAATTGAAATCACGACATTGTGCTTGGCTAGTTCTTCAACTACAGGCACCACACGGCGAATTTCTTCTTTTACTTCAACCACCGATGCACCCGGACGGGTCGACTCGCCACCCACATCAATAACTGTTGCGCCTTCTGCCATCATTTCCAATGCACGCGCTACTGCAGCATCTTGAGAATTATGTTTGCCCCCATCACTAAATGAATCCGGTGTAACATTCAGAATTCCCATCACATGCGGCTGGGACAGATCCAGTGTTAAGTGTCCAAATGTCCATACGCGTGGTAATAACGGCATCAGCTGCATGTTTTCGTCCTAAATCCAATAACTAGCGTATTGTCGTATGGATAGAGATATAAAGCAAAGCTGAAACAAACCAGAATTAAATTTCAAACTGCGGTTTATTTGAGTATTGCATAAGCTTAGATTGTAACTGTGATCTTACCTCTACCCATTCATTTCTTAAAATGCTATAGATATAGCTATCCCGCACTGTCTGACCATCTTTACGCAACATATGACATCGAATGATGCCATCCCGTTTAGCTCCTAGAGCTTCAATGGCTTTTTGACTTTTTAGATTCAGATGATCCGTACGAAAGCCTACTACCCGAGCATTAAGCTCTTCAAAGGCATAACTTAACAGGAGATATTTACAGACCCGATTCACATAGGTACGCTGATAACGCTGTGCATACCAGGTATAACCAATATCAACACGTGGAATTTCAGGCTTGATATCATGATAACTGGTGGTTCCAATCGCTCGACCCGATGTTAAATCAATCACAGCAAAAGCCATCCTTGTACCCTGAGCTTGTTGAGCTAAAGCTTGCTGTACATATTGTTTTAATTCGCTTAAGTAAGGTACAGAATTATAAAGCACTTCTCCCAAATCCCCTTCAGCACAAGCTGCTTCTAAATCTGTCAAATGCTCCCAAGTTAGTGGTTCTAAACGTAACTGATAAATACGGGATTCCAAAACAGGTATTGTCATTTTTATTCTTGCCCATTGGTTTTTTATAGCTGAATATAGCATCAAGCCAAAACAATCCAAATCATTGCCATAAAAAAACCACCCGAAGGTGGTTTTTTTATTTTCAGCTTAATTGGCTGGTAATGGCGGAGGAGTCAACGGACCATCTTTCGGTGTTACATCAATCACAGGATTGTCTGAAACATAGACCTTAGGTGGCTTAGGCTCACGACCTTCCATGATGTCACGGATTTGCTCGCGATCGATTGTTTCCCATTCCATCAACGCTTTCACCATGGCATGTGCGATATCTTTGTTATTTTCCAGAATATCACGAGCCACTTTATATTGCTCATCGATGATACGGCGTACTTCAGCATCGACCTGCTGTTGAGTCGCTTCAGAAATTGTACGGCTACCAATACTGCCCATGAATGACTGTTGCGAGTCATCTTCATAGACCATTACGCCTAACTTGTCAGACATACCGTATTTGGTCACCATCGCACGCGCAACTTTGGTTGCACGTTCAAAGTCATTTGAGGCACCAGTCGACATCTGGTTAATGAAGACTTCTTCTGCGATACGACCACCGAACAAGATCGAAATATCATTCAGCATTTTATCTTTGTAATGGCTGGTCTGGTCAAACTCAGGCAACTGCCAGGTTACACCTAATGCCCAACCACGCGGCATGATCGTTACTTTATGCACAGGGTCAGTACCTGGCAGCATTTCCGCAACAATTGCATGTCCTGCTTCATGGTAAGCCGTAGCACGACGCTCTTCTTCACGAAGTACCATCGATTTACGTTCAGGACCCATATACAGCTTGTCTTTAGCATCTTCAAAGTCATGCATGTCGACAGTATTCTTGTTACGACGTGCCGCGAATAATGCTGCTTCGTTTACAAGGTTTGCCAACTGCGCACCAGAGAAGCCTGGAGTACCACGAGCCAGGACTTTCACATCCACACCCGTTGTAGACGGCAGTTTCTTCAAGTGAACATTCAGGATTTGCTCACGGCCTTTAATGTCTGGCAAGCCAACCATTACTTGACGGTCAAAACGACCTGGACGAAGTAAGGCTTTATCCAGTACATCAGCACGGTTAGTTGCCGCGATGACGATAATACCTTCATTGCCTTCGAAACCGTCCATTTCAACCAGCATCTGGTTCAGTGTCTGTTCACGTTCATCGTGACCACCACCTGTACCTGAACCACGGTGACGACCAACAGCATCAATCTCATCGATGAAGATGATACATGGCGCATGACGCTTCGCCTGTTCGAACATGTCACGTACACGAGATGCACCAACACCCACAAACATTTCTACGAAGTCAGAACCGGAAATACTGAAGAATGGAACTTTCGCTTCACCTGCAATCGCTTTTGCAAGCAGGGTTTTACCCGTACCTGGAGGACCCACCATCAGGACGCCCTTAGGAATAGTTGCACCTAGACGTTTGAATTTTGCAGGATCTTTCAGGAAGTCAACGATTTCTACAACTTCCTGTTTTGCTTCATCACAACCCGCAACATCAGTAAAGGTGACTTTAATCTGGTCTTCAGACAACATTTTCGCCTTCGACTTACCAAAGCTCATCGGGCCGTTCTTACCGCCTGCACCGCCACCCATGTTGCGCATAAAGAACATGAATAACAAAATGATTAAGAGCACAGGGAAACTTGCAATCAGCAACTGCATCAACAAGCCTTGGCGTTGTGGTGCAGTACCTTCAACAACCACATTGTTCTTGATGAGATTTGGCATCAGTTCAGGATCCTGAACTGCAGGACGAATACTTTCAAACTCGGAACCGTTTGATTTCTCACCACGAATTCTTTCGCCATCTATTGTCACTTGCTTAATCTGGCCGTCATTCACCGCTGCAACAAACTCTGAATAGTTCATTGTTGTCGGCTGATTGCGATCACTGACGTTGCTGAAGATGAGCACCAGCACACCCAGTATCACGAGCCACAATACGGCATTCTTAAAAAGATCGCTCAAAGCTTTATTCCCATTTCCAATCTAATTTGATCATGCCCTCGCGGGTGACCTGAATTTCCAAGTTTGTTCAACTTGCAATTATTAAAAACGTACAAAATGCACAATTTTTAGCGTGTTGGCAAGTAGACTTTATTTAGAAGCCTTCTTGCGCCCCTGCCCCACCAGAAAGACTTCTTTCGAGCGAGCACGCGATGCAGCAGGTTTTACCGTTTTCAGAACATCAAAACTATTAACAACTTCCTTACGGAATTCATCAAAGCCAGTGCCCTGGAAGACTTTAACAATAAACTGACCTTTAGGACCTAAAACCTTGTTGGCAAAGTCGAGGGCCAGTTCACAGAGATAGATCTGACGCGGTTGATCTACAGCCTTATTACCTGATGTATTGGGGGCCATATCGGAAATTACAACGTCTACCGTACGTCCATCTAAAATATTTAACAATTTATCGAACACTTCCTGCTCACGAAAGTCACCTTGCAGAAAGGTCACATCTGGCAGTGCATCCATTTCCAGGATATCCGATGCGATCACCAGACCTTTAGAACCGACCAGTTTGCCAGCAATTTGCGACCAGCTTCCTGGCGCTGCGCCCAGATCGACAACCGTCATACCTGGTTTGATAATGCCGTATTTTTCTTGAATCTCAAGAAGTTTATACGCTGCACGTGCCCGATAACCTTCTTTTTGCGCTTTCTTCACATAAAAGTCATCGAGATGCTCTCTCATCCACGCACGACTACTTTTGGATAACTTCTGGTTGGTAATGCGTGTTGCCATAACTCTCTAAATAAAAAAAACTTCCAATTATTAATTGTACGTGAAAAACACATGATTTGCAGTATTGATCTGTATCTAAATCTAAGACAGTTGGTTGGATTTTTTATGTGATAGCACCGATTATTTCCGGAGAATATAAAGCGTTTGTTTTTTGCTTTTGCTATACTAAGCCGTTTTAAAAATCAGGTTATCTCTCATGGCGTCTTTATCTATTCAGGAACGTAAACGTTTACGTCAAATCGGACATGCATTAAACCCGGTGGTAATGCTTGGTGACAAAGGCCTGACTGAAAATGTGATCGAAGAACTTGAGCGTGCGCTGAACGACCACGAACTGATTAAAGTGAAAGTTGTGGCTGAAGATCGTGAAGCACGTGCTGTTCTCATTACTGAGATCGTTGAAGCAACAGGTGCTGAAATCGTACAAACCATTGGTAAAATCGCGTTGCTTTACAAAAAAGCGCCGAAACAGAACCAAAAACTGTCTAACCTTGTTCGCTTTGCGCACTTGTCTAACTAAGTTCAGGATCTATGGCTAGTTACGAACTGAATGCATTCGATCGTCGTTTTCAGGCGATCTCGCTGGTCGGCGCGATTGAACAGCAAGGCCCATCCACATTGAATGTGGGTTTTTGGCTACGCGATCCGAACCAGTATGTGCTTTGGCCAGAACTGGTCGCAGCACACCCCCGTCAGGACTTTCTCTGGGAACAGACGTGTTTTGAAATTTTTATTGGGGTAAAGGACGAAGATTTTTATCGCGAAATCAATCTCTCTCCTTCTCAGGCCTGGCAAGCCTATCAGTTTGAAGAATACCGTTATCCGGAAGAAATGCCGCCACAAGTGGCTTATGATATCGACCTGAACCAGCTCAAGCGTACCCATTATGGACTCAATGTCAGTCTGGATCTAACCGATTTTATGGCCCTGAACAAGCTAAAATGGGCTGATCTGTTCCTTGGCTTGTCTGCTGTATTGAAAACCCCTCAAGGCGATCAATACTATGCCATGCAGCACAGCAGTCCACAGGCAGACTTTCATAACAAGCGTGACTGGTTACATGTGTTCTAGGATGTAAATACTCTCCTGTAATACACAAATGATAAAAATATAAAAACGTGAGGCTCATCGGTCTCACGTTTTTTATTTTGCCTGCAGTTCAGGGTAAGTGGATTAGTGATGTAGTCTTGCATTTCTCTGTACTGTTGTCACAGCAGCGTAAAAAATCAGAATCATCGTAATCGCAATAATGGAAACTGCGGCCTGTAAAACACTGAGATAGCTAAAACTCAATGTCACCATGGCAAGATAGGCTAGACGGCTTTTCCAGGTTTCAAGATTCAGAACCATGATCAAGGCGAGTAGAAATATTGCCGCTATAAGATGATGTTGCATCATGACCCCCTATTTTTTTTTATGAGTCAGTGTTGCGTACAACACGAAAGGAGAACTTAGATGCTCCCCTTCAGCTGCTTTTTTTGTTTTGTTGCTTGTTTAACTTTTTAGATCAGTTTCTTTTTCTTCGGTTTCTCCTTTTACAACGACGGGTTTAACTTTTTTCAAAACTTCAATCGTACTGTCTTTAGAGCGTTTTAGGGTATCTGCCAGATGATCCTTATGTTTGGTCGAAATCTGGGTGACATCTTCTTTTAATTCTTTACCGAGTTTCGATAGATCATCAATGACCACATTAAATTCGGTTTTGATAAAGCTGGTCAGTTCATTCAACTCTTTTTGTGAGCCAAACAACTGCTCTTTCAGGGTATCGATGCGCTGCAGTAAATCCTGTTTAAACTGGGTCAGCTGATCAGTCACAGTATTGCTCAGTTTTTTTACTTCAGCTTCAATATTTTCTTTGCTTTCGCCAAGCGTTTCCACTGCCTGCTCTTTCGCCTCTATTGCTGCTTTTTCAAGCTGCTCGGCAGTTTCTGTGACAACGACATTCAGATTTTTTTTAGATGTTGTAGTTTTAGTTGGGGTAGCCATGTCTTTTGCCTTTAGTTATGTTTTGACGATTTCATTTTAGTAAATTCGATAAAATTTAAGACTTGATTTGTCTGACAATTATTAAATGGTTACATTTTTCAACATTGATCATGAAACAGACTTTCAAGCAAAAAGCAAGCCATTTATCTCATACTTTTGCAGCAAAGCTATTGGACTTAGCAGGTGTTACTGCGTATAATGCCGTGTTAAGTTCAAGCGAGCAGACATAGGAGGGTAGGTTTAAAAATTAACCTTCCTTTTTTTTCGTCTACTCGCTTTTTTACAGCCTAAATTTCAGGAGCTTTGGTTTGAGCACCCCAGCAATTTTAGCCCTTGCCGACGGAACTATCTTTAAAGGTACTTCGATTGGCGCATCGGGTTGTACGACTGGTGAAGTCGTTTTCAACACTGCCATGACTGGCTATCAAGAAATTTTGACTGATCCAAGTTATGCACAGCAGCTTGTAACTTTAACTTACCCACATATCGGTAATACGGGTTGCAACGAAGAAGACGCAGAATCAGGTCGTATTCATAAAGTATGGGCAAACGGTTTAATTATCCGTGACCTTCCTTTATTACACAGTAACTTCCGTGCTGAACAATCACTAGGTGAATATCTAGAACAGCACAATGTAGTGGCTATTGCTGACATCGACACGCGACGATTAACTCGAATTTTGCGTGATAAAGGTGCACAAAACGGTTGTATCCTTGCAGGCGAAAACATCACTGAAGAAGAAGCACTTGAAAAAGCACGCGCATTCGGTGGTCTGAATGGTTTAGACCTTGCAAAAGAATGCTGTGATCCTGAAGGTTTTGAATGGACTGAAGGTTCATGGACTTTAGGTAAAGGCTTCGCTCAACCAGAATTTAAATTCCATGTTGTTGCATACGATTACGGTGTCAAAACCAACATCTTACGTATGCTTGCAGATCGCGGTTGTAAATTGACCGTTGTGCCTGCGCAAACTCCTGCTGCTGACGTACTTGCACTGAATCCAGATGGCGTGTTCCTGTCGAACGGCCCTGGCGATCCAGCTGCATGTGACTACGCAATTGAAGCTGTAAAAACAATTGTAGAAGATGCCCGCAATATTCCTGTATTCGGGATTTGCCTGGGTCATCAGATTCTTGCGCTTGCAAGCGGTGCCAAGACTGTGAAAATGCCTCACGGCCATCACGGTGCCAACCATCCTGTACAAAACATTGAAACTGGTACAGTGATGATTACTTCTCAAAACCACGGCTTCGCAGTGGATGAAAGCACCTTGCCTGCGGTATTGCGTGTGACTCATCGCTCACTGTTTGATGGTACTAACCAAGGTATCCATCGCACAGACAAACCTGCATTCAGCTTCCAGGGTCACCCTGAAGCAAGCCCTGGTCCACATGACTGCGCACCATTGTTCGATCATTTCATCGAACTTATCGAAGCATCTAAGAAGTAATTAAGGAAGCATCATGGCTAAACGTACAGACATTAAAAGCATCTTAATTATCGGTGCTGGTCCTATTGTGATTGGTCAGGCGTGTGAGTTTGACTATTCAGGCGCGCAAGCGTGTAAAGCGCTTCGTGAAGAAGGCTACCGTGTTATTTTGGTGAACTCTAATCCAGCAACCATTATGACTGACCCTGCGATGGCAGACGCAACGTATATCGAACCGATTACCTGGCAGACTGTTGCAGCAATCATTGAGAAAGAACGCCCAGACGCAGTTCTTCCTACAATGGGTGGTCAAACTGCATTGAACTGTGCCCTTGCCCTTGATGAGCACGGCATTTTAGAAAAATTCAATGTTGAACTGATCGGTGCGACCAAAGAAGCGATTGAAAAAGCTGAAGACCGTAAACTGTTCGACCAGGCAATGCGTAAAATTGGTCTTGAATGTCCAAAAGCAGACATTGCCGAATCAATGGAAGAAGCTTTAGAAATTCAAGCGCGCTTCGGTTTCCCTGTGATTATCCGTCCATCATTCACCATGGGTGGTTCAGGCGGCGGTATCGCATACAACAAAGAAGAATTCATTGAAATCTGTGAACGCGGTTTCGATCTTTCTCCAACCAAACAATTATTGATCGATGAATCATTAATTGGCTGGAAAGAGTACGAAATGGAAGTTGTTCGTGACAAAAACGACAACTGTATCATTGTATGTACCATTGAAAACTTCGACCCAATGGGCGTGCACACAGGTGACTCGATCACTGTTGCGCCTGCGCAAACGCTTACAGATAAAGAATTCCAGTTACTACGTAACGCTTCTCTAGCTGTACTTCGTGAAATTGGTGTAGAAACAGGCGGTTCTAACGTTCAGTTCGGTATTAACCCGAAAGATGGCCGTATGGTTGTGATCGAGATGAACCCGCGTGTTTCTCGTTCATCTGCGCTTGCGTCTAAAGCAACTGGTTTCCCAATTGCGAAAATTGCGGCGAAACTGGCTGTAGGTTATACCCTTGATGAACTGAAAAATGACATTACTGGCGGTACAACACCTGCATCATTCGAACCTGCGATTGACTATGTAGTTACTAAGATTCCTCGTTTCAACTTCGAGAAATTCCCACAAGCTGATGCAACTTTGACAACACAGATGAAATCTGTGGGTGAAGTGATGGCCATTGGCCGTAACTTCCAGGAGTCTATGCAAAAAGCGCTTCGTGGTCTTGAAGTCGGTGCATCTGGCTTTGATGAGAAAATCGAAGCGGGTACTGAAGGTGCGCGTGAGAAAATTTTACAAGAGCTTAAAGTTCCAGGTCCTGAGCGTATCTGGTACGTGGGCGATGCATTCCGTCACGGCTTCACGCTTGATGAAGTCTTTGCTGCGACCAACATCGACCGTTGGTTCTTGATCCAAATCGAAGACATCATCAAAACTGAAAACCAGATCAAAACTTTAGGTTTTGGTGATTTGAATGCGGATAACATCCGTGCATTCAAACGTAAAGGTTTATCAGATCTTCGCATTGCGAACTTGATGGGTATTTCACAAAAACAATTCCGTAAACACCGTTGGAACCTGGGCGTAACGCCAGTTTACAAACGTGTCGATACATGTGCTGCAGAATTCGAATCTGATACAGCTTACATGTACTCAACTTACGATGAAGAATGTGAAGCAAATCCATCGACTCGTGACAAGATCATGGTGATTGGTGGCGGTCCTAACCGTATCGGTCAAGGTATCGAATTCGATTACTGCTGTGTACACGCGGCGCTTGCAATGCGTGAAGACGGTTACGAAACGATCATGGTGAACTGTAACCCAGAAACAGTTTCTACGGATTACGACACATCTGACCGTTTGTACTTCGAACCAATTACACTTGAAGATGTGCTTGAAATCGTACGTATCGAGAAGCCGAAAGGTATTATCGTTCAGTACGGTGGTCAAACACCTTTGAAACTGGCTCGTGCTTTAGAAGAAGCAGGTGCGCCAATTATCGGTACATCTCCTGATGCGATTGACCGTGCAGAAGACCGTGAACGTTTCCAACAAATGATTCAACGTCTACAACTTCGTCAACCAAACAACAGCATCGTAAAATCTGCTGAAGAAGGTATGGCTGAGGCATCTAAAGTAGGCTACCCACTTGTGGTACGCCCTTCTTACGTCCTTGGTGGCCGTGCGATGGAAATCGTGTATAACGATGAAGAACTCAAACGCTACTTACGTGATGCGGTTCAAGCATCAAACGAAGCGCCTGTTCTGCTTGACCGTTTCCTGGATGATGCCATCGAAGTTGACGTAGACTGCGTATCTGACGGTAAAGACGTTGTGATTGGCGGCATCATGCAGCATATTGAACAAGCAGGTATTCACTCTGGTGACTCAGCATGTTCGATTCCTCCTTACTCTCTTTCTAAAGAGATTCAGGACGAAATGCGTCGTCAGACAATTGCAATGGCAAAAGAACTTGGCGTAATTGGTCTAATGAACGTTCAGTTTGCGGTCAAAGGCAAAGACGTTTACATCCTGGAAGTGAACCCACGTGCATCACGTACTGTGCCGTTCGTTTCTAAGTGTATCGGCGAATCTTTAGCGAAAGTGGCTGCACGTTGTATGGCGGGTCAATCTCTAGAATCTCAAGGATTCACTTCAGAGATTATCCCTGAACACTTCTCTGTCAAAGAAGCAGTGTTCCCATTCAACAAATTCCCTGGCGTTGACCCGATCCTTGGTCCTGAGATGAAATCTACAGGCGAAGTCATGGGCGTTGGTAAAACATTTGGTGAAGCATTCTATAAAGCTGTTTTAGGTGCGAACGAACGTCTACCTGGTCTTCCGACAGAAGGTGAAGTGAAACACGCATTCATTTCTGTACGTGACTCAGATAAACCTCGTGCAGCAGGCATTGCGAAACAATTGATTGACCTAGGCTTCAAGATTCTTGCAACTGATGGTACATTTAAAGTGATTAGCGAAGCTGGTCTTGAATGTGAACGCGTAAACAAAGTAACTGAAGGTCGTCCAAACATTGTGGACCGTATCAAAAACGGCGAAATCCACCTTGTAATCAATACGACTGAAGGTAAAAAAGCGCAGGAAGATTCATTCTCGATCCGTCGTTCCGCACTTCAAGGTAAAGTGTATAACACAACTACCTTGAATGGTGCGGATGCAGTATGCCAAGCTTTAGCAATTAAATTGCCGATGGATGTATATCGTTTGCAAGATTTAACAGTAGGTTAATTCGTTACTGAGAAGTCCCGCCACCTTCTCGGTGGCGGGCTTTTTTTCATTTATACACTTTGTATTTTACTTACATACCTAATTTTGAGGGACAACTATGCAACGTTATCCTATGACTCCTGAAGGCAAACTTGCCTTGGAAAAAGAATTACATCAGCTAAAAACTGTTGATCGCCCGCGTATTACAGCTGCAATTGCTGAAGCACGTGAACATGGAGATCTAAAGGAAAATGCAGAGTATCATGCTGCACGTGAACAACAGGGCTTCTGTGAAGGTCGTATTCAGGACATCGAAGGTAAACTTGGTGCTTGCCAGGTGATTGATGTTAAAGCACTGGAACAAAACGGTCGTGTTGTATTTGGCGTGACAGTGACCATTGAAAATCTGGACACTGAAGAACAAAAAACTTACAAAATCGTGGGTGATGACGAAGCAGACTTTAAGATTAACAAGATCTCTGTGAACTCTCCGATCGCACGTGGCCTTTTAGGTAAAAACGAAGGCGACGAAGTGAAAATCGTGACACCACAAGGTGAAGTGGAATACGAAATTTCCAAAGTTGAATATATCTAATTTTTATTTAGATATTTTTAGGCTGTAAGACCCCTCGCTTGAGGGGTTTTTTATTAATCCTGAAAATTTCTATCGATTTTATTTTAAGAAGCCAGAAGCCAATGCTTCAAATGCCTGTAAAGCCTGAGGTAAAACCTGTGCAGGATCATCGCTGGATGCCACCCACAGTGCTGCATTCATTGCTGCGCCATTTAGCAAGACCGCGGTAGCAAGCGCATCGACTGGTTTTAATCGACCCTCAGCCAATAACTGTTCTACACATTCACGTGTTGATTGCAAGCATTTATTTTGACTTGGCCAATGCGCTGGATCACCCAGCACAGCCGGCCCGTCACGCAGTACAATGCGCTGGAATTCCGGATTCAGGGCATTTTGAATATAGGTCCGCCCTTCTAGCATCAATCCTTCCCAAAGATCATCAGGCTGCTCCAGATGTTGCTGGGCAGATGAAGCCATTTCTGAATCAATCTGATCGACCACTGCCGCAAATAAGCCCTTTTTATCACCAAAATGATGATATAGCGCACCACGGGTCAGCCCTGCTTCTGCTGTGAGTTTATCCATTGAAGTCTCTGCATAGCCATATTCCCCAAATGCACGGCGTGCCACTTGAATCAGTTTTTTATGGGTCTCGGCCATTTTTAATTCACGAACAGACATTTCTATTCTCACTTCAGCATTACAAAAATTTTAATTGACATACGCAGCGTATGTCAATTATGTTTACATACGAAGCGTATGTGAAACTGCCAGATGCTTTAAGAAAAATTTTTCATAGTAAGTATTTCAAAGAGAATAGCCATGACTAGAACTGCAATATTTCCCCAAGACCGCCATGCCCTGTATGAACAACATGGTTATTCTGCTGCAATCAAATCGCAAGATTTACTGTTTGTTTCAGGTCAGGTCGGTAGTCGTGAAGATGGCTCTCCTGAACCAGATTTTGAAAAACAGGTAGAACGGGCTTTTCAAAATTTAGCTGCGACATTGGCAGCGGCTGGTTGTACTTTTGATGATATTGTCGATGTCACCACCTTTCATACCAATCCTGAACAGCAGTTTGAAAGCATTATGAAAGTTAAAAACCAGATTTTTACCCAAAAGCCTTATCCGAACTGGACGGCTGTGGGGGTGACCTGGCTGGCAGGTTTTGACTTCGAAATCAAAGTCATTGCGCGTATTCCTCAAAGCCCTTAGATCAGCATTTACTTTAAAATTTTCTTCACGGACTAGATTGAGATTGTTGATTCAGCTTGCAGCGCAATTCGGTATAATGATCCATTCCTTATTATTCTTGTCTCCCTATGTTCGAAAAGTTAATTAATTCGCCTGTGAATCATTGGTGTGAATTTGAGTTCATCTCAAAAACTGTGAAGAACCCGAATATTCATATTAAAGGGAATTATTCCTACTATTCAGCCTATTGGGATCAAGGTTTTGAGCGCTGTGTAGTACGTTATTTACATGATAAGCCTGCCACGCCAGACAAGCCGATTGATCAGCTTTATATCGGTAATTTCGTCTGTTTTGGCGCAGAATGCGTGATTATGATGGGTAGTAACCAATTGCACCGTATCGACTGGATTTCAGCGTTTCCGTTCGATACACGTGGTTTTGAGCTTGCTGGTGATACGATCATTGGTGATGGCTGCTGGATCGGCTCTCGTGCCATGATTATGCCGGGTGTAAAGCTTGGTGAAGGTGCTGTGGTCGCAACGGGGGCTGTCGTGACTGAAGATGTGCCACCTTATGCCGTCGTTGGTGGTGTACCAGCCAAAATTATTAAATATCGCTTTCCTGAGGAAGATATAAAAAAACTGCTTTCACTTAAACTTTATGACTTAGATGAAAAGCAGTTTTTAAAGATGCGTGAGCAGTTGCAGACGGATGATGTTAAAAATCTATTAGAAATCTTTTAATAATTTCCTTTCTTTTTATATCGATTGATCATCACACTATAGGATTTCATATATGGATCATCATATTCATAAATCTTAATCTCTATCTCTTCATTATATTGCAATCCATAACAATCATGATATTGAATTAGAAATAGTTGTTGTAATTTTTTATTTTTTTGAACCTCATTAATTTCATCATCAGATAGATAAATGAGAAATTCATTCTTAACTTTTTTTTGTATTTCATGTCTAGTACAAATAATACGTTTACTATCCACCTTAATAATTGATATTTCTTTTGCAACTTCCCCTTCATTTTCAATAATTAAATTATAGCTAGCTTCATAACCCATCTCTACATCTATGACTTCACCATCAGCATCTCTTATTTCTCTTTGCCGATCTTCGATAAAGAAATTTTCGCTCTTAAAATTTAAAAATGGCTTCGCCGCGAATTGTTTTTGCTTAAGTTCATTTTCATAAAATTCTGCCAACCGTGATTGTTGTTCAACGGAAGCTCTCATTTCTTTAACTTGCAGATCCAAAGCGTCAGTTGTTTTTTTAAGTTCATCTGCCTGTAATTTTAAGGCTTTAGAGTTTTGCTCAAGTCCTTTACCTTGCTGATAAAATCCTCTAACTAACCAGAAAAATGCCAAGGGTGCAAAAGCTCCAGCAATAAAATCACCGAATTCATTTAAGTTTGTAGGCAAAATTCCATTATGAATTTTAAAATAAATAAAAATGAGCCATGCAAAAGTTATCGCCCACGACAAACAGCTCCCAATATTTAATTTGAACCATTTAAAAAAGTCTTTAGACATTGTTCTTAAAATTCAGTTGCTTATTTCGTGATTATCATATCATTGTAATTCTTATAGGCATAAAAAAAACCCACTCAATCGGAGTGGGTTTTTCTAAGAATATGGTGGCTATGACGAGACTTGAACTTGTGACCCCCGCATTATGAGTGCGGTGCTCTAACCAACTGAGCTACATAGCCTTAAACTGTGCGCGCATTATGAGTTTTTCTAAAAAAAACGTCAACCCCATAATGCACTGATTGATCAAAATTTGGTGAAGTGAGCCGATAAGCCGGGTTCTGTCGAGAACGATCATTCCTCTAGGCGTACAATCACTCATACGCTCAAGCGACCTACCCGGATCCAGCATGGGCCATGCCTAAAGGATCCCTATTTGGTCTTGCTTCCGGTGGGGTTTACCATGCCATGAACTGTTACCAGTCATGCGGTGCGCTCTTACCGCACCCTTTCACCCTTACCTCCGATTCCGATTGCTCAGAACCATAATGAAGGCGGTCTACTCTCTGCTGCACTTTCCGTCGGCTCACGCCGCCCAGGCGTTACCTGGCACCTTGCCCTATGAAGCCCGGACTTTCCTCCCCTGCTTCAATCACGGAGATCTCCACAGCAGCGATCGTCTGGCTCACTTCGAGCCGCATAGTATCAAATCTGGCAACTAATTGCTTGATGTTTTTTGAGCAGTCAGTTTTTCATACTTGGCTTGAAGCTGTTCCTGCGTCTCTGCATGGTTTGGATCCAGCGGGATACAGTCTACAGGACAGAATAACTGACACTGCGGTTTATCATGATGTCCGACGCACTCGGTACACAGATCAGGATTGATCTCGTAAATGAGTTCCCCCATATAAATTGCCTCATTCGGGCATACAGGTTCACAGACATCACAGTTGATGCATTCATCGGTGATATATAAAGACACGCTACCAACCTTGTTGAAGTTTACGCTCGAAGGCAGCAACCACGTTTGGCGGAACAAACTTGGTTACGTCCCCTCGCAAGCGGGCAATTTCACGCACCAGAGTGGATGAAATAAAGGAATACTGTTCTGAAGGGGTTAAAAATACCGCTTCAAAATGTGAATCCAGCTGACGGTTCATATTGGCCAACTGAAATTCATACTCAAAATCTGACACTGCACGCAGACCACGCAGGACTGCTGTAGCATTCTGCTCACGAAAGAAATTCACCAGCAGGCCATCAAATCCTACAAATTCAACATTGTTCAAATGGCTCAACGACGCTTGGGCCAGCTCAACTCGCTCTTCCAGACTAAATACCGGGTTCTTGTGATGTCCAATCGCAATTGCAACTACAACTTCATCAAACATCTTTGCTGCACGGGTCACCAGGTCAATATGGCCATTGGTGATCGGATCAAAGGTCCCCGGATAAATTACACGAGTTTTAGTCATCCATTTTTACTCTGTTTATTGTGTAAGTTTTCCATTTTAACAAAATCTTGATTTTTTGGCGAAGAAACTCCATCAATTTAAAAACTTCAACTCAATTAAAGTTGCGGTACAATAGCAGCAAGTTTGGAAGTATCAGATTATGGCGAAAGCAAGTATTGTAGTTAAAAAAAATAACGGCGGAACGATTGCGCTAAACAAACGTGCCCGTCACGATTATTTTATTGAAGAAAAATTTGAAGCTGGACTTTCCTTACAAGGCTGGGAAGTAAAATCCTTGCGTGCTGGTCGTATGACCATCGTGGAGAGCTATATCACCTTTAAAAATGGTGAAGCTTTCCTGTTTGGTGCCCAGATTCAGCCGCTATTGAGTGCGTCTACCCATGTGGTGCCTGAAGCGACGCGTACCCGTAAACTGTTGCTGAATCGCCGTGAAATTGAAAAGCTTCTGGGTGCAATTAACCAGAAGGGTTATTCATGCGTACCACTGGCTTGTTACTGGAAAGGTCCAAATGCCAAACTGGAAATTGCGTTGGTAAAAGGTAAACAGCTGCATGATAAGCGTGCAACTGAGAAAGACCGTGACTGGCAACGCGACAAAGCGCGAATTTTCCATCGCTAATGGTTACATAATGCCTATAAAAAAACCTCCATGAAATGGAGGTTTTTTTATGAATCCAATTAAGCCTTCAGATTCATACGGGCCAGCGTCAAGGCAATATATTCACCAAACCAGAGCGCAGTTTTTAAATCTCCCTCAGGTGGGGTTACATCAACAGGTGCATTATCCGATTGAGTCATTAAACCTAAAAAGCTGGACATACGGTTGAGGTCAGTTACGCTACGTCCAGTTGGCATTAACGGCAAACCTGCCCATAACATGCCGTGCTGCATGGCAAACAGATTAATCTGCTGCAATACCGCCAGCTTGTCGCCACTGAGACCGCCGCCATTGGTAAAAGCTGCTGCCAGCTTGCCCTGCCATGCACGTGCCAGCCAGCGTTTCGAAGACTGTTCCATAAACAGCTTCATCGCCGAAGTCAGACTACCCATATAAGTTGGACAGCCAAAAATAATCGCATCGGCAGCGTCCAGCACTTCCCAATCTATATGTTCGACATTCATCATATGCACCTGAACACCAGTTTCCCGTGCACCATCGGCAATGAAATTTGCCACTTTAGCCGTGTGTCCATAAGGACTGTGATAAACAATCGCAACAGATTGGGAAGATAGGGACATAATACTTAAAAACCAAGAATTTCAGTCAAGTTTAACATTTCCAAGCCATAAACACGAATGTTGCCATGCGTCCGGTCTTGGCTTCACGGCGATAAGAGAAGTATTCATCTGCCTGACGGTAAGAGCACTGATCACCCCCCAGCACGGTTTTGATACCATGCTGATTCAGGATATAACGCGCAATTGCATACAGATCGGCATAGTGCTTGCCTGCCTGCTCTCCTGCCTGAAATGCACTGTCCAGTTCAGGATATTTGGAACAGAAAGCTGCTTTTACTTCTGCGCCAATTTCAAAACACGGCTGACTAATCGCCGCACCGAGCCATGCCCAGGTCGGCTGAGTCTGCATGGCAGCAATGGTATTTTCCACAATCCCACCTGCCAGCCCACGCCAGCCTGCATGTAAATTGGCAACTTCTGTGCCATCTGCATTTCCCAGTACCACAGGTAAACAGTCTGCGGTCATCATCATCAAGGCGTGCGCTTTGCGCTGCGTAACCAGACCATCACCGATCAGCGCCTCAAATGGCATCTGCTCATTGATGGTATAACAAATCGTGCTATGGGTTTGGGTCATCCAGGTGATTTTATCCACGCCAAAAGGCTGGAAGTCTTTTAGCAACTGGATGCGATGTTTTTGCACACGCGCCGGATTGTCATTGACATGCAATGCCAGATTAAAGCCCGCCAGTTCTGGCTGCTCCGATGGCTGTATCTGTTCATGATGAACACGAGTCTGACCCACATAAACGCTTTGAGGCAAACCTTGTACAAATTGCATGTCTCTTTCCTTTTAATGACCAATGCTGGAAATGAAGAAATTAATAAGCCTTGTTTTCGCTGCGCAGTACTTCAACCAGATTGGTGAAATCTTCTGGCCACGGCGCATTAAAGGTCATTTCTTCTTTGGTCCGTGGATGTTTCAGACCTAAAGTCGCAGCATGCAGTGCCTGACGTTTAAAGCCACGCAAGGTATCTTCAAGCAACTGTGAAGCACCGGCTGGCATACGCACACGCGGCATATACACCTGATCACCCACCAAACCATAACCGATATAGCTAAAGTGCACACGGATCTGATGGGTACGACCAGTTTCCAGACGTGCTTGAACACGGGTAAAGTGCTGAAAGCGTTCTTTCACATTGTAATGCGTGACTGCATCCTTGCCACCTGGAAGTACGGTCATTTTGACACGATCTACCGGATGACGTTTGATTGGCTCATCAATGGTACCGCCGGCAATGATGTTGCCATATACAACTAGATCATAAACGCGGTATACCGATTTTTTCTCAAGCTGACGGCTTAAAGAAAACTGTGCTTCCAGGTTTTTCGCAACCACCAGTAAACCCGAGGTATCTTTATCGATACGATGTACCAGACCGGCACGCGCCAGTTCTGCTGATTTTGGATAATGATGCAATAAAGCATTCACCAAAGTACCAGAACTATTGCCTGCACCCGGATGTACGACCATGCCAACTGGTTTGTTGACCACAATAATGTCATCATCTTCATAGATGATATCCAGTGGAATATCTTCAGGAAGGCTGCGGGTCTGTGCTTCAAGTTCAACATTTAGTGTAAGCGTTTCAAAACCATCACATTTATATTTAGGCTTTACAGGCTGGCCATTGACCAATAAATTACCGTCTTTAATCCACTGTTTCAGCTTTTCGCGGGAAAAATCGCTCCATACGATCGCGGCAACCTGATCGATACGCTGGCCCAGATAGGTTTCATCCACTTGAAATTGCAACGCTAAACGTGTTGCAGTTGTGTCTGAAGTATGGTTATCTGCATCCTCAGAATCTTCAAGTAAATTAAAATCAGTTTCAGGGAAATTAGAATTGGAAGATTGTGCTTGACTCATTTGCTCATTCAGACAAAAGTGGTTTAATAGTGCAATTGTAGCTCATTGCCCGTATTAACAGAGGAATTTTTATGTCGCTACCACATTATAAAATGACAATGCTTGCAATTACGTTAGGCGTTGCATCGGCAATGGTAGGCTGTAGCAGTAATCCAACAAAAAAAGACGTCGTGGATAAAGGCCCTGAAGCCAGCGAACAGGTTTATATTCAAAAAGCACAAAAAGCGCTTGATCGTCAGCAATATAGTGATGCTGCACGTCAGCTTGAAGGTCTGGAAACCTATTTCCCTACCAGTCAGTATGCAGCTCAGGCGCAACTGGATCTGATCTATGTCAAATTCCAGCAAAAGGATTTTGAAGGTGCAGTGGCATTGGCTGAACGCTTCATCCGCCTGAACCCACAACATCCAAATGTGGACTATGCCTACTATGTGCGTGGTGTAGCCAACATGGAGCAGAACTATAACGGTCTGCTGCGCTATACCAAACTGAAACAGTCACACCGCGATGTCAGCTATCTGAAAGTGGCTTATCAGAATTTTGTCGATTTTATTCGTCGCTATCCTTCAAGCGAATATGCAGTTGATGCTGCTCAACGTATGAAGTTTATTGGTCAGGAACTGGCTGAGCACGAAATGAATGCGGCGCGTTTTAATATCAAGCGTAAAGCCTACCTTGCGGCTGTTGAACGTGCGCAATGGGTGATTGAACACTACCCACAAGTGCCACAAACTCCGGAAGCTCTGGCGACCATTGCCTATGGCTATGACAAGCTCGGTGATAAAGCGACTTCACAGCAATATATCGAAGTGCTGAAACTGAACTATCCAAATCTGGTGAATGCCGATGGTACAGTGGACTTAAGTTCGGCACGCAGTGAAGGCAGTTTCTTTAACCGTGCAACCTTAGGGATCTTCGGTAAGGAAGCGCGTACCTACTCAGGTTCAGACAATATTCCGGAACCGAAACAGGAACGCAGCCTGACCAATCGCATGTCCTTTGGTTTGTTAGATCGTCCTAAAAACACTGAAACTGAACAGCCTGAGCCGACTGCTGAATAAGCCGACTGTTACAGGTGCAATTTTGCAAAGGGCAAGGTATCATACTTGCCCTTTTGCCATTTCTGAGCAACGCTTGAACAAATCGTGCAAAAGGTATACAAAGGAATTTATATAGAGCCGGCTTAATTCCTACTCTTAATTTTTCAATGATTTACACCTTATAAACGCAGCACGAGAAGCTCAGCAGACTATGGCTATTCCTCAACATACGATTGATCAGATTCTCGATCGCACCGACATTGTCGATGTGATTGGTCAATTCGTGAAATTAAAAAAAACTGGCCGTACCTATTCGGGCTGTTGCCCTTTCCATCAGGAAAAATCGCCTTCTTTCCACGTTTACCGAGACAAGCAGTATTTCCACTGTTTTGGCTGTCAGGCCAATGGGAATGCCATCCGTTTTTTAATGGACATTGGCAACCGTAATTTCATTGAAGTGATGAAAGACCTGTCCAGTCAGACCGGCATTGAATTACCTAAAGATAATCAGGAATCCAGCAAGCTTAAATATAAGCGTGAAGCAGCGAAGCCTAAAGCTGCAACAAAACCGTCTGTGCCAAAGGCAGCAACCAATACATCCAATAATCAGAATCAGGCAACTTCAGCTGCCAGTAATACTGCATCGGTCACCAGTTTTGACCCTTTTGCAGAGTTTCAGAATCCTGAACAGGATTACTATAGCGATCCGTTTGCTGCTTTTGAGCAAATGCCAATGCAGGACGCGCCTCAGGAAGGCAACCTGTTTGACCTATTGGAAAATATCGCACAATTCTATGAGCGCCAGTTACCGAATAGTGCCAGTGCACAGCAGTATTTCCGCCAACGTGGCCTCAGTGCTGAAACAATTGCCTATTGGCGCTTAGGCTATGCACCGGAAGACTGGCAGCACCTGGAAAAAGCTTTCCCGCAGGATATTGAAGGTCTCAAGCTCTTAGGTTTGATTCGTACCAGCGACAATGGTCGTGATTTCGACCTGCTTCGTGACCGGGTGATTTTCCCGATTCGGGATGCGAAAGGTCGCGTGGTCGGCTTTGGTGGCCGTGCCCTAAATGATGAGATCAAACCAAAATATATTAACTCGCCGGATTCGGAAGTTTTCCATAAGAACCAGTTGCTGTATGGCCTGTATGAGGGCCGTAAGCAGAAAGCCCAAGAGTGGCTGATGGTCGAAGGCTATATGGATGTCATTGCCTTGCAGCAATATGGCATTCATGGTGCTGTGGCGACACTGGGGACTGCCAGTAATACCGAACATCTAAATATCCTGTTCAAGCAGAATCATCGTATTACCATTGCCTTTGACGGTGATGCTGCCGGTCAGAAAGCGGCACGACGTACACTTGAGATTGCCCTGCCGTTACTCAATGATGGTCGTGAGCTGAAGTTCTTTGTACTGCCAAATGACCATGATCCAGATTCATTGATCCGTCGTGAAGGCATTGAAAACTTTCGCCGTCTATTAGATCAGGCTCCGCTGTTATCTGATTTTGTATTTGCTCATCTGGCCCAAAACCATGATGTGACCACACCTGAGGGTAAAAGCCAGGTCATGGCAGAGTTGCGTCAGCTGACCGAGCTATTACCAAAGCAAGGTTCTTATCGCTATTTGCTGCAACAGTTCTTCCGGGAAAAACTGGGTTTTAACCGCAAATGGCAACCCAAGGTTAATAATGACGCGAGCTTAAGCTTTAGTACCAAGATTGATGCTGAAGAATATGTAATTGCAATCTTGCTGAATCATCCTTATCTGTATATCCATTTTGAACCATTGCGTGCTCTAGTTTCACCGGACCAATTGCTCTACAAGATATTGAATATTCTAAATGTAATTTTTGATGATCTACCAGATGATCCAGAGTTGTCGACTTATTATGTACTCGGTGCTTGTGCCGCACATCACCATGAATTACAGCACATCCTGCAACATGCTAATGTCAGCGACTATACCTCTTCTCCTGAACAGGCAGACAAGCTGGCAGCTGATTTCTCCACCAAGCTGCAATATCAGTGTTTAAAAAACAAGATTAAGTCGAAGAAATTTAGCAGTATTGAAGAAATGAAGAATCTGAAGTTGCAGATTTTTGAGATTGACCGGAAGCGTACCATGACACTGCTTGAAGAATAATTTTCTTATTTTTAAGTTGAGTAATGGAGATCTGTGTAGATCTCCATTTTTTATTGGATCGAAAACATCTAGTGCTTTGGTTTACGGCGTTTTAGCATGACCTCATGCAAGGTATGCTGTACCATCTCAAAACAGCTCGGGTCTTCAGCTTTGGCCGCTTCACGCAGCACAATCGAAGTGGGATGTAGCAGCTTTTGAGTCAGACGATGTGATAAATCTACTAGTACCTCTACAGCCAGATCACCTTTGGCAATACGTTGCATGGCATGGGCCAGTTCTTCTTCACGTAACTGTTCACCATAGTCACGATAGGCATGAATGGTGTCACCTGCCAGATTTACTTTCTGTTGGGTAACCAGTTCAGTTGCCAGCTGATTGACCATTACTTCCGCTTCAACCGCCGCCTGACGACGCTGTGCCAGGTTTTCCTCAATCACGCTTTGCAGGTCATCGACACCATAGAGATAGACTCCATCCAGCTTTTCAACCTTGGCATCGATATCCCGCGGTACAGCCAGATCAACCAACAGCATTTGCTGGTAACGGCGTTTCTTTAATGCCGCTTTGACATCAGCAAAGTAAATCACCTGATGCAGACTACCGGTACAACTGGAAATGACATCAGCACGATGCAGGTTCGCTGCCAGCTGATCAAATTCAATAATTTCAACATCGACACGATGCGCGATTTCCTGTGCCAGACTTTCAGCACGTGCGCGGGTACGGTTGCAGATAATGACCTTACCGACACCCATTTCCGCCAGATGCTTGGCCACCAGGCTATTCATTTCACCTGCGGCAACAATCATGACGGTCAGTTTTTCTGGCTTGGAAAAAACCTGGATCGCCAGCTGTGCCACCGCATACCCCATCGATACGGCATGACTCCCCACTGCAGTTTCCGAACGCACACGTTTGGCGGCATAGAAGGCATATTCAAATATACGGTTGAGGTTTGGCGAAACGGTATGAGCTTCTTTAGCCAGGGATAAAGCGGTTTTTACCTGTCCCAGAATCTGTGGCTCACCTAACATCAGTGAATCCAGACCACTGGCGACACGCATCAGATGTGTAACTGCCTGAGCATTTTCATAGCGATACACATGGTTTTGCAGCTGCTTGACATTAACCCCATTTTTTTGGGCGAGCCAGTTCAGCACCATGTCGACATTGTCAGACATCGCGTAGATTTCAGTTCGATTACATGTAGACACCACCACCATGTCATTCAGCTCAGGGTGCTGGCTTTGTTCAGCAAGCAAGACACTTAATTTTTCAGGACTAAAAGCAACTTGTTCACGAAGTTCTACAGAGGCAGTTTGATGGTTGACACCCAATGCAAAGAAAGACATATCAGGTCATCATTTCACTAAATTTATGCTATTGTGCAACATCGGTGTCATAAAAAGCATTACTTGGATCAAGAAAAAATTGCGATATATCAACAGCCGTAGTCACGGCCATACAATTAAGCAATATTCTACCACATTCTTACTTGTGGGTAGCATGGCTTCCACTGCCCAGCTTCAGGCAGCAGGAACAGTTTACCATGCCAACCCAAATTATGAAGCAATAAAACAGAGTATGATCGCCGAGTTTGCTTTAGCTTCCAACGACATTCCAACTGCACTACATAACTATACTGTGCTGGCCATCAAGAGCAATTCCACCACAGTAAAACAACGTGCCTTGAATGTTGCTTTGGAACATGATGATCTGCGTGCAGCCCTTGATATTTCGACACATTGGGTAGTTCAGGAACCACAAGATGTCCCAGCAATGTTCTATCTGGCGCATATCGCCTTAAAAGCCCACGAATATGAACTGGCAGCAGAAACCCTAGATAAAATTCTACAGATTGATGACAGTGCCGATCTGGAAGAAATTCTTGCAGGAATCGTCCCAACAGATACTGAAGATCGAAATTATCTGATACAGGCACTCAGTTCCAGCAAAGCCAAAAATAACCCCTCTATTCTTGTCCTGGTCGCAGGACTGGAAGCCCAGAATGGTCAGTTTGAACAGGCACTGCTGACCATTAATCGTGCTCTAAAGAAGCGTCCCAGATCTACGGGCTATATTCTGCTGAAGGCCAATCTGTTACAGGCCTTAGATGACCAGGAACAGACCTTAAAATGGTATGAAAAAGCCAGCAACAAAAACCGCAACAATATCGAAGTGCGCCTGGCTGAAGTCAAATACCTGATCAAGCTCAATGAAACTAGATTAGCCCTGCAAAAACTGGAAACTATTCTAAAAAAATGGCCTACGCATGAAGAGGCCTTATTTATTGCAGGCCTGACCAGTATTGACCTTGAAGAGTACGACAAAGCAGAAAAATATCTGGTCGAACTGCGCTACTCAGATCAGTATCAGAATGAAGCTTATTATTATTTGGCGATTAATGCCGAGCGTAAGCAGCATTATGAAACTGCCAAAGCCTATTACCGTCTGGTGGATGGCAGCCTGTATACCGTTTCCAGGCGTAACATGATCTCTATCTTCAGCAAGCAGGAAAAACTGACAGATGCCCTGCGCTTCCTGACCCAGGAACGAGTTAATTATCCACAACATGCCAGTTTTCTGTATCTGGCTCAGGCGGACATCTTAAAAAAGATGGACAACAAGAAAGCTGCCCTGCGTCTACTGGAGGAAGCCAGCAACAATCTGCCAGATGATCCGGAACTGGTCTATGCTCAAGTACTATTGTTAGATCCACATCAGGATCGTCTTCTGCTCGATCAGTTGCTGAAACGCTTATTGAACATTGAACCGAATAATCCAGCTTATTTGAATGCCTATGCCTATACACTGGCAATGCAGAACCGTCGTCTGGAAGAAGCCCGTCGTTATGTCGAGCAAGCACTGGAATATGCTCCTGAGCAAGCCTCGATTTTAGATACCTTCGGCTTTATCTGCTATCAGCAAAATGACTTTGCTACTGCTGCTCTAGCTTGGGAAAAAGCTTACAACCTGAATCCGAGCGCAAAAATTGGCGTACGACTGGCTCGCTCACTGTACATGAACGGTGATATTGAACAATTCCAACAAGTCTTTAAACAATTACAACAAAATTATCCGGATGATCCTGAATTAAAGCAGCTTCATTCGTTATTGTTATCACCACCGATGAAAACGAGTTAATTCTATTATGCCTAAGCTTAGCCAGCTGGCCTGTTGCTTCCTTGCATCAGGCACTTTGATTCTGACCGGTTGTCAGCAGATCGCGCAACCCAAACAACCTGCCACATCGGCAATTCCAACTGCTGAAAATGAATTCCAGCTCCAAGGCAAGATTGGTGTGCGTACCCCACAACAAAGTGGCAGTGCCTTCTTCACCTGGGCACAGCAGCAGGAACAATTTGATATTGAACTGACGGGTATTCTGGGCGTAGGCAAAACCCAGATCACTGGCCAACCTGGTCAAGTTTCGCTGAATAGCGCCAAAACAGGTCTGATTAAAGCTGCTACACCAGAAGAGCTACTGCAACGTGCAACTGGCTGGCAGGCACCGATTACCCATCTGGTCGATTGGGTACAGGCTCGTCCTGCGACCAGCAATGCCCAATTGCAAAAAGATGATACTCAACGCATCAGCCAGATTATTGAAGATGGCTGGACCGTGGATCTCAGTTATGCAGCACAGGCACGTCTGCCAAACCGCCTGATTTTAAAACAGACACTTGGGAATGGCGGTGAAAACCGTATTACAATGGTGATTCAAAATCGTTAATGCATTTGATTGAAACTTAACCATGATTCGTGTTCCCTCGCCTTCTAAACTGAATTTGTTTCTCCACATTACGGGTCGCCGACCAGATGGTTATCATGAGCTGCAAAGTATTTTTCAGCTGATTGATTTGTGCGACTGGCTGGAGTTTGAGCAAACTGCAGATAAACAGATTCAGATTGAAGGGCTGGCATCTGTCGATCTGGAACAAAACCTGATCTATCGTGCGATTCAGGTGCTTAAACCTTATGCAAAAGCTTATTCGGGTCTAAAAATCCGTCTGGAAAAAAATATTCCGATGGGTGCTGGACTGGGTGGTGGTTCATCGAATGCTGCCACCACTTTAATTGTCGTGAACCAGCTCTGGGATTGTGGGCTAACAATTGAGCAGTTAGCTGAACTGGGTGTCAAGCTTGGTGCCGACGTGCCGATTTTTGTTTATGGCCGAAATGCATGGGCAGAAGGCATCGGTGAACACTTAACATTCATTGACTTAGATCAAAAACAGTTCATTGTGCTCAAACCTGACTGTTTTATCAGCACTCAACTGCTTTTTTCACAAAAAACGTTGACAAGAGACACGAAGAGCTCTAAATTTTGCGCCTATCAGATAACGCCATCTGATTTCGGAAATAACTTTGAGCCACTGGCAAGAAGCTTATATCCTGAAGTCGATGAAGCAATGCAGTATCTCGACCAGTTCGGTGTTGCAAAGCTTACAGGTACAGGTGCCTGCGTGTTTATCGAAGTAACTGAAAAGATGAATGTAACCAACATTCTTGAAAATGCACCATGTAAAGCTTACCTGGTGAATAGTTTACAAGAATCACCATTACGTCATTTTAAGGTTTGTTAGGGGTATCGCCAAGTGGTAAGGCAGCGGGTTTTGATCTCGCCATCCGTTGGTTCGAATCCAGCTACCCCTGCCATTTTTCACCTGTAGATGTACTGTAGTAGGGGCGTCGCCAAGTGGTAAGGCAGCGGGTTTTGATCTCGCCATCCGTTGGTTCGAATCCAGCCGCCCCTGCCATTTTACAGTCATCAAATTAGGGGCGTCGCCAAGTGGTAAGGCAGCGGGTTTTGATCTCGCCATCCGTTGGTTCGAATCCAGCCGCCCCTGCCATTTTCTCAAAAAAGACAGGACATGGTTTTGCAGTAAGAGTGTTAATTTACCTTGACACAATAGCGCAAAAATATTAAAGTTCTGCCGCATTAGGGGTATCGCCAAGTGGTAAGGCAGCGGGTTTTGATCTCGCCATCCGTTGGTTCGAATCCAGCTACCCCTGCCATCTATTCCCATATTTCCTAACCGCCAAGGGTGCTTCATGCCCAATCTTGTCGTTTTTAGTGGAACCGCGCATCCACAATTCGCTCAAAAAGTCGTAAGCCATTTACACATTCCTCTAGGTGCTGCATCTGTTTCTACCTTTTCTGATGGTGAAATTGCTGTAGAAATCACTGAGAATGTACGTGGTAAAGACGTATTTATCGTACAACCTACTTGTGCCCCAACGAACGACAACCTAATGGAAGTCCTCGTGATGGCTGACGCGCTGCGTCGTGCAAGTGCTGGTCGTATTACCGCCGTTATTCCTTACTTCGGTTATGCCCGTCAAGACCGTCGTCCTCGTTCTAGCCGTGTACCAATTACCGCAAAAGTTGTTGCAGATATGCTGACGACTGTGGGTATTGACCGTGTAGTGATGATCGACCTTCATGCTGACCAAATCCAAGGCTTCTTCGATATCCCTGTAGACAACATCTACGGTACTCCAGCATTGCTTGCTGACTTACGTCAACAACAGCATCATAACCTGATGGTTGTTTCTCCTGACGTGGGTGGTGTAGTACGTGCTCGTGCTGTTGCGAAACAGATGGGTGATATCGACCTGGCAATCATCGATAAACGTCGTCAAAAAGCGAATGAATCACAAGTGATGCATTTGATTGGTGATGTTAAAGATCGTGACTGTGTCATTGTTGATGACATGGTGGATACAGCGGGTACGCTTTGCAAAGCAGCTGATGCATTGAAAACTTTCGGTGCTCGTAAAGTGGTGGCTTATGCAACTCACCCGGTACTGTCTGGTAAAGCGATTGAAAATCTTAAAAATTCTGTAATCGACGAACTGGTTGTAACTGATACCATTCCGCTTTCAGAAGAAGCTTTATCTCTTGGTAAGATTCGCCAGGTTTCAGTAGCAAGCATGGTTGCTGAAACAATTCGTCGTATTAACAACGAAGAATCTATTAGCGCAATGTTCGATTCTTATCTATAATATAGCGCTGAATTTCCAAAGCCCTGCCATTTGGCGGGGCTTTTACTCACTAGATTGGTCGCAGATCTAGTCAATTAAACTTAAAATAGGATGTCTATCATGGCAAACTTCGTATTAAACGCAGCAGCACGTGAAGAAGCAGTACAAGGGAAAGGTGCGAGCCGCCGCCTTCGTCTTCAAAACAAAGTACCTGCAATCATCTACGGTGGCGAAGCTGCTCCTGTAGCTGTTACTCTTGAACTTCGTGAGCTTGTTAAAGCTTTAGAAAGCAACGCTTTCTTCGAAGAAGTTGTTGAAATCAACATCGACGGCAAAACTGAAAGCGTTAAAATCCAAGCGCTTCAACGTCACCCAGCTAAAAACACACCTATGCACGCTGACTTCAAACGCGCATAAGTGTTGATGGTGTAAATTAGTGTCAAATATTTCACTGATTGTAGGTTTGGGCAACCCAGGTTCTGAGTATGCCCAGACCCGCCATAATGCAGGCTTCTGGTTCGTAGAACGCCTTGCCGAACAATATGGCATTTCCCTCAAAAAAGACCCAAAATTCAATGGATTTAGCGGTCGTGGCAATATCGAAGGCCAAGACGTTCGTCTACTTCTTCCAACAACATTCATGAATCTTTCTGGTAAAAGTGTTGTTCCCTTTGCCAAATTCTATAATATCGCTCCTGAGTCAATCCTGATCGCACATGATGAGCTGGATATGAATCCAGGAATCATTCGCCTGAAAACTGGCGGTGGTCATGGTGGTCACAATGGTTTGCGCGATATCGTGCCGCACATCGGTCCGAACTTCCATCGCTTACGTATCGGTATTGGTCACCCAGGTTCTAAGGAACGCGTGTCCGGTCATGTGCTGAGTAAGGCACCGAGCAGTGAGCAGACTTTAATGGATGACGCGATTGCACATGCCATGAATCGCATCAAGATGCTGGTCAATGGTGAAGTACAACAGGCCATGAATCAAATCAATGCCTATAAACCAAACTGATCATTCTATAAATTGTTGAATAATCTTTCTTGCCATCTTTCGCATTTCAGAGCAAAATGCGGTTGCTTGATTGTTCACAATATATCAAGTCAGACTGATTTAACCATAAGATCAAACTCTTAGGTCCACCAAGGAGACGCTACATGCTATCTCGTTTATTAAAAGCTAAAATCCACCGTTGTGTCGTAACACAAGCAGAATTACATTATGAAGGTTCTTGTGCAATTGACGGTATTCTTCTGGATTTGGCAGGCATCCGCGAATATGAAGAAATTCATATGTGGAACGTGACGAATGGTAAGCGTTTTACCACTTATGCAATCCGCGGTGAAGAAGGTTCAGGCATCATTTCTGTTAATGGTGGCGCTGCGCTGCAAGCAGATGTCGGTGACCTAATGATTATCGCGACTTTCGGTGATTTCACTGAAGCTGAAGCAAATGCTCACAAACCACGCCTTGTCTATGCAAATCCAGACAACACGGTGAACCACACAGCGAACTGTATTCCTGTGCAAGTAGCTTAAGTCCAAGATTTTAAAAAGCCCGCAATATGCGGGCTTTTTTATTGAAAAATACTTCTAAAGATAGATCCTAATTAACTGCCCTGTGCCCAGTCTTTTTGGCTTTCGCAATTTAAAGCTCGCAGATTCTGATCCACCAGATTCGCCAATAAAGCCTGTGCATTATCTTTAACTTTAATCTCGGCATATTTTGCGTTGCGATAGCACGGTTCCAATCCTTCTGCAAACATAAAGCTATTCGCTGCCGGATATAAATTGGCTAATCGGTTGGAAGGATTTTTTAAAATAAGTGGCATTGAAGTTTCTGGAGCAATCTTCAAAAGACTTTTATCCAGGCTGGTTTGAATCACACGATGCTGATCATCTAGCTGCACATAGCTTAAAAGATGTGTCTGATCCTGAATACGCTTTTCTAAGGCTGCAATTTTCTTATCCGGTAAACTACCCTCTTCTCCACGGTCAGCTTCAGCATCACCCTCGAAATGCAGCTCATAATTCAGTGCCATATAATCGCCTTGCAAGATTGAGCGCGGATCGACCGGAGCAAGCTCAACAAAGATGGACTGGCTGTTCGCTAAATGATCTTCATGTTTGAGGATCAGCCCCACAAAGAGCAGAATACTGAATCCGGCCAGAATCAGAGGAAGAAACTTTTTCATGCAGTTTCCTCCTGACCAGATCTAATCCTTACCTGCTTTAAGCCATAGACCATGCACCAAACCATGAGACCTGAGATGAAAATCGTGAGGCTCTTTACCAGGAAACTCAGCCCCAGATTGTAATACAGCATCCATAACCAAAAGATCAGCAATAAAATCGATAGGGCTTGAATCATTCGTTGCTGATAGACTACAGCCCAGGCCATGAGCAGCATAATGATAAAAATTTCAAAATAGCCCAGCAGGATCAGTAATAAACCCAGAACCGGAATTAACCAGAGCCATTTTTCAGAAAATTGTTGCCAGTTTTGCCAAATAAAACTGAACAACAATAAGCTCGGAAAAATATAAAACAGCAGGACTTGGTCAAAGCTGATCTGTCCGATGCTCTGCCAGTGCTCTAATCCGGTCACTGCCTGAACCACCGCTGAACCTGTCAGCATGGCGATCATCCAGAGAAAGATACTTTTCTGATAATGCGAAGATTGCCAATAACGCGCTGTTAGGAATAGTCCGATGAAAATGACATAGTTCAAGCTGAGTATGATACTGATCACCATGTCATCATGTTTAAAAGAATTTTCTAAGACCAGAACCACGATTGCTAATGCATGCGTAATCAGCAGCTGTAGGGTCAAAATAGACCAGTGCATCCGTTTGATGGTAGTAAGCCCCAGCATTAGTAATTGCAGCAGCCAGACTACAACCATACTGTCGGTGAGCAGTTCTGTATGAATTAAAACTGCTGCCTGACCACAGATCCACAAGCAATAGGCAAACTGGCGCATAAAAACTGAAGTCTGCTGACCCAGCAGTTTCCAGGCGATGCCTATAAAGATGATCCCCATTAAGATCGAAAAGGCTTCCCAGTAAGTCAGTAACAGGACTGCAAGAATAATCCCGGAAATCCAAGCACCGAGTGCCAGAGGAATCACGGAGAATTTGGTTTGTGGAAAAATTCTATTTAAAGCAAAACTAATTAAGGCAAACCAGCCAAAAATCAGCACAGCTAGCACAAATAGTCCAGTAGCTGAATTGGTCAGTTGATTTTCAACCAGGTCAAATACCCATAAGCTCACACTGGCAGCCAAACCTGCAATGAGAAGAATGGCTTCTAGCGCCTGATGTTTCCTATAAAAATAAAATGCGGCACCTGTCGGTAAAACAACTGAAGAAGCTAAATAGATCAGCTTAAAGTGATGGGTAAACTGCATCATGCTGCTGATCGAAATCACGATCACAAATGTGATAAACAGAAAACGTAGCAGCGCGTAATAGCGCATGGCATACGCAAAGCTAAGTGCTGCCAGCAAATTTAGACCGAGCAAATACAACCCTTCTGCTCTTCCCATCCAGAAGCTCTGTTTAAAATACAGATAAAACGTCAGCTGGCTCACTACGCAAAGCATGACAAAAATGCCAATATTGGAGCGATAGAGCCATGGTAAGAGCAAAGCTGACCAGAGCAAAAATAACAGATAACTATTTGCGCCAGTTTGATAAATCTGCCCAATCACTGCCAGACTTAAACCCAGCATGAGACCAGATACCGTATCCAGACTCTGTCTCACCCATTCCTGCTGGTCGAAGTAAACACTTGCTGCTGCACTACATAGTAAAATCAGCATCGGGATTGCCAGCTGAACCGGATCCGGTAGCATCCACCAATTCGCTGCCATTAAATACAGCAAACTGACCGTGATGAGTGCCAAGCCCAAGATTTTTAAATAACGTAGTACTTCTACATTACAGAACAGCAAGGGCGAAAATTGATTATTTCGAATCAGCTCAGTTTTATGCATTGTTAGAATTATTGAAGGATTTCTAATCTTCCTCACACCATAGCATGTTTCCAGTATTTTGCTAAAAACTTGGGTAATTCAGATTATCTGTTTTGTTTATCTAAAATTCTGCAAATTACTTTCCATTTCAACCATCCCATCTTTTTAAAATCAGGACTATAATGATCCTACATCGCTTCAGGGCGGGGTGTGATTCCCCACCGGTGGTAATTTCAGCTTTTTATAATTAGGCTTGAATCAGCCCACGAGCGGTCAATTTCGATTGATCTGCAGATCTGGTGCAAATCCAGAGCCGACGGTATAGTCCGGATGAAAGAAGACGAAAGCAGCACCAAGGCTGTATGCCGTGCATACACCTGTTTTTGCTATAAGCCTATTTTCACTCAGTCCTGAAATGTTCAATCATATTTTTAGTTTAGGTGAGCATTTCAATGTCAAGTTTGATTCAACCCGAAATTTTCTCTTCTGCTTTAGCCCCTGCTGAACAACGTATCCTTCAGGCACTCGAAGATCTCCGCCAAGGCAAACCTATCTTGGTCATGGATGATTTTGACCGTGAAAATGAAGCCGATCTGATTGTGGCAGCTGAAACTTTAACTGTAGAAACCATGGCGCGTATGATTCGTGATGGTTCAGGCATCGTTTGCTTATGTCTGACTGATGAGCTGGCAAATCATTTAGAATTGCCACCAATGGTACAAGATAACTCTAGTCAGTTTAAAACTGCCTTTACTGTAAGTATTGAAGCAGCAGAGGGTGTAACAACCGGTGTTTCTGCCAAAGACCGCACGACTACAATTAAAACAGCGATTAAAGACGGCGCAGTTGCCAGTGATCTGAATCGTCCTGGTCATGTATTCCCATTACGCGCCCGTGAAGGTGGTGTCTTAACCCGGCGTGGTCATACTGAAGGTACTATTGACCTTGCGCGTCTGGCTGGTTTAAAACCTGCCGGCGTGTTGTGTGAACTGACTAATCCGGATGGCAGCATGGCTTCTGGTATTCAGGTTCTGTCATATGCACAGACGCATCAACTGAGCCTAATTACTATTGACGAACTGGTAAAGTATCGCCAGCAACACAATATATAAGTCTATTTAAAAAGAAAATCCCGGCATTTAGTTCGGGATTTTTTGTGTCATGTATATTGATTGAATTAACTGAAGATGGAATAAATTCCATACAGTGCAACCATTAACAAGATCAAGCCGCATAGCCCCAGTAAATGCGGATAAAGCTGAGACCCAGATAATCGCTGAAACCCCAGATACACCAGTGACAGGGTGAGGAAATCCAGAACAATCCAGCTAATTGTCAGAATCACCAAGCTTAAATCGAGGTTTGGGCTAATGCCTATAAATTGCGGAAAAAAGGCGGCAAAGAAAATAATATCCTTGGGATTAGAAATACCTACCAGAAAACCGGTACGAAAGCCGCCCTGTACAGGCTGCAGGCTTTGTGGTCCAGTTGATCCCTGCCCTTGCCAGACTTCCCTGAAAATCTGAATTCCCAGCCAGGCAATATACAAACAGCCAAGTAGCTTAATGCCATTCAGCCAATTTTCGTTAACAACCAGAAGACCTTTTAGACTGAGAATGGATAAACCAATCAGAACCAGTGAGGCAAAGTTAGTCCCGAAAATAGTCTGCAAGGCATGCTTATAGCCGCCTTTGAGCCCGGCACTAGCGACCAGTAACATTACTGGCCCGGGCGTCGCGATCATGATTACTACGGCCAGACAATACAGCAGATATTCGGTAATATTCACCCCATTCCTCCTTGTCTAATATAGTCAGTATAAAAAAAGAGGACCTACTCGTCCTCTTCTTCCATCTGGATCAGATGCTGACTCATCCCATCAGCACGCAAAAATGCCAGATCATAACTGGCTTTTGCCAATGCCAATACTCGACGTTCAAATTCATCCCAAATCGGACGTACCTGTTTATAATGAATGCCTAGGCCACTCTCATCAGTCAAATGCCGGTTTTTTTCACACAATTTTAATGCATGATAGAGCTTACGCCCTTTACTGGCATCATCACGCAACCGCACCCGCTTGGACAATACAAATTTCTCGACATGAGCCATATCTGCCAGAGGCAGCATCGGGACTAGAATCTGATCAAGTTGAGCATCCAGACGTTGCCATACTGCGTTATGCTGTTCAGCCGTATAGGTATTCCACTGAATCACTTCATGATTAAAACGGCGACAACCGCGACATACCGCATCACCAAATACGGTCGAGCAACGCCCTGCACATGGGGTTAAAGATGCAATACGACGATCTGAACTCAAAACTTACTCCAACATTGCTGATCATTTCAGCACAGGCAGGTCTGCAATAATACCGGGTCGGGCAAGACTATACACGCTCTCCTGCATGAATTGAAGTCCCTATAAATGCTATGGGTTTTACTCGCATAATCATGCAAATCACGTTAAAATGTGCGCCTTTCAAATATCATGCTACGTTGGAGTATTCCATGAACGCTACTGTAGAACAGCTTGCACCTGTAGAACAGCAAGCGACGACTGGTTGGGTTGTTGCCGCACTTTATCAATTTAAGGAAGTTCAAGACCCCGCAGGTCTTCAACAACGCCTCCTTGACCTGGTAAAAACCATCGACCTTTGCGGTACTCTAATTGTGGCAGGCGAAGGCATCAACGGTACCGTTGCAGGTAACCGTGAAGCCATCGACAAAGTACATCAGTTCCTTCTAAACGAAGGCTTCAACGAAATGGAATACAAGGAGTCTCATAGCTCTGACAAGCCATTCCGTAAAATGAAGATCAAACTGAAGAAAGAAATCGTGACGTTAGGGGTACCTGTTAAGCCACGTGATCTTGTCGGTCATTACCTTGATCCTAAAGAATGGAATGAGCTGATTGCGCGTGATGACGTGATTCTGGTCGATACCCGTAATGACTACGAATACAAGGCCGGTACATTTAAGGGTGCGATTGACCCGAAAACTGAAACTTTCCGCGAATTCCCGGAATACGTGAAACAGAATTTGGAACAGCACAAAGACAAGAAAATTGCCATGTTCTGTACAGGCGGGATCCGTTGTGAAAAATCGACCTCTTTACTTCTTCAAGAAGGCTTTACTGAGGTTTATCACCTGAAAGGTGGTATTTTGAAATATCTGGAAGAAACCCCACCAGAAGAGAGCCTATGGGAAGGTGAATGTTTCGTATTTGATGGCCGTACTGCCGTGACTCACGGTATGGAAGAAGGCCAAAATACTAAATGTCACGCATGTGGCTGGCCACTCACTCCCGAGGAAGCAGCATTACCAAGCTATGAACACGGTGTATCTTGTGTGTACTGTATCGACAAAACAACTGAGAAGCAAAAAGAAGGCTTCCGTATGCGCCAGTCACAAATCCTCGCTGCAAAACGTAAACGTTTATAATGTGTAGAATGTAACTAGATGTATAAAAGCCCTCATTTGAGGGCTTTTTTTTACACAAACTTCACAATCTAAATAAAAATCTCAACACGCTTTTACCAAGATTCCCCTTTAAAAAGAAAAAGTCTTGATAATCTATATACAGTAATCATTTTCCACCTAAGTGTTTAATTACTAAATATATTTTTTATATGAAAAGGAACACAAAATGGCAAAATCCTACGCAAAATATGAAGATAATATTGTTCAGTTTCAACGCAAGGATCAAGTAAAAGTACAGCGGACTGTTGAAGTCATGGACCAGCTGGAACATGAATCACATCTTTTTATTGTTGTGCTAGGAACTGTTATTGGTGCGATCTTAGCGCTATTTATTGGCTATCACATCAACACTGGCATCGTGCAATTTTTGCTATTAAGTATATTGCCAGTATTCAGTGCCTATCTGCTGCGTCGAGTTTATATCTATACCCTCACGCATAGCTAATTTGTGCGATCTACAATTTATCTACTTTACCCATTCTGGAATACTCCGTAGGATAAAAGCAGTATTTTCAATTAACTGCTGCTTATGAATCTGACTGACTGGATTATTTCTATTATGGAACAGCTGGGCTATTGGGGTATTGCCCTGCTCATGTTCCTCGACAATGTCTTCCCGCCTATTCCCTCTGAAATCATTATGCCATCTGCGGGCTATTCCGCGTCCCAAGGTCAATTAGTACTGGTCGGCGTGATCATTGCGGGTTGCCTCGGCTCCCTGCTGGCTGCTGCCTTACTTTACTGGATTGGTTATAAATTCAGTCATGAATCGATTTTCAGATTTGTCGACCGTTATGGTAAATATCTGTTTATTAAATCTGATGATGTAAAAAAATCTTTAGCATGGTTCGAGCAGTATGGTCATCGCATTGTTTTTGCTGGACGTATGATTCCCGCAGTGCGCTCCCTGATCAGTATTCCTGCTGGAATGAGTCGTATGCCCTTCTGGAAATTCATGTTTTATAGCAGCTTGGGAACAATCATCTGGACGACTTTTCTGGCCTGTATTGGATTTTATTTCGGCGAAAATCAGAACTTGATGCATCAGATTTTTAGCAAGGTCAGTTATATCATTATTGCAATTGTAGCGATTATTATCGGCTGGGTTCTGTACCGTAGACATCAACGCAAAAATCGTCCATCCTGAATAGTAAGTCCTGTTAAGGAGGCCAGAACGATGTCGCATTATCTTAAATATTTTGCAGCCGTTTATCTTGCCTTGCTGGTTTTGGTTGGCATGATTGTGTATTGGTTAAACTTGGGTGCCATTATCTTCATTCCTGCATTAATTGCAGCAGCATTCTTGAGTGCCCGGCATTTTGTGCATAAGGAACTGCGTGTACCTGACGCCAAGGAAAAAAATACCTTGGTCTGGGGCTCTACCATTATTGCCATGAGCCTTGGCTTTATTTTTATCTTGGTGATGATCTGGCTGCACCCTTATACCGAGGAAATTCTGCGCCGAATGAATTATACAGGCCGAGGCCCAAATTCATTTATTGTCGCTGCCTTGATTGCCTTGCATGCCGCCCTGTTTCATGTCGCCTATCATGGCTATACCCACTATAGCTTGGCTAAACAGCCAAAGAAACACGCTTAATTTCAATCTAGTTCAAATCATGTCACGTGATCCTTCTATGCTTCACGTGACATTCGTCATATTCTTTTAATTTATCTTGCTGAATATTCGAGCAAATTATTAAAATAAACAAACTTATTGGTATAGCTTTTCCCATTTTCAACCACACAAGCAACAACAATAAAAACACAATATTCGAGATAAAAATGATGATTAAAAAATATTTTGGCTATTTCACTATAGTTTATCTGGTCGCGATTCTGATTGTCGCTGGTTTAAATATGTTTATCGATTTGCCTGGCAGCAGCACTGCCATCCCGGCATTATTCGGTGCAGGGGCAGCGGCAGCGATCAAATTTGTTCAGGATCAACAGCGTCTACCAAGTGCTATAGAGAAAAAACAGTTAATTTGGGGGTGTCTAGGCATTAGCGTGCTAATTGGCTTGATCTTATCCTTATCAATATTGGGTATTGCAGAACAACGGGAAATTATCCTCGGTATACTGGAATCTTTATCTTTTGGCATCTGGATAAGCGTATTGCTGCTAGGCTTGGCGATTCAATATGTTGTCCTTGCCTTATGTTTCGGCTGGATGAGTAAAAGCGCTCTTAAAGGTCTGGAAGCAAAAAAACAGGCCAAGGAATAACTGCTTAGCTTAAAATCACAGATATATAAAAAAGCAAATATAAAAAAAGCACCCGAAGGTGCTTTTTTGATTTGGGAGAGTTAATCTGGTGTATGATACATCAGGTACAATTCATTCAGGTTTTCTGGAATTTCTTCCGCAAGCTCGTCCATTAACTGGCCGTTACGACGGAAAGTTTCCATTTGTGGGTCTTCTTCATCAATCCCACTGAAGACCATGATTGGCAGGGTTAAATCCACCAGCTGTTCTTCAAATTCTTCTGCAAACCATGCTTCTTCGTTCAGGAACATGGCATCAACAAAGCCCACACTCCAGTCACCAAGACTTGATTCGGTATCTGCTTCCTCGATTTCAAACGGGAAAGTGATGCCTTCTTCATTGGCCAAGCTTTGACGGATAGACTCCAGCCATACTTTAACCTGTTCGATGATTGCTGCTGGAACTTTTTTCTGATTGTTATCAAAAAGCTCATCCAGCCATCTGTCAAACTGCGGACCTACTGCAATTGCACACAGGAAACCGTGAGTTGCCGCGAAATCCAGACCATACTCATTTTGGTCGCCATCCAGATAGTCACTCAACAGGTCTAAATCTAAAGCACTCATCTAATATCCAAACTTAGAAATTCCGAAAGGCCTAGCATAGCATTTATTCAGGCCATGCTAAATCCGAATTGCTTAATCTTCGTCGTCGAAGTCATCGTCATCGTCGAAGTCGTAGTCAAAATCTTTGAGTTCGCGCTCGAGGCGGCGTTGAGTCAACAGGTCATCAATCAGACGACGTTTTTCCAACGACTCTTTTGCGCTGAGCTTGCTGGAAGCCTCATCGAAGCTAACATCATCATCACCGTAGTTATCATCTAGTTCAAAATCTGTAGAAGACACTAAAACTACCTCATTGTGAAAAATGTAAAGGGTCCTAGGCGCTATTTATCTTGCCTAAAAATACTTGTCAAGTTTTATTTAAAATTTAGTATCTTAAATTTGTAAATAGGGCTTTTTTTCCAAGTAAATTGTATGGCATGATATAATCCACCCTGCGTCCTTATATTTTTTGACTATTATATTTTTGGTCAGATACAGATACGCCGGGGCTGGACTTGAAAATAACAAATTCATCCCCATCTTAAATTACTGAATTTCATTTTAAATATTTTGTCAGACAGCCTTGATGCTGAATACTCTGATGAAATATGTAGGCTATTCACTAAATTTAATGAGCTTAAGTCGTGCAGAGTTGTACGATTTTTTACTGTCACAGATTCAACGAAGAGTAAGCAAAGATGAGCGATATGACTTCCCCTACTTCGCAAGTAGCGGCTCTGATTAGCCGAGGCAAAGAACAAGGTTATTTAACCTTCGCTGAGGTTAACGATCATCTCCCGGACTCAATCACAGAAAGTGAACAGATTGAAGATATCATTCAGATGTTGAATGACGTCGGCATTCCGGTACATGATCGCGCGCCTGAATCTGATGATGCGATGTTTGAGGATACTGCAGAAGCTGCCGATGAAGTTGCAGAAGAAGAAGCTGCAGCAGTACTTGCATCTGTAGAAAATGAGCCAGGTCGTACAACTGACCCAGTACGTATGTATATGCGTGAAATGGGTACTGTTGAACTTTTAACGCGTGAAGGCGAAATCAGCATTGCAAAACGTATTGAAGAAGGGATCCGTGACGTTCTTCACTCCATTGCTTACTGGCCAAATGCCGTAGAAGTTGTACTACAAGAATACAAAGATTATGAAACTGGCGAACGCCGCCTGGCCGACCTGCTTTCAGGTTATTTAGACCCTGAAACTGATGATGATATTCCAGAAGTGCTGGAAGAAGTCGCTGACATCGAAGAAGATGAAGAAGCAACTACCAAGTCAACCAAAGATGTAAAACTGGATGATGAGGAAGATGAAGAAGAGTCTGACAGTGATGACGATTCTGAAGGTGACTCAGGTCCAGATCCAGAAATCGCTAAAGTTCGCTTTGCTGAACTTTCAGATGCATGGAAAAATACCAAGGCTGTCATTGAAAAGCATGGCCGCAACAGCAAAGAAGCAGAAGAGGCACTGCAAGCTTTAGCTACTGTGTTCATGATGTTCAAGTTCACACCGCGCCTGTTCGATATCATTTCTGAAATGATTCGTGGTACCCACGACCAGATCCGTAGTGCAGAACGCGAAGTAATGCGTTATGCAGTCCGTCGTGGCCGTATGGACCGTACCCAGTTCCGTACTTCTTTCCCGGGTCAGGAATCTAATCCAGCCTGGTTAGATGAGCAAATTGCGAAAGCGCCTGCCGATCAAAAAGCTTATCTGGAAAAAGTACGCCCTGACGTGCTGGCATTCCAGCAAAAGATTGCAGACATTGAAAAAGAACTTGATCTGAAAGTTCGTGACATCAAAGACATCGCCAAACGTATGGCGGTGGGTGAAGCGAAAGCGCGCCGTGCCAAGAAAGAAATGGTTGAAGCGAACTTACGTCTGGTCATTTCGATTGCGAAGAAATATACCAACCGTGGCTTGCAGTTCCTGGATCTGATTCAGGAAGGTAACATTGGTCTGATGAAAGCCGTAGACAAGTTTGAATACCGTCGTGGTTACAAGTTCTCGACTTATGCAACCTGGTGGATTCGTCAGGCGATTACCCGTTCAATCGCGGATCAGGCACGTACTATCCGTATTCCAGTACACATGATCGAAACCATTAACAAGATCAACCGTGTATCTCGTCAATTGCTTCAGGAAATGGGCCGTGAACCGACTCCGGAAGAACTAGGCGAACGTCTGGAAATGGACGAAGTGAAGGTTCGCAAAGTACTTAAAATCGCTAAAGAACCGATTTCGATGGAAACACCGATCGGTGATGATGAAGATTCGCATTTAGGTGACTTCATTGAAGACAGCAACATCACCTCTCCGGTAGATGCGGCAACGTCAGAAGGCCTGAAAGAAGCGACGCGTGAAGTACTGGAAAACCTGACTGAACGTGAAGCGAAAGTCCTGAAAATGCGTTTTGGTATCGACATGCCAACTGACCATACTTTGGAAGAAGTAGGTAAGCAGTTCGACGTAACCCGTGAACGTATCCGTCAGATTGAAGCGAAAGCCTTACGCAAGCTGCGTCATCCTTCCCGTTCTGAACACCTGCGTTCATTCCTTGAGAATGATTAAGATTTGATGCTTGTTCTGGAGACTTGAAATTTGCTTCAGGGTCTCCATTTTAACTAGCCAAGACAGACCCAAACGCCTGCATGATTGCAGGCGTTTCAAATAAGGGGACTACCATGTTAGACCGTACACCTTCTCGCGAATTACAGGAACATCTCTGGGTGTTCCCGATGGACTATCCGATCAAACTGATTGGCCTTGCTGGTATTGAGTTGCATCAGGCCGTAAATGAGATCTTTGTAAAGCATTTTCCTGAATTTGATGGCAGTAAAATGACCGTTACGCCTTCACGTACAGGTAAATATCATTCGATCACTGCACAGCTCCGTTTTCTAGAACTGGAACAGGTTCATGCGGTCTATGCCGACTTAGCCGCTTGTCCGCTGATCAAAACTGCGCTTTAAACCTGATTTTGCTTCATGCCAGGTACATAAAAAAAACACGCTTATGGGCGTGTTTTTTTATGCTTATGAATTTACTGTAGACAATGACGAGCAATCACTCTCCTATCTGCCGCTGAAATCATTATAATTATTGGCAGTATTTTTTAATCTTTCCAAGGACGCACACTGTGACTGATGCGGTTCAAAAACCCTGCCTGATTATTCGTCAATATAATGACCTGACTCCCTATGAAGACCGTTTTCTGGAAATGAAAGCCCTGACTGAAAACCGTGATGAAAACACCCCAGATGAGTTGTGGATTTTGCAGCACCATGATGTCCTGACTCAAGGGCAAGCGGGTAAGCCGGAACATATTCTGATGTCATCCAATATTCCGGTAATTCAGACCGATCGTGGTGGTCAAGTGACCTGGCATGGTCCGGGCCAGCTGGTGGCGTATTTTATGTTTGACCTGAACCGTCTTGGCTGGAATGTCCGTACGCTGGTGTCCTATGCCGAAAACCTGATGATTGAGCTACTCAAGAAGCATAATATTGAAGCCTATGCCAAACCGGATGCACCCGGTGTCTATGTCAATGAACGCAAGATTGGTTCCCTCGGCTTTAAAATCCGTAAAGGTCGCAGCTATCATGGTCTTTCCTTGAATATTGACTGTGACCTGACAGGTTTCCATACCATCAATCCATGTGGCTATGCAGGACTAGAAATGGTCCGCATTAACGACTTGGTCAACAACCCGCCAAAATTTGCTGACTTGTGTGTCGAAATTATTGAAACTTTAACCAGCAGCGGTTACTTTAAGGACGTTAGCGTCGAGCAAAGATAAAGCCTTTGCATTTCAACAATAAATAAATTAGAGTAATTACTCTAAACTAATAATATTCCAGGTAGGGATCATCACGTGATTGCAACTAAATCCGTTAAACCTGCTTTGCAACAGGCCTATGTCAAACTCATGATGGATGTGATTGGCAGAGGCTTAGTCATGGCAAGTCAGGTCGATGAAGAAATCAAAAAGGAAGTTGCCCAGTTTCCGGCGAATTTCAGTCTTTCCATGCAAGTCTTCCCCCACGGCCCGGCATTTATTGCCCGGGTTACTGAAGAGAAGCAACTTGAACTCGTGAAATCTATGGACACTGCGCCTGACCTTACGATCACTTTTAAGCATCTGCATCATGCCTTTTTGGTCTTTTCATTCCAGGAAAGTACCTCACAGGCCTTTGCCCATGACCGCATGATTGCCGATGGTGATATCTCTTATGCTATTCGTCTGGTGCGTTGTCTGAATAAAATGGAAGCCTTGATTTTGCCGAAAATGGTGGCACAACTGGCTGTCAAAGAATATCCAAGTAATCTCAGCCTGAAAGAAAAATTAACTGAAGCAAGCAGCATCTATTTAAAAATTGCTCAATCTTATTTGAAACGGAGTGCCTAACATGACCAAGCCTTATTATGAATTTTTCTGTCCAGTCAAGGTGATTGCCGGTCATGCTGCGCTCGAACATATTCCGTTTGAACTCTCGACTTTAGGTGCCAAACGTCCACTCATCATTACCGATAAAGGCGTACGTGCCAATAACCTGCTTGTGCCGATTGAAGCTGCTTTTGAATCGACGGATGCAGAGATTGCAGCGATTTTTGATGATGTCCCACCCGATTCGAGCTTAGGTACAGTACGTCGTGCTGCACAACTATATCGTGACAATAACTGCGATGCGATTATTGCCATCGGTGGCGGTTCAGTTATCGATACCTCAAAAGCGACCAACATTCTGGTCTCTGAAGGTGGTGATGACTTGCTTAAATATTCTGGCGCACATAACCTGCCAAAGCCCTTAAAACCATTTTTCGTGATTCCAACCACCTCTGGAACAGGCTCTGAAGTAACCATGGTTGCAGTGGTATCGGATACTGAAAAGAACCTGAAAATGCCGTTCGCATCTTATTATCTGATGCCGCATGCTGCAATTCTTGATCCACGTATGACCCAGACTTTGCCACCGCATTTAACGGCAATGACTGCAATGGACGCGATGACCCATGCGGTTGAAGCCTATACCTGTATGGCAGCTAATCCGATTTCAGATGCTTATGCCACAGCAGCAGTGAAGAAAGTCAGTGAGAATCTGTTTAAGGTGCTGGATAATCCGTCTGATGCTCAAGGTCGTCTGGAACTGGCACAAGCTTCTACCATGGCTGGGATCGCTTTCTCGAACTCGATGGTTGGTCTGGTGCATTCACTTGGTCATGCGCTCGGTGCGGTGGCTCACTTGCCGCATGGACTATGTATGAACCTGTTCCTGCCTTATGTCCTGGAATACAACAAGGAAGTGAATGGTGGCAAGATTGCAGAGCTGCTTCTGCCACTGGCTGGCCCGGATATCTATGCACAGACCCCTGGGCATCTGCGTGCCGATAAAGCGATTGCAACCATTCAGGCGATGCGTGACCGTATTTATGCCCTGACTAAATTACCACGTACATTAAGTGAAACAGGTAAGGTTTCTGAGGCACAACTGGATGAAGTTGCCGAGAAAGCATTAAATGATGGTTCTATCATTTATAACCCGAAAGAAGCCACGCTGGAAGATTTGAAAACCATCTTAAAAAAAGCTTGGTAATTCCTGAAAAATAAGCGAATATAGCGAAAATTTAGAGCCTGGTGTTTTTTTAAGCATCAGGCTTTTATCTTGCATGAAAATTTCATCATCAATCATGATAATTTTGGCATATTTCATGCTGTAGTAATCTCAAAAAAATTGCTAGCAAAAATGTTCATTCTAGAGTAGATTGGCGCGCTTTTGCTTAATTTGTAGGGGGGATCGTTCGTCTCAAACGATCCTTATTCAATATGACTGATCCTTGATCAACGATTAAGAGGATAACGCCGTTGACAAATTTCTCTGGGACTCAATCGGCAGCTAAACTGCAAAAAACGCTGGGACTCTGGCACATCATTATTATCGGTTTAGCTTATATTCAACCCATGACCTTGTTTGATACTTTTGGTCTGGTATCTGAAGAAAGTAACTTTCACGTTCCTACCTCTTACATTTTTGCACTGATTGCAATTTTGTTAACCTCTTTGAGCTATGGTCATATGATTCGTCGCTACCCATCTTCGGGTTCGGCCTATACCTATGCCCAAAAATCCATCCACCCAAATGTTGGTTTCATGGTGGGTTGGTCATCTTGGCTCGATTATCTATTGTCGCCAATGGTCAACATCATTCTTGCAGTCATTTATTTAGAAGCTCTGTTCCCTGATGTTAATCACTGGGTTTGGGTTATTGTTCTTACTGCATTTATGACCGGAATCAACTTACGTGGTGCGCGTTTTGTTGCTAACTTCAACAGTATGATCGTATTCGTGCAGTTGCTTGTGATTGCAGTATTTACCTGGATGGTCTACACCAAGTTACAAGCTGGCTTTAATGCGGATGGTCCGATCACCGCTGAGCAACGCTACCAGCTGTGGAGTTTAGAGCCATTCTGGAATGAGTTAACATCGGTAGGTGCATTGATTACTGGTGCCACTTTACTGTGCTTTTCATTTACCGGTTTTGACTCCCTCAGCTCTCTAGCAGAAGAAACCAAAGATACTGAAAAAACTTTGCCTAAAGCGATTTTCTTGACCGCTTTAATTGCAGGTATCATTTTCATTATCAGTACCTACTTCATGCAGATTTACTTCCCGAATAATCCAGGTTCATATTTCCAGAATATTGCTGAAACTCAGCCTGAAATTTTGATGCTGGTGGGTGGTTCATTATTCCAAGCCTATGTACTCGGTTTTGCAATCATTACAGTAATGGCATCAGGGATCTCTGCACATGCCGGGGTATCGCGTTTGATGTACGTGATGGGTCGTGATGGCGTAATTAACAAAAAAATCTTTGGTCACATCAGTCCGAAAAACTACACACCTTCTTATAATATTATGATTGTCGGTGCTGTAGCTTTAACTGCTGGTTTCATGGACCTGGACTTTGTTATTTCATTGATCAGTTTTGGCGCCTTGACTGCATTCAGTTTTGTAAACCTGTCAGTAATTTCACGTTATGCATTACGTGATGGCCGTACCAAGTCAGCAAAAGAGATTCTGAACTTTGTGGTGGTGCCACTTGCAGGTTTCATTGCGGTATTTGCTTTATGGCTCGAAGTAGATCAAACCTCGCTTAAATACGGTTTGATTTGGGCATTTGGCGGTATCTTGTACCTGGGTTATAAGACCAAAGGCTTCAAGCACCCTGCTCCTCAGCACAATGAATTTGATGATAAATAATATCCTTCTTATTCAAATAAAAAAGGCGCTTAGTGCGCCTTTTTTAGTTCTGATTTATTTATTTTTTAGTTCAGTTCAAAATCATTTTAGACGACAGTTAAAGCCCATGCGGGTATCAACAATATTGTCTTTATAACCAAGCTGTTCGATAAATAGATTACGATTTTTTAAAACCTCCTGACTTTCAAGGCTCAAACGCGCCTTGTTCTGTTCAGCCAGATGATAGGTTTCATTTACGACACCCTGGAAGATATTACAGACTTCCTGACGTTTTGATTGATTCAGAATCCTTCCGCGCCAACTCCATTCAAAATCATCTTTACTGAGGGTTTTACCCCAAGCTTCAATACGCTCATTCAGTTGCTGCTGCATCTTTGCCATACCCTGCCTGATTTCCTCCTGAGTGAGCGGTTTTACTTCTTCTGCAGGCTGTTGTGGTTCTGGCTGTGCTTGGCTTGCTCCACTAAACATTAATAAAACCACACAACTTGCTGTGATCCACCCCTTATTCAAGTTCTTTTCCTTTTTTTGTGTTCTCAACTATTTATACCGAAGATAAGCCCAATGACCAACCACTGCACAAGACTTGTTACACAAATCAAAAAAAGCCACCAATTGGCAGCTTTTCTTAAAAAAAGAAACTAATTAAAGCGTTTTAAAACCCTGCTGACGCCAGGCTTCGTACACAATCACTGCTGTCGCATTGGACAGGTTCAGACTACGTGAATTCTCAGCCATTGGCAGACGGATCCAGTGTTCTTTCGGGAACATCATACGCACATTTTCTGGCAGGCCGCGTGTTTCCGGCCCCATCAACAAAGCCACAGGACGATTCAAGTCTGAAGTATGTGGGGTTTCAAAACCTTTAGTTGTCAATGGATAGACCGCATCTGTACCAATGCCTTGAGAAGCTAAATCTGCCAGACATTCTTCAATATTTTCCCAGATTTGCATATTGGCATATTCATGGTAATCCAGACCGGCACGTTTTAGCTTCTTGTCATCCAGTTCAAAGCCCAGCGGCTTGACCAAATGCAACTGTGCTCCCGTATTTGCGCATAGGCGAATAATATTACCTGTATTGGCAGGAATTTCAGGCTCATATAAAACAACATGGATCACAGCTTTTCTCTACTTTTGGGGGAGTTAAGTGGTCGTTTACGACCACTTAAGTTTTTCACGTAAACGCACCACTTCACCAATAATGGTCAAAGTTGGTGCTTGAATATGGTGCTCAGAGACTTTAGATGCAATATCTTGGAGCGTTCCAATTACTACTTTTTGCTCAGGCGTAGTGCCTTTAGACACTAAGGCCACCGGCATATCCGGGCGCTGGCCATGCGCGATCAGTTGCGTACAGATCTTTTCCAGCCCAACCAAACCCATATACAGCACTAAAGTCTGGTTTTCATAGACCAGTTCACTCCAAGGCAGCTCGGGTGAACCTTCTTTTAAGTGACCTGTCAGGAAACGTACACTTTGCGCATAATCACGATGAGTCAGTGGAATACCGGCATAGGCTGAACAGCCAGAAGCCGCGGTAATACCTGGCACCACCTGGAAAGCCACACCCGCAGCGAACAGTTCTTCAATCTCTTCACCACCACGGCCAAAGATAAACGGATCACCACCTTTCAGACGACAGACACGCTTACCTTCACTGGCATATTTTACCAATAAGGCATTGATCCCTTCTTGTGGCACTGCATGATTAGATCGTGCTTTACCGACGTAGATCTTCTCTGCATCACGCCGGCACAAGTCCATGATTGGTGCAGAGACCAGACGATCATAAATCACCACATCGGCTTGTTGCATTAAACGCAATGCTTTTAAGGTCAAGAGTTCTGGATCACCAGGACCTGCGCCAACGAGATAAACCTCACCTTTTGGCTTTTGCCATTCCAGTAGCGCCTGTTCAATCAGGTGGTCAGCTTCAGCCAGATTGTCATTAAAGACCTGTTCTTTCAAAGGACTAGCATAAAGCTCTTCCCAGAAAATACGGCGTTCATCAGGATGAGTAATCTTGGCTTTTACCGCGCTACGCCACTTACCTGAGAATTCAGCCAGTTTACCCATACCATATGGAATGGTGGTTTCTAGCTGGGTACGAATCTGACGGGATAACACTGGTGACGTGCCATTTGATGCCACCGAAATCACCAGCGGTGAACGGTCAATAATCGCCGGAACCATAAAGCGGCAATGCGGTGGATCATCTACACTGTTCACCAGAACATTTTCAGCTTCACAGGCATTAAAGACCTGACGGTTGACTTCAGCATCATCAGTCGCTGCAATCACCAGACGATAAGAGCGTAATGGAATTTCAGGATTGAAAGGTGCCTGAACATATTGGCCAGCAGTTGCTTGAACAATCTCAAGCAGAGCTGCTTCAATTTCAGGTGCAATTACCGAGATAACTGCGCCTGCTTTCTGTAGCAATACCGCTTTTCGGTACGCAATATGTCCACCACCGACAATCAGACAGGGTTGCTGCTGCAACTTTAACGAGATTGGGAAAATATCCACGAAAAGCCTCAAATATTTAGATCTGACTGTCTAAGCAATTTTCATGCACATTTTGGTGCATACACCGATATTTAGTCGATGTAAGTTGCACCACCCATGTACGGACGCAATACTTCAGGGATCTCAATTGAACCATCTGCACGTTGGTAGTTTTCCATCACAGCAAGTAAGGTACGACCTACTGCTAAACCTGAACCATTCAAGGTATGTACGAATTCAGTTTTCTTCTGGTCGGCACGGTAACGCGCTTTCATACGGCGTGCCTGGAAATCACCCATATTTGAACATGAAGAAATTTCACGATAGGTATTTTGGCTTGGTACCCAAACTTCCAAGTCATAAGTCTTGGTTGAACCAAAGCCCATGTCACCGCCACACAGAATGATCTTACGGTATGGAAGGCCTAAAGCTTGCAGAATACCTTCAGCATGACCAGTTAAATCTTCCAGCGCCTGCATAGAATCTTCAGGTTTTACGATCTGAACCATTTCAACTTTGTCAAACTGGTGCTGACGGATCAGGCCACGGGTATCACGACCATAAGAACCTGCTTCACTACGAAAACATGGTGTATGTGCAGCGTATTTCAATGGCAGGCGATCGGCATCAATGATTTCATCACGCACGAAGTTGGTTACTGGCACTTCAGCTGTTGGGATCAAATAGAATTCTTTTTCGCCTTGCAGCTTGAACAGGTCTTCTTCGAATTTGGGTAACTGACCTGTGCCACGTAGCGAATCAGCATTTACTAAATACGGTACATAAGCTTCGGTATAACCATTTTTGGTAGTGTGCGTATCCAGCATGAATTGAGTCAACGCACGTTGTAGACGCGCCAAAGGACCTTTAAGAACGCTGAAACGTGAACCAGTCAATTTAGTTGCTGTTTCAAACTCCAGACCGCCCATCATTTCACCCAGGTCAGTATGGTCTTTGATTTCAAAATCAAATTCGCGTGGTGTACCCCATTTCAGGATTTCCACGTTGTCAGACTCATCTTTACCTTCAGGAACAGATTCATCTGGCAAGTTTGGAATAGACAGGGATTTTTCTTCCAGCTCAGCTTGTAATTCAGCCAGTGCTGCTTCTGCTGCTTTAATTTCATCGCCAATTGCAGACATGCGTGCCATGATTTCAGACGCATCGCCACCGGCTTTTTTGATTTGGCCAACTTGTTTCGCACCCGCATTACGCTCAGCTTGTAGCGATTCAGTTTTAGACTGAATTTCTTTACGGCGAGCTTCAAGTGATGCCCACTCTTCGACATTCAGTTGAACACCACGTTTTGCCAAGGCTAAATTTACAGCCTCAATATTATTTCTGAGTAATTTCGGGTCGATCATAGCCAATCTTTAGATAAGAAAAAAACTGGCTATAGTGTAAGCTCTTAACGGCAAAAAATACAGTGACCTGGTGAATGGCTGCGCCTTATTAGCACAATATTTAAGGGGTTGTTCTTGGCAAAATGGATAAATACTCAGGTCGGATGATCCGGTTTAATGCTGTATAAGGTACTTTTAATTCTACCATCACACTTGTCGACTTGCTTAACTCACCTGCTGGATAAATCAGTACCAAGCCTTGTCTGTCAAAATAATAATTATCACTTAATTCCAATTGCTTTGATGTTATTTGGGCACGATCCAACCAGTCTTTGTTTTCTTGATACAAGCTTTGTTTTAACTTTCCTTCAGTATTGCCCAGCATAATTTGATAAAGAGCCAGACGCTTCTTTTGCTTTAGGTCCAGATTGACGTATTCAGTATGAGATTGTGGCTGTGCTGCACGTCTAGGCTGATGAGCAGTTTTGAATATAAAAGTCGCCAGATGACCATACTGATTCAGGTAACTGACCTGAATAGAACGCTGCTCAAAAAGTTTCGGCTGATCCTTTGCTTTAATTTTATCACTGCTTACTGTGCGAAAGGCAACTGGCTCGGTACGCTGGATACGCTCTAGAAAATACTGGTCAATCCAAGCCATATTGGTATTTACAGTTTGCAGATCAAAGCGCACACAACTCTCTACTTCGCACACGACCTGATTAACACCTTTAACCGGAATGGTTTTGGATTGTATTTGCCCTGCTTCTTCTGTTTGCGCAGATGCATTGACTGAAGACATTTGAGGCTGACAGGCAAACAACCCCACATTTAAACATAAAATACAGCTGATCCAGCCGGTTTTAAATGTAGTCATTTTCATCCTAAGCACCTGAAATTTCATAATTTAATTGACTTGACTTTTGATTATTCTAAAACGCCTGAATCTCTAGCTATAGACAAACCTTGTAATGTCTCCAAATCCATTTCTATTATTGGCAAATAAAAAGCAACCCGAAGGTTGCTTTTTTTATTTTGCTGACATTGATGCTTATTGATCAATAATGTCCGTTCCTTTAGGCGGTGTGAAATTAAAGGTAGATGCCGGAATGCTGGCATTCACTTTCACATTGCTAAAGTTGATATAAGTGGTTTGACCCAATGAATCTTCCAGAATCATCAGACTCGGTGCCTTGTTAGCGCCAAAGCTGATCGTCAGGCTTTCAAACACACCATCACTTGCCTTTGGATACAGCTTGTAATAGGTCTTGCCTTTGTTTGGCTGTGTCACACGATAAGACTGCATGATCTGGTTGGTGTTTCCAGAGAGCAATAATGCTGGTGTATTGGAGACTTGTTCATCCAGGCTCTGACGAACGGCTTGCTGCAAGTCTGGGTCATAGATCCAGACAGTTTTTCCTGTGGTAGCAATTGTCTGTTTCGAAGGTGCCGTGGTTTCCCAATAGAATTTACCCGGACGCTGCACTTTCATCACACCACGAAAGGTCTGGTTCATGTGCTGGGCGCTCAAACCCTTTTTCTGAGTTGCTTTCGGATTGGTAATCTTGGTGGTTTGCTCAAAGTTTGCCGTTAAGCTACGGATATTACTGAGCTGCTTCACCAGATTGGCAGTGGCTTGCTGCTCCGTCGCTGCAGTTGCGGCAAATACAGTCGTGCTCATGACAGGAGCCAGTGTTGCCGCACCGATTGTTATGGCACATACAGTTTTACGAAGCATATTCATAATCTCACCTTTTTGTATTTGCATATCGCTATTTATCTAATGGCTCATCTTAAACGAATTTCAAAAACTAAGATGATAGAAAATAAGAAGTTTTGTATTGTTATTAATGCAAAATCCCTGCTTTTGTTCATCATGATGAAGATCACCGTTTATTCTTCAAGCATATGTTTCAGACTAACTCGTCAATCTTCAAGCATAAAAAAACCCACAGAATCTGTGGGTTTTTTCTATTGTCGCAGATTATGCTTCAACAGATACGTAGCGACGACCGAACTGGCCTTTCACTTCGAATTTTACTACGCCATCAGCAGTAGCAAATAAAGTATGGTCACGGCCCATACCTACGTTAACACCAGCGTGGAATTCAGTACCACGTTGACGAACGATGATGTTACCTGCAGTTACAGTTTGACCACCGTAAACTTTAACACCTAACATCTTAGGATTCGAATCACGACCGTTCTTAGTCGAACCACCGGCTTTTTTAGTTGCCATGTCTCATTACTCCTAGTAATTAGCCTGAAATGCTAGTAATTTTCAACTCGGTAAACCATTGACGGTGACCTTGTTGTTTACGGTAGTGCTTACGACGACGCATTTTGATGATGCGGATTTTGTCGTGACGACCATGGCTAACTACTTCTGCAGTTACTTTAGCGCCAGCTACCACTGGAGCACCGATTTGAATGCTTTCACCGTTTACAAGCATCAACACGTCATCAAAAGTAACAGTTGCGCCAGTTTCAGCTTTCAATAATTCAACTTTAAGGGTTTCACCCTCAACTACACGGTGCTGTTTACCACCGCTTTGGATTACTGCGTACATAATGTACTCCAAATATGCCCGTGTCGTCGTGCCGATAAAGGGATATACCGGTCTTAAAACGTACGCCACTGGGGGTTATACAAGGGCAAAGATTTTAAGGGATATTCGTATAAACAACAAGCCATTTTATAGAAATATTGATGAACGCATTTATCCATCTCTTTGAGATTATACTAATTTTAGTAAAATCAGACACTCATGCAATTTTTTGCTACAAAAATCAACAGAGCCGGACGGTTATTTTTGAGTAGTATACTGAGCCACAAATTTCGGAGTACATGATCCGTAAAGGTAAATCGATAGAGTACAGTCAGCCACCAGAATCGGGCTGGATGGATTATATTCATCATAAAAAACTGATTTTTAGTGGAGTTTGTACGTTTCTTATGTTTCATGGATGTTATAAATTGTTAAACTACCGACTTGAGATTTACCAAACTAGAGGTTTCCTTTCACATGACCATCGACTTTAAGCAAGATATTCTCGCTCCTGTGGCACATGACTTTGCTGCGATGGACACATTCATTAATGAGGGGATTACTTCAAAAGTTGCCTTAGTCATGGCAGTGAGCAAACATGTGGTTGAAGCCGGTGGCAAGCGTATGCGCCCGATTATGTGTTTACTTGCAGCCAAAGCCTGTGGCGCAGATGATCTGGATCAGCATCGTAAACTCGCGGCGATCATTGAAATGCTACATACTGCAACGCTGGTACATGATGACGTCGTGGATGAATCTGGCCTGCGCCGTGGCCGTCCAACTGCGAATGCGACCTGGAATAACCAGACTGCCGTATTGGTCGGTGACTTCCTGATCTCACGTGCCTTTGACCTGCTGGTTGATCTGAACAATATGGTCTTACTCAAGGACTTCTCAACTGGTACCTGTGAAATTGCCGAGGGTGAAGTATTGCAGTTGCAATCGCAACATCAGCCTGAAACAACTGAAGAAACGTATTTAAATATTATTCATGGTAAAACTTCTCGCCTGTTTGAACTGGCCACTGAAGGTGCTGCCATCCTAACTGGTAAAGAAGAGTTCCGTGCCCCGCTACGAACTTTTGCCGGTCACTTTGGAAATGCATTCCAGATCATTGACGATATTCTGGATTACACCTCAGATGCAGAAACACTGGGCAAGAATATCGGGGATGACCTGATGGAAGGTAAACCGACTTTACCTTTGATTGCGGCACTGAAGAATACCTCTGGAGATGACTTCGAGATTGTGCGTAAGAGCATTGCAACGGGCGGTACTGACCACCTTGAACAGGTGATTCATATTGTCAATGCATCCGGTGCTCTGGATTACTGCCGTCAGCGTGCGACTGAAGAAACCGAAGCTGCGATCGCTGCACTGGATCTACTGCCGGATTCTGAATACCGTCAGGCGCTGATTAACCTGGCCAAACTTGCGCTTCATCGCATCCAATAGATACCCACCTCGCCTATGCATATTAAGTTTCTCGATATTTTCCAAAACATGCAGCAACAGCTTGAGCAGCCTCAGGCAAAGCTGGATGAAAACCTGTTAATTGAACTCGTGAATCGTATACGACCAATAGACAGCAAGAATACCGAAGAAATCGAAGAAAAATTTCAGGCATTTTTACAGTCTTTACTGATCACTCCTAATGCGGTTTCTACCTTGCAGACCTTTGTGCTGCGCGTGATTAACCGCTACAAACAGACCAGCCTGTTTTCTGATACAGGTATCTTATCCCTGGACGGTTTCTGGAATCAGCTCAATCAGCGTATTGGTGCACATATTCTGCCCATGATTCCGGATGATAAAAGCCTGCAGGAACTGATGCGTCGGGTATTTCATGAACGTAGTGACCGCTACTGGCTCGACTATCTGGCCGATGAAGACTGGCTGCGACTGTTTAGCGTGATGAATCAGGGCCATTCTAATCAGCCTGAAAAAATCCGGATTAAAGATGAACTGATCAAGGCACTGACTATCCTGTCATATCGCGTCAGTGGTATTGCCCTGCATCCTGAATTTATCAATGCTCAGCCTGAACTGATGGAATATGAATCGCCTTTTCTGATTCAGAACCGTGAGATCAATGAATTTATTCAGGAATATAAAAAGCGCTTTAACAATGTAGAACTGGTGGATTCAATCCTGCCACCAGACGCTTCTCAGGCAATGGTGATGCTGGAGCAATGTCATGATGTCGTCGCGAAAATTCGCCGCTCTACCAAACGCATTGGTGTAAGTGTCAGTTTAACCTATATGCTGGCTCTACTGGAACAATGTCTGGAACGGATTGAAATTCTGCTGAATATGATCATGGATGATGACCAGTTGCGTTATCAGTCTATGGGGTATTTTCTGGTAGATATTACTGAAGCACTTTATAGTGAACGTAGTGTCCGCTCCCTGCTGGCGACCAACAGCGAATTACTGGCTTTACAGGTGACTGAGAATGCTTCCAAAACTGGAGAGCATTATGTAAGTACCGACAAGCAGGGCTTCCTGGCCATGTATAAGGCCGCAGCGGGTGCCGGAGTCATTATTGCCACTATGGCTACCCTGAAGATACTCATGGCACGTGTCACCATGGCACCGCTCATGCAAGCCTTTAGCTACAGCATGAATTACTCATTGGGCTTTATGCTCATCCATGTGCTGCATTTTACTGTGGCGACCAAACAGCCCGCGATGACCGCAGCTGCACTGGCTTCTACCGTACAGCAACGTAAAGGCTCTAAAACCGCACAGATTGCTGAACTGGCTGCATTGATCGTGAATATTATCCGGACCCAGTTTGTAGCAATCCTCGGGAATATTTCGATTGCCATACCCGTTGCTGCCTTGCTGACCTTTATGTGGGATGCTGCCCTTCATGAACCTTTAATGAATCATGCCAAAGCGGCCAAGACCTTACATGACCTGAATCCGTTTACTTCACTTGCGATTCCACATGCTGCAATTGCCGGGGTTTGCCTGTTCCTGTCTGGCCTACTTGCAGGTTATTTTGACAATATGGCGGTATATCGTAAGGTCGGACCACGCCTGAAAGCGCATGCCCGTCTGGCTAACCTGATGGGACAAGAGCGCTTAAACAAATTTTCCGAATATATGGAACGTAATTTGGGAGCCTTGGGGGGTAACTTTATTTTCGGGATCATGCTCGGCAGTATGGGCACCATTGGTTTTATTCTGGGTATGCCGCTGGATATTCGCCATATTGCCTTTGCTTCGGCCAACTTTATTCAAGGACTGATAAATATTAATGGGCCTGATATTGGCCTGGTGGTGGTGTCATTTCTAGGTGTTCTACTGATTGGTCTGACCAACCTGTTTGTCAGTTTTAGTCTGACCATTATTGTGGCATTACGTGCACGTCGGGTGCGTTTCGAACAATGGAAACCACTGGCGAAACTGGTCATGACCCATTTCCTGACTCGACCGAGCGATTTCTTCTGGCCACCAAAGCAAGATGTTGATATTGACGAAAATCATACAACCAGCAAAGGTTGAAACTGAGACAATTCTTGTTGATTTATCAACAGAATTACCTAATAAAAATATGGATTTTGTATAAATTACGCACACTTGAAAAAAGTGTACTGACAAGTACACTTCAGATCAGACGGTTAACCGGTATCATGTCGGTTAGAAAGAACAAGGATATCTGGCATGCCCTACTTGTTGCTTTTTGTCGGTTTTTTTATTTGATTTTCAGTGTGTTCGTTCATCTTGATTCAGCTTATAGCAAGTTTGATTTGCTGATTGCTGAATAAATAAAGTACTACACAGAGATCTGTCTGTATTAAATAACCGCAGCCATAAGGTGCCTGTATGGCATGCCATTTGTATTACTTTTAACCATCTGCTGGTGTATTGCCCCAGTTTGGTATAAAAAGTATGCAAACTTAATTTTATATGTATCGGAATTCTTGGAGGATTTATTCTCAAATGGCGACTTAAAATTCTCATTGCCTCAGTATGGCATTTTGGATGTTTCATAAATTGAACAATACAGATTGCCCATTCCAGTTATGTCGCTTGGTGATTTACATCAGCCAGCAATATCTTCCTCATAAACTGATGGTGTGATGGGCATAAGAATTTTAAAAAACCTTTGGTGAATATGGTTTCCTCTAAAAGTAATCGCCGACCGGAGTATAAGTTTTATTTGGATCTTGTCATTGTGTTTAATTTTTTAAATACAATAAGTTACAAATAAAAAATTTAGATAAAAATCTAATCGAGGTGGAACAATGATGTCTGCAAAGCTTTGGGCACCTGCCCTGACTGCTTGCGCATTAGCAACAAGTATCGCGCTTGTTGGCTGTAGCAAAGATCCTAAAGAGGGCCAGCAAGCTGGTGCTCAACAGCAAATGCCACCGACTGAAGTTGGTGTGCTGGTTGCACAGCCACAAAGTGTTGAGCAGTCTGTTGAACTCTCAGGTCGCACAACAGCATTTGAGATTTCAGAAGTACGTCCACAGGCGACTGGTGTCGTGCTAAAACGCTTATTCAGCGAAGGCAGCTATGTCCGTGAAGGTCAGGCGCTGTATGAAATTGACTCTAGTACTAACCGTGCCACAGTGGACAATGCTCGTGCAGCAATTGCACGTGCTGAGGCAAATCTGGGCGTGTTACGAGTTAAAGAAGGTCGTTACCGTCAACTGGTTGGTACTAATGCGATTTCCAAGCAGGAATATGATGATATTGTAGCGCAGGTTAAACTGGCTGAAGCTGATTTGAATGCGAACCGTGCAACATTACGTAATGCTCAAATTAACTTAGGCTATTCAACTGTACGTGCGCCAATTTCTGGTCAGACTAACCGTTCTTCAATCACTGCAGGTGCGCTGGTAACTGCAAACCAGCCAGAGCCGCTGGTAACTATTCAGCGTCTGGATCCGATCTATGTAGACATTAACCAGTCAAGTGCGGAATTGCTGCGTCTGCGTCAGCAGTTGAGTAAAGGTGACCTGAACAGCTCTAATAACACACGTGTGAAGTTAAAACTGGAAGATGGCAGCATCTATCCGGTTGAAGGCCGTTTAGCATTCTCTGATGCCAGCGTGAATCCTGAAACTGGTACAGTGACACTGCGTGCAGTATTCCCGAACAAGAATCACCTGTTGCTACCAGGTATGTTTGCTACTGCGCAAATCGTTCAGGGTGAAGTACCAAATGCTTACCTGATTCCTCAGGCGGCATTAACACGTACGCCTACCGGTCAAGCTATGGCGATGTTAGTGGGTGCTGATAATAAGGTAATCCCACGCCCAGTCACTACTGCGGGTACACAAGGCCAAAGCTGGATCGTGACTGAAGGTTTGAATCCGGGTGATAAAGTGATTGTAGATGGTATTGCGAAAGTAAAACCGGAACAACAGGTCGTGGCTAAACCTTACCAGCCTCAAGCTGCTGCACCACAGGGTGCTGCACAACCTGCTGCCCAACAACCAGGTGCAGCGCAAAAAGCGGATGATGCAAAAGAACAATCTGAACAAAAACCTGCTGCTAAAGCATAAGGAGTAAGGTTTATGGCTCAATTCTTTATTCATCGTCCTATCTTTGCCTGGGTGATTGCACTGGTCATCATGCTGGCAGGTATTTTGACCCTGACCAAAATGCCGATTGCCCAGTATCCAACCATTGCTCCGCCTACAGTCACGATTTCTGCGACTTATCCAGGTGCATCTGCTGAAACGGTCGAAAATACTGTAACCCAGATCATCGAGCAGCAAATGAATGGTCTGGATGGACTGCGTTATATCTCATCTAACAGTGCGGGTAACGGTTCTTCGTCTATTTCCTTGAACTTTGAACAAGGTGTCGATCCTGATATCGCACAGGTTCAGGTTCAGAACAAATTACAGTCTGCGACTGCACTTCTTCCTGAAGATGTACAGCGTCAGGGTGTGCGGGTGACCAAATCAGGCGCCAGCTTCCTGCAGGTATTGGCTTTCTATTCACCTGATGGCAGCATGACCGCCGATGATATCAAAGACTATGTGAATTCGAACATTTCTGAACCTTTAAGCCGTGTGGCTGGGGTTGGTGAAGTTCAGGTCTTTGGTGGTTCTTATGCTATGCGAATCTGGCTTGATCCAGCCAAAATGGCGAGCCTGCAAGTCACGCCAAGTGATATTGCGACTGCTATTCGTACCCAGAATGCTCAGGTCGCTGTGGGTCAGCTCGGTGGTGCACCCGCTGTTGAAGGACAAGTCCTGAATGCGACTGTCACCGCACAAAGCCTGCTGCAAACTCCAGAACAGTTCAGCAATATCTTCCTGAAAAACACCACTTCGGGCGCACAAGTCCGTCTGGGTGATGTTGCACGGGTTGAACTCGGTGCAGATAACTATCAGTTTGATTCGAAGTTTAACGGTAAACCGGCTGGTGGTGTGGCAATTAAACTTGCCACTGGTGCTAACGCGCTTGATACAGCCCAAGCAGTAGAAGAACGCTTAGAGCAGTTACGTCCGAACTATCCGCAAGGCATGGTCGACCAACTGGCTTTTGACACCACGCCATTTATTGAACTGTCGATCAAGAGTGTAGTTAAAACGCTGATCGAAGCGATTATTCTGGTGTTCCTGGTCATGTTCCTGTTCCTGCAGAACTGGCGTGCTACCATCATTCCAACCATGGCAGTTCCAGTCGTGGTATTGGGTACCTTTGCAGTGATTAACGTTTTTGGCTTCTCGATTAATACCCTAACCATGTTTGCCATGGTACTGGCGATTGGTCTTCTGGTCGATGACGCGATTGTTGTGGTCGAGAACGTCGAACGGGTCATGGTGGAAGAGCATCTGGATCCAGTTTCTGCAACTGAAAAGTCGATGAAACAGATTTCTGGTGCACTGATTGGTATTACCTCGGTGCTATCGGCAGTATTCGTTCCAATGGCTTTCTTCGGTGGAACCACCGGGGTTATTTATCGTCAGTTCTCGATTACGCTGGTCACAGCAATGGTCTTGTCGCTGATAGTGGCATTAACCTTTACCCCTGCCCTATGTGCGACCCTGCTGAAACAGCATGATCCGAACAAGCCGCAAAGTAATGGTATATTTGCACGTTTCTTCCGCTGGTTTAATAGCAGTTTTGACAAGGTTTCTGTGAAATATCAGGGCGGCGTCAACCGTATGACTCACAGCAAGATTTTCTCAGGCGTGGTGTATGCCGTGGTACTGGGTATTATTGTGCTGTTATTCCAGAAACTGCCTTCTTCGTTCTTACCGGATGAAGACCAAGGTGTCGTTATGACGCTGGTTCAGTTACCACCAAATGCAACACTGGAACGTACTGACAACGTGGTTAACACCATGACGAATTATTTCTTGGAAAACGAGAAAGAGCATGTCGAGTCCGTGTTTAGTGTGGCAGGTTTCTCCTTTACCGGTGTGGGTCAAAACGCAGGCCTAGCGTTTATTAAACTGAAAGACTGGTCAGAGCGTAACAGTCCGGAAGCTCAAGTCGGTGCCATTATTCAACGTGGTATGGCGTTGAACATGATTGTCAAAGATGCATCTTATATCATGCCATTGCAGCTTCCTGCGATGCCTGAACTTGGTGTATCGGCTGGCTTTAACTTACAGCTCAAAGCTGCAAGTGGTCAAAGTCATGAGCAACTTCTGGCAGCACGTAATACGATTCTGGGGCTGGCAGCACAAGACTCGCGTCTCGCTGGTGTGCGTCCAAATGGTCAGGAAGATACTCCACAGTACCGTGTCATTGTCGATCATGCACAAGCCGGTGCACTCGGTGTCAGTGTTGCTGAAATTAACAGCACCATGGGTATTGCTTGGGGCGGTTCATATATCAATGACTTCATTGATCGCGGTCGTGTCAAGAAAGTCTATGTTCAGGGGGAAGCTGGCTCGCGTATGATGCCGGAAGATCTGGACCAATGGTATGTACGTAATAACCGCGGTGAAATGGTGCCATTCTCAGCATTTGCCACGGGCGAATGGGTGTATGGTTCACCACGTCTTGAACGTTATAACGGCGTATCGTCGATGAACATTCAGGGTACTCCTGCTCCGGGTATCAGCTCGGGTGATGCAATGGTGGCCATGGAAGAGATCATAGCGAAGTTACCAGAAATGGGCTTGCAAGGTTTCGACTTCGAATGGACAGGTCTGTCTTTAGAAGAGCGTGAATCTGGTGCTCAAGCACCGTTCCTGTATGCCCTTTCATTACTGATCGTGTTCCTGTGTCTTGCTGCATTGTATGAAAGCTGGTCTATTCCATTCTCGGTACTTCTGGTGGTGCCATTGGGTATTGTCGGCGCATTGCTCATGACCTATGGAGGAATGGTGCTGCTGCAAAATCCGAACCTGTCGAATAACATTTACTTCCAGGTGGCGATTATTGCCGTGATTGGTCTGGCTGCGAAGAATGCGATCTTGATCGTAGAGTTCGCAAAAGAACTTCAGGAACAAGGTGAAGAGCTGTTTGACGCGACAATGCATGCTGCGAAAATGCGTTTGCGTCCAATCATCATGACAACTCTAGCCTTCGGTTTTGGTGTACTTCCACTGGCTCTGTCTTCAGGTGCAGGTGCAGGTAGCCAGCACTCGGTAGGTTATGGTGTACTCGGTGGTGTAATCAGTTCAACACTGTTGGGTATCTTCTTTATTCCAGTCTTCTATGTCTGGATCCGGACGGTGTTCAAGTACAAACCAAAACAACAAAATAAACAGGAGCAAACCTCGTGATGCATAAAGTATGGTCTGTTTCAGGTCGTGGCATTGCGGTTTCTGCACTTGCGCTTGCTTTGACAGCTTGTCAAAGCATGCGTGGCCCAGAGCCCGTGGCACAAGCCGACATTCCGCAAAGCTATATCGGTTCTGCCTCAGGCACTTCCGTTGCTGAGCAAGGTTATAAAGATTTTTTTGCTGATCAACGCTTGGTTCAAGTTATTGATTTAGCTTTAAACAATAACCGCGATTTACGTACTGCAGCGCTGAATATTCAGCGTGCGCAGCAAGCGTACCAGATCACTGAAAATAATCAGCTTCCAACGATTGGTGCCAGTGGCAGCGTATTGCGTCAGGACACCATGAGTACACAAAGCCGTGGTGCAACGACAACCTATAATGTTGGTCTAGGTGTGACTGCCTACGAACTTGACTTCTGGGGGCGTGTACGCAGTTTGAAAGACAATGCTTTAGATACTTATCTGGCCACTGCGAGTGCGCGTGATGCAACACAAATCTCGCTGATCAGTCAGGTAGCACAGGCATGGTTAAATTATTCATTTGCTAATGCTAACTTGAAGCTTGCCAATCAAACCCTGCAAACCCAGCTTGAGTCTTTTAACCTCAACAAGAAACGTTTTGATGTGGGCATCGACAGTGAAGTTCCTGTTCGTCAGGCACAGATTTCTGTAGAAACTGCACGTAATGATGTAGCGAACTACAAGACTCAGGTAGCACAGGCACAAAACCTGCTAAATCTACTTGTCGGCCAGTCTGTACCAGCAAATTTACTGCCAGCTGATCGAGTGACCCGCATTACCACAGCATCCGCTTTGGGTTCAGGCCTTCCAAGTGATCTGCTGGTAAACCGCCCGGACATTCGTACTGCGGAATATCAACTGTCTGCTGCAGGTGCCAACATTGCTGCTGCACGCGCCCGTTTATTCCCTACCATCAGTCTGACCGGTTCAGCAGGTTATGCTTCAGCTGACTTAAGCGATCTGTTTAAATCAGGAAGTTTCGTCTGGTCGCTGGGTCCTAGTCTGGATATTCCGATCTTCGATTGGGGTACACGTAGAGCAAATATCAGAATTTCAGAAACAGACCAGCAAATCGCGCTGTCTGATTATGAAAGATCGATTCAGTCTGCTTTCCGTGAAGTCAACGATGCACTAGCAGTGCGTCAGAACATTGGCGACCGTTTAGCTGCACAACGTCGTCTGGTGGATGCAACCAATAAGACGTATCGTCTGTCCAATGCCCGCTTCCGTGCCGGAATCGACAGCTATTTAACTGTCTTGGATGCACAGCGTACTTCGTATGCAGCCGAACAAGGCTTGTTATTGCTGGAACAGGCGAACCTGAACAACCAGGTAGAATTGTACAAATCTCTGGGTGGTGGTTTAAAAACCAATACCTCAGATACGATTCAATACCCGCCATCTACAGCTGAACGTAAACAGGCAAATCAGCAGTAAGTCTCGGTTTTCGATCTTATTGAAAAAGCTCACTTCGGTGGGCTTTTTTATTGCTTTTTATCGTGGAGTTTCTTATCTTCAAAGAAACAGAATCAGGTTCTCTATCCCTTATGCTACTCAGTAATCTGGAATCCGTCCCGGGACATGTTATTAGCCGTCAAATCGATGTGGTCTATGGCAGTACGGTACGTAGTAAACACGTTGGCCGTGATTTGCTCGCAGGTTTGAAAAATATTGTTGGCGGTGAGCTGACTGCCTATACTGAACTTCTGGAAGAATCGCGCCAAGAAGCGATGAACCGGATGATTGAAAAAGCTCGTCAGATGGGTGCCAATGCAATTGTCGGCATTCGTTTCTCAACGTCTAACATCGCCCAAGGTGCATCTGAACTGTTTGTATATGGTACAGCGGTGGTAGTGGAGCCGAATGTTCCAAAGCTTCCAGATCCCTTCCCGTCAGCAGGTTAAGCTATGGATAACCTGATTTTTCAGTTTGTCGTTTTTGCCCTGCTGTTTTCGGTAGGTTTTGGCTTTGGTCGTTATTATGAACAAAAACATCTAAAAGAGCTGGCGGAACAGGAAGTACGGCTTGCTCATATTGTGCTGGATACTCACCGTTTTACAACTTCAGAATTTGAAGGTCAGCTGATTAGCTCCAATGTAGTGATTTCCCATGATTATTTTAAATATGTGATTGCCAATATTCAGAACATTTTGGGTGGACGTCTGGTCAGCTATGAAAGTATTGTGGAACGTGCACGCCGGGAAGCTGTTGTTCGCCTGAAGCGTGAAGCCGAGAAAATCGGTGCTACTCAGATCATGGGATTACGCTTGAGTACTACAGAACTGGGCATGCAAGGTGGAATGGTGGAAGTCTTTGCTTATGGCACTGCCATTAAAAAGCCTTAAGTCTTAGATTCAAAGTCGCTCAGTGAATAATATTCCATTCAGATGATCGATTTCATGCTGCACAATCCGTGCAGCAAAGCCACTAAATTCAGCATCAACCTGCACACCTTCCATGGTGTAATAACGCACCCGGATATCTTGTGCCCGAGCAACTTTGCCTCTTTGATCCGGTACACTCAAGCAGCCCTCTTCACCCAGAACTTGTGCTTCAGAAACATGTACAATTTCCGGATTGAGCATTGTCACTGCTTCCATATACGGTGCCTCGGGATAACGCAGGTTTGGACGTGAAGCGACAATAATGATCCGCTTGGAAATATACACTTGCGGGGCAGCAATACCTACCCCCTGACGGTCAATCATGGTATCCATCATGGCTTTATTGAGCTGATACAGCCACTCACTACCGAATTCAGAATCTGCCACAGCAGTTGCAACGAGTCCTAAAATTGCCTCACCTTGCCTGGCCACGGTTAACACAGTCATGTCAAATCTCTCTTTATTTAAGGCAGTTCCTCTACTCTTTATAGACCAGTTTTAGCGCGTTCCAAAGCAGATTTTTTTGTAATCTGTATCACTGAAAACTGTTTAAACGAATAGCCTTATCAGGAAAGAACATCAATACGAACTAAAAAATCAGTCATCTCTATTTTTTAGTTCAGTTCTTTGCTCAATTTTAACTTTTATTATTCCAAAGCATTTTATAAATATCTTTTTTTATAACTTTTAGTTTATTTTGAGCAAAGAAAGATTGATTATTCAATAAAAAATGTTTCTTTTAAAATCAAACAAATACTCAGCAATAGATTAAGGATTTCAGCATGGATGCACCTCCGCGCCTGTCACAAGCAGATAAACGCACTCTTGGACTTTCATCACTGGGTGGCGCGCTCGAGTTTTATGATTTTGTCATCTATGTGTTTTATGCCAAGCTCATTTCAGAGCTATTCTTCCCCAGCACACTCAGTCCTTTCTGGGCCATGTTGAATACCTACGGCATTTTTGCTGCGGGTTATTTCTTCCGTCCATTGGGCGGTGTAGTGATGGCACATTTTGGTGATCTAATTGGACGTAAACGACTGTTTAGCCTGTCAATTCTGTTAATGGCACTCCCTACTCTGATGATCGGGGTCATGCCGACCTTTGAAAGCATTGGTTATGCAGCGCCAATTCTGTTGCTGTTAATGCGTGTGCTACAAGGAATTGCCATTGGTGGTGAAATTCCTGCTGCCTGGACTTTTGTTTCTGAACATGTCCCTGAACGTCGTATTGGGATTGCCAATGGTGTGCTTACCGCAGGCCTGTCACTGGGGATTCTGCTGGGCGCCTTGATGTCACTCTTTATTTCCTTACAGTTCTCTGAAGCAGAAATTAAAGACTGGGCATGGCGTATTCCCTTTATCCTCGGCGGTATTTTTGGTTTTGTAGCGTTATACCTGCGGAGTTACCTGAAAGAAACACCGGTATTTAAAGCCATGCAGGCGAAAAAAGAACTGGCTAAAGAATTGCCGGTGAAACAGGTTCTGGCAAAGCATAAAACCGGTGTCGTGATTGGAATGCTTTTTACCTGGTTCTTGACGGGCTGTGTAGTGGTACTGATTCTGGCGATGCCAAACCTGCTGGTCGGTGCTTTTGGTTTTGAACGTGCCGATGCTTTCAAAATGCAAAGTGCGGCGATTGTGATGCAAATGGTGGGCTGTGTACTGGCAGGTGTATTGGCCGATCGTTTTGGTGCTGGGCGTGTCATTCTGTTTGGTTCTCTTCTAGTTGCGACTATGGCGGGCATTTTCTATAACAGTCTAGGCCATGTTGCACCGTCAACCGTGTTCATGCTGTATATGTTGTTAGGTTTAAGCTCCGGTACAGTCGGGATGGTGTCTTACAGCATGGTAAAAATGTTCCCGGCACAGATCCGCTTTACCGGGATTTCTTTCTCTTACAATCTGGCGTATGCCATTGCCGGCGGAATTACCTTGCCACTCGTACAATGGCTTAGCCTGTATAGCAATATTGGTGCAATGTACTATGTCTGGACTGTATGTCTGGTGACCCTGTTCACTACCCTGATTTACAGAAGTAAATTTGAAAAATCGGTAGTCTGATCAATAAAATATTGTGATAAAAAAGAGCCCAAATATGGGCTCTTTCTTTGACCTTCTTGCCATTTAGGCAGTCAGGCTTTTACGGATTTCATCTTCAATGATACTGATTTCAATCTGGCTAAATTTGCGGATTTCGCCTTCCGCATGTTTTTCCAGCATGCCGCCGACCAATGGCACCTTTACTTTTACGGTCCAGTCCAGTTGAAACTCAATCTGACGTTCATCACCTTTTACTGCGCGTTGGCAAGTCGCTTCGATTGGCAGGTTCGCACCAAGTTCCACTGTAGAAGTTAAATGTTCCAGATTACTGATGTCGGTACGTTGCAGACGAAAAGCATCACGTAACAGTTTTTTTGCGATATCTGGAATATTCACGTCCAAGTTATATGCACGTTTCAAGGTATAGATTTCACCCTGTTTCTCAGAAACCAGAATCTCCATGTTCTGCGCCGGAATACGACGACAGACCGCTTCGTGCATGCTGATATCACTGACCAGACGTTTAAATTCATCAATAGAAACACCATTGATGTTTGCCTTTACAGTAAATTGATGTGCCATGTGGTTTTCCTTTTTATTTTTTAAATTGTGGATGTGGCTTGTATTGGGGAAGCTTATTATAAAGCCAAATTCAGAATCAGATAACTTTGCTGTATATCGACAGTATTAAACTGAATTTCTGATCCAGAGTCATTATGCAGTGTTTAGGTAAATTAAGGCACATAAGTCAATCATCCACCTTTAACCACACTTGAGTTTTCACGCCACTACTGATGATCAGCTTGGCTCCGGGATAGTAAATGACAGCTTCAAACTCATCTGCACCATCATCCAGCCCAGAGGTATACCAGGTCGTACCTTTCGGAAAATCATTCAGCCAGGTAGCCTTATAAAAATCTGATACCGAATCAAACTGGAGATACTGCTGCGGCTGTGCCTGAATTTTCCATGCCAATTCGATAAAAAGACCCAGTTGGGCCTGCCGGAAGTCAATCAGCATTGTCGTGCGCCTGACAAAAGCAGATTTTAACATGCTGACTGCTTACGAATAACAGACAGGGATATTTGCAAAGTGACATATGGCTGAGGACCTTGATCCTATAGAATATATGCACTGGCTTCATCAATAGACAAAAAACAAGAATGAGGGCTATTAATGGTTAAGAAAATTATAGACCAAACAGATTGCATCAACCTGAACAGTTATCCGTATTCATTCAAAACTTTATTAGGCACAATGTGCATGGTCTGACTCAAAACGATGTTCATATCGATGTTCTTCTCCATGCCGGTCCACATGCGTATAGAAAACTCCATAACGTCCCACATAATACTCGATAGATTGACCATAAAAATTCCAGTAAATAGACCACTCTCCCAAGTCCATTTTTCGGATCACACTATTGGTCTGCAACGGCATTCGATTCAACCATTTCTGCTGCAAACCTTCAGCCTGAGTACGCTCGGTAATAATCGCGGGCTGCTTGAATAACATTTTAGCGATATCATCGAACAGTTCTAGCTCATAAGCATCTACCGTCATAGCCAGTTCATGTGGCTTTTGTGCGCTAGAAATAGACGTTTGATCTTGGGAAGACGGCGGCACTGCTTCAGGCTTTAAGCGCTGACCATGATAGCGGGCTTTATAGATTTTGAAGGCGATTATCCAGGCAACATACATCACCAACACACTACAGATAACAAGCATTACTTTGACCATAAGCTAAGTCTCTTATTCATTTTTCTTATGTTCAATCTGTAACCACAGATCTACTCAATTACCGTTCATTTACAAACCATAACATATTGATTGAAAAATACCCAACTTTAGTCATTTCAAGATATTTCAAAAACTTTATATTTCCCACTCCAGTATGATTTCTTTAATTACCTCTAAAATATTTTTATACTGACTAAAGAATTTAGCTCTAATGGAAATGCGAATAAAAATCAATACACACTGTCTGACAATTTAAACAAGCCACACAAATGCGCCACAGAAACGCTGCATAAAGGGTTTTTTTGCCGGAAAATTCCCTAAAAATATAACAATCCTAGGCTTTCATTCATACTTTAGATACTGCTAAATGAAACACTCGTTATTATTTAGTTTAGTTAAATTTGCCTTATGATTCGTGAAGGAAAGGTTCAGGATATTCCTCAAATTGTACATGTTGTTCATGACAGTATTCGCTCCTGTGTCATGGATCATCAACGTGAGGAAACCCGTATACAAACCTGGCTTGAAGCATTTACCCATTCCACCCTGATTGTGGAAATGCTGTATAACGATTGCTGGGTGTATACTGTACATGACAGAGTGGTCGGTTTTCTGATGGTGAGTGATCAGGGAGAAATCCGCATGCATTATGTAAGTAGCGGTATGCAGCGTATGGGATATGGAACACAGTTATTTTATTACATGCTGGATTTTATGACGCCTAAAAAAATTGACCGTCTAGAAATTGAAACCACACGAACTGCATTGCCCTACTATACTAAACTTGGTTTTCAGAATACTTCTCCCCACATGCAGGATGAACCTGCGTTGCACCTGTTCAAAGCTTTATCTTCCAGCACCTATCCTCAGTTCTGATCAGGCTGCAACAGCCTTGCTTTTGATTTGGTCTCTACCTGCAAGTTTGGCTTCATACAGATGCTGGTCTGCTGTTTTCATTAGTGTATGAATATCTGCATAAGGATGATGAGCATCCATATAGGCAACCCCTATACTCACAGTGACATAATCTTTATCATCCCCGCGGTTATCATGCTCTAACTGCTCTGCCCGCACTGCAAGCAGGACAATTTCAAGAATTTCCCGGGCTTCCGCAATCGGCATATCATGTAACAGAATTGCGAATTCTTCCCCTCCGTAACGCGCTAGATATCCCTGTTTAGGCAGAACCTGCTGAATCACCTGAACCAGCCGTTGCAATACTTCATCACCTTTTAAGTGACCATAGTAATCATTATATTTTTTAAAGTAGTCCACATCGATCATGGCAAAGGACAAGGTCTGTTCAGGATGTTGAATGGTCTGATTAAACAGGCGCTGGATTTCTTCATTTAAGGCACGCCGGTTATAGGCGCCAGTCAAGGCATCGACATTAATCTGATATTGCAGTTTAGTATTCAGTTCATGTAGCTGTGCTGTTCTTTCTCGAACCTTCTGATCCAGTGAACTGTTCAAGACCATTAATTTATTATTCAGTCGCTCGGTATAGTAGGTTTGATGGGCATAATTACGAGATTGTTGAAACATAATGATCAAGGCATACAGACTGGTCGAAATAAATGACAGATGTACGCTCTCAATTACATTCAGTAATACCAGATAATCATTAAGAAAAGTCACACACAGAAAGATGATGGCAAACAGGTTAGTGGACGAATATTCATCCCCTTGAGAAAGTGTCACATAAAACCCGTAAATAAAATTACCCAGTATCACCAGACCATAGATAACACTATACAAAGCCAGACGCTCAAAAACTTCCGGTGTGCTGAACAATGTTACTGCGATATTAAAAATCAGTAATCCCGCACCTACGTAATAAATTGAACGTCGGATATAACGCGGCTTAAACAGGTACATGTAGCTCAGGAAGAATAAGATTGCCAGAAAAGTAAACAGATATTCTAGACGAGCGCCCCATAACCAACTGATTTTACTCACAATGGCATATGGATGCGGCGCAGAAAACAGATTATGCAGTGCCAAAAAAATAATAAATAAGCCAAAAATAAATACACTGCGGCTATTTCGCTCCACAGATCCACGAAACAGGGAAAATAAAATGGTAAATAGCCCTACACCCAGCACTGTGCCACAGACCACGGCGATACTCATCATTTGCAGCATAAACTGTCGGTTAATGGTCGCAGAGGGGCCAATTTTCAGAGGCTTTTCTAGTCCGCCATGCAAATTAGTATAGTTGGAAACCTGAATACTTAAGGTGAAATATTCATTCTGTGGCACAAAAGATGCGATCTTAGGTGCCTTTTCAGTCACCTGCCCGGTCGGGGTTTTACTGATTTTACCAAGACGCAGCAAGATATCCCCATTTAAATAAATGCTATAAGCACCATACTGACTCGGAATCTGAATCGCTAAACGTTGTCCGATAAATTTTTTGGGAATTTTAAAATGGCTAATAAAAGTGCCATAGGTGGCATTAGTTCCGGTAAGACTCTTGAATGAAGCTGGAAGTTCAACTACTTGTGATTCGAGTTCAGGATCTGGTTGCTCAATGAACTGACGTGGATAGAACTGCCATTTGCCTTGCAACAAGGTGGTACTATCTTCATCAAATTTTAGTTCGGTGACCTCTTTTTGATGAGCAAGGAAATAAGATTCTGGAGCAGCATCATATTGAGCCCACACGATCCGTGTAGTCCCCATCAAAAATATCAGCATCAACCACGATGCCAATATCAGCATAATCCCCCTAAACCTGAGCAAAAAGACCATCCTGTAGCTACTGTTATTAATTCTAATGTACGTGGAATGTTGGATATTGCCAATGATTTTTCATATAAAAAAGCAGGATAACCGACGAGCTATCCTGCTGCTGAATTCCTGACATATTGTACTGTTTAGAAAGTCACATAATATCAGTCACGTGTTTTAACGTCATACAGTTCGATTTCAAAAATCAGGTTGGAATTTGCCGGGATAATGTTCCCCATTTTACGTTCACCATAAGCCAGATGAGCAGGTACGATCAGCTTACGTTTGCCCCCCACTTTCATACCGATGATGCCTTGATCCCACCCTTTAATCACACGACCAGTGCCGATGACCGTCTCAAAATAGTTGCCACGATCCAGCGATGAATCAAACTTGGTTCCATCTTCCAGCCAGCCAGTGTAATGCGTGGTAATCAGTGCACCTTTTACCGCTTCTTTACCTTCACCCACCACCAGGTCAATAATTTCTAGTTCTTTGGTCATCGCCAATATCCTTCATTTTGCAAATAGCCCTAGTATAAACACGATTGAGCCAAATTCCTCAGCCTTTAATTCCAATGGATCAAAAGCTGAGTTCCTGAATCTTCTTATCCTGTAATAAATACTGGGTTAATTTCTGGTGATTTTTAGCCGAACCCATCAGGATCCAGCGGCCTGTGATCCGCCGGTCGATTTTTTGCTGGCTGGAATGAATGACTTTTAATTTGTATTGTTTAAACAGTTTTTCATAATGATCCGGCTCATGCTGCTCAAAAGGACAGACAATTTCGTAGTTACGTTCTTGATTCAGATGCTCAATCCCACGTTGTACATAGACCAGTAGAACCAGTACGATCAGCACGATCACCGTTGCCCAGACACTTAACAGTTCATAGCCAGCACCAACTGCCATGCCCAGTGCAGCTGTCATCCAGATTGTGGTTGCAGTGGTAATACCAGAAATCCGGTTATCATCTTTTAAAATCACTCCGGCTCCCAGAAAACCCAGGCCAGTTAAGACATTGGCTGCCAGACGGTCGGGGTTGGCGACGCCGATTTTCAAGGAAATGATAGTAAATAGACAGGAACTCAGACTGACCATGATCATGGTGCGCAGTCCGGCAGATTTACTATGATATTCCCGTTCTGCTCCAATAACCGCACCAATCACGACTGCTAACAGCAAATCATAAAGTTCATGATACATGCTTCGTCCCTGGAACTTATTATTCTTTCCAGATATACGAAATATTGGGGCGAGGACACAAGTCGAAACTTGCATCCTTGTGAGTTGTTATTGTAACTGTTCCCACTCAATCACAGCCTGTGCCTGATCGCCAATCAAAGTCCATTCACTATCCATGATGTTTAGCTGCAACTGCATAGTGCGTTCACACAGTTGTTGTACCGCTTCGGTACTGGCCGGAGACAGCTTCCACACTTCCACATTGGATAGGGCCTTCAGTTTAGAACTGCGCTTGTACCATTCATCAACAGAAGTACCATAAGCCACGACTGCAACTTTCTTGCAACGGGCACTTGCCTTTTTGACCTTATCTTCATCGGGCAAGCCGACTTCGATCCACTGTATCAGTTGACCGGTCAGGTCTTTCTCCCAGAGAGCAGGTTCATCAGTTTCAAACAGGTCTTTAGTAAATTCAAGCGCTTCACCAGCAAAACGTGCATAAGCCAAAACACGCACCATTAGACGTTCAATGGTTTCCGAAGGATGCAATGCCATCGTTAACTGATAGTCTTCATAACGATGGTTATCCATATCGGCAATATTCAGGTCAGCCTTGTAAATCGTTGCTTTAAGCGCCATAACACAATCCTCAAATTTGGCGCCTAGCATATAAGATTTATATCGATTTTGCTGAACAGATTTATCGCCATTCCAGAAAATTTAGCCAGCAGAATGTCCTGCTTCCGCATCAATCCGGCATTGCATCAGCGCAGTTTCAAAATTCAGCCAGTCACGTTCAGTCTGGTAAATAATCTCGACCCGGTTATCAATACCCTCTTCTGCTGACTGATAGTTAAACTGCTCCGGATTAAAGTTAAAGCTTTTCCAGCCCTGATTGGTATTAAAAATCCCTTTGATACGTAGCCAGTCCTGCTGTTCACAGAGCAAATCAAGCAGATCATAAAAATCAAACTGCCAGCGTTTTGGCAACTTCCAGCCAGCCACTGCATAACCTTGTGCGGATTCCACATAATGATAAGGTAGCTGCTGGATTTTCACTGCAACCACATCTGCGCCAAGGGAACGCTGCTGTTTTAACAAGGGCTGAATCTGACGAACAGAACCGATATAGTCCTGCTTGAGCTGTTCAATATCAATCTGGCCATTTGCACTAAATAACCAGACCTGGTTATAAGCCTGGTACTCCTGCTGTAGCTGTTTCAAACTTTCCTGATCTTCTGCAGTCATTAAATCGGTATGCGACACAATGACAATATGGGCAGCCTTGAGCTGATCGGCATACAGGTTCTGGGTTGTCCAGGACTGATCATGCAAACGCGAACCATCGACGACAGTCATTAATGCCTGCATCTTCAGATGAGTCTGCCAGTGCGGTTCTGTGAGCTGTTCCAATAACTGCGCTGGATGCCCCAACCCGGTCGGCTCAATAAACAGTCGATCTGGCTTGGATTCGGATAATAATCGCGACAATGCCACCTGCATTGGCAACTGACTGCTACAGCATAAACAGCCACCCAATAGTTCTTTGACTGCGTAGCCTTCATCTTGTGGTAATAAGGCTTGATCCACGCCAATCTGACCAAACTCATTCATCAATACTGCCCAGACTTCATTTTCCGGCTTTTGACTGAGCAAATGCTTCAGTAGTGTGGTTTTTCCTGCCCCTAAAAAACCGGAAATAATATGCACGGGCACTGCAGATGAAGGAGAAAGGAGTTTCAAGGCGAGCTCACATAGCAATGAAAATGAGGAAATTGATACATTATAACAATGCCATTTGGCTTGCAGGGAGTTAATTTACTGACGTAACTAGTAAGTTCCTCAAAACTTCAATTCTGTCAGTTTTTACCAATTTTCAGCGTAGGCAACCACTGACATAAGATTAAAATTTAGTCAATTATGAAATGTTTTAAAACATTTTAATTGATTTTTTGGGGTTAAATTTAACAAAAATAAAACATAACCCTGAGTTTTGTATACCGGACGTACACATTGTTCTACAGCTTCTGTTAAATCAATTGCGGTACGAATTTTCAGCCCCTAGCATAAGTCCCTGTTGTGTTGATGTGATGGTCAACACAATAAATGACTTGTGAATAAAACCTATAAGGATGCCAAACATGAACTATGCTCAAATTCTACTTGCAACTACACTAAGCGCAGCAGCGGCAACTAGCTTCGCAGCAACTAAAACCACAGATAGCAAAACAACATCTGAAGAAGAAAAAGTTGTCGTGAGCACTCAGGAGCTTCCTGAAACTCAAGCTGCAACTGCTCCGGCGACTGCAGAACAACCAGCTTCAGAAGCAGCTGCAGAACCTGCAACTAAAACACCAAAAGCATCATCTGCTCAATAAGGCAATTTTGCTTTTACCGATAATGAGTAGCCGTTCATTCGGGTACTCATAGCTCCTGTTGGGTAACTCTCCAGTGGATTTATACTCCATACTCTACAGGAACTTTAAATGGCTGATTGCAGACCTCTGCATTCAGCCATTTTTCTAAGCTCTTTTTACTTTCTATCATAATAAATGATGATTATTAAATCACTCCAGACTATGAGATATATTAATAAATTTTGTTATTTATCAATAATATGAATATTAAAATTGTTTTTTAACCATGCATTATAACTATGTAGCACCGACTATGGCATAGCTTGTTTAGACTTTGGATTTAGCCCTTAATCCACTTCATTGTGGACAGATTTAAGGAACCTTGCGATGAGCAATGTAAATTACACAACTGAAGTAGCCATTTTGGGTGCAGGTCCGGTAGGTCTGACGATTGCTAACTACCTGAGTAAACAGGGCGTACAGGTCACTGTAGTTGAACAGCTGGACAGCCTGATTGATTACCCTCGTGCAATTGGCATTGATGATGAATCATTGCGTACGATTCAATCATTAGGTCTGGTGGATCAGGTTCTTCCACATACCACACCCAACCATGCGATGCGTTTCCTGACTCCGAAAGGTCGCTGTTTTGCGGATATTCAACCACTGACACGTGAGTTTGGCTTCTCTCGCCGTAATGCATTTATTCAGCCACAAGTAGACAATGTTCTACTGCAAGGTCTAAAAAAGTATAAGAAAACTGAAGTACTGTTCTCTCGTCACCTGACTCATTTCAGCCAGGATGCTGACGGCGTAACACTAAATGTTCAGAGCAAAGATGGTGGCTCAGAAGTTGTACGTGCGCAATACCTGATCGCATGCGATGGCGGTAACTCTTATGTGCGTCGTACTTTAAATATTCCATTTGAGGGTGAAACTGCACCAAACCAGTGGATTGTGATCGATATCGACAATGACCCATTGGCAACCCCGCATATTTACCTGTGCTGTGACCCGGTGCGTCCTTATGTATCTGCTGCCCTGCCTCACGGTATCCGTCGTTTCGAATTCATGGTCATGCCAGGTGAAACGCAGGAAGAATTGAGCAAGCCAGAAAATATTGCCAAACTCTTGTCTAAAGTCCTGCCAAATACTGATGGTATTGAAGTGATCCGTCAGCGTGTTTATACCCATAATGCGCGTATTGCGGACAAATTCCGTGCCGACCGTATTCTGCTTGCCGGTGATGCTGCGCACATTATGCCTGTATGGCAAGGTCAAGGCTATAACAGCGGTATGCGTGATGCCTTTAACCTGGCCTGGAAAGTAGCACTAGTGGTACAAGGCAAAGCAGGCCCAGACTTACTGGACTCTTACCAGGTAGAACGTAAGGACCATGCCAAAGCGATGATCGATCTTTCGGTCATGGCAGGCCATGTGCTTGCGCCACCGAAAAAATGGCAAGGTTTTGTACGTGACGGTATTGCCTATGCATTGAACTATATTAAGCCAATCAAACAGTACCTGCTGGAAATGCGCTTTAAACCAATGCCGAAATATCATGATGGTGCGTTACTGGCAAATACTCAGAAAGATTCTCCAGTTGGCAAAATGTTCATTCAGCCACAGGTCAAACTGGAATCTGGTGAAACTGTATTACTGGATGAAGTCATTGGCAATGACTTTGCCATCATTGCCTGGGGTGTAGATCCGAAATGGGGCTTAAGCAAGGAATCAATGCAGCAATGGAAAAAACTTGGTGTGAAGTTCATTCAGGTTATTCCTGCGGTTCAGCTGTCTAATCAACAGCGTAAGCAATATGAAGATGTTATTACCATTGGTGATATCGGCACTGATATCCGTACATGGTTTGGCAAGACCCAAGATTCTATCGTCATCCTGCGTCCAGACCGCTTCGTAGCAGCTCTTGCCATTCCTCAATCTATGGAAAGCACAAGCAAGGCGCTGTTCAACAAGCTCCATGTTAAATAATAATTGACCTGACTTAAAAAACCACGCTACGGCGTGGTTTTTTATTTATGGATGACACTAAATAAGGTTTCAGCTAAGTACGGTATCGCTGAAACCATGGAATATCTTTGAGTGAATCACGGTACGCCATCTGCTGTAGAAAAGGCTTGAACTCATCAAAAGGTGGTAATATTTCGGAGGAAATAGCAAAGATTAAACAATAAGCCACATATAAATCTGCAGCCGAACATTCTTCACCAAGTAAATACGGATTCGCTTTCTGTATTCCCTGCTTAAGGAAATTAAACACAGAATCTTCGTGACCAAAGCTCAGGCTTCTACGATTCTTTTCGATCTCTGTCTGAAGTACCTTGAGGTTTTTGATATCAATATATTCAGTCAAAGGACCATGGCAGAAGAACATCCATTTCAGATAAGCCCCGCGTTTAGGATCATCTAGTGCAGACGCCAGACCTTTCTCCCGATATTTATCTGCCAGATAGACATAAATTGCTGCCATTTCTGAAATGACAATACCGTTATCCACCAGATATGGAACCTTACCCATGGGATTAATCTGCTCATAAGCTGGCTGGTGCATCTCAGTATAAGGAATTTCAATCTGCTCAAGCTGATTCTCAATTTCCAGCTCTTTCAGCAAGGGCAGCAAAGTCAGGCCGCGAGACTGCGGATTATTATATAAGGTCATCATAATCGTGAACCTATGCTTTATTTTATTTCCTGACTATAGCGTTATTTTAGAGCGTAATGAGTGAGGATATGCTACTAATCATTTCATCCTCATCTGTGTCGGTTTCCCTAGCCGATCTTTCTCCCTAAATTAAAATAAATCCAGGCAGAATTTTTCTTTTAACACTTTCAGGATCAGGTTAATCACTTCATGTTTCTGGTCCTTGCGATAAGTCGCATACAAACCAATCATCGGGAGCGGCTCGATGGTCTTTTTCACCATAATATTTTCACCTAACAACGGAATGACATAAGCCGGTACTAAACTCCAGCCTACTCCCATACCAACCAGATTCACATTCAGCAAAATATTGGTGGAATGCTGTACCACATTGACCTTAATACCGGACTTGTTCAAAAATTCATGGATGATATTAAACAGCTGAGGTGAAGCCTGTTCATCACTGATCACGAAGTTACGTCCTGCAAAATTCTTGATACTTAAGGCAGGTATATCTCTTACATCGGAGTCGCGCGGTACGATCAAGGTTAATGGCTCATCAAAAATCTTGATCGATTCAAATTCTGCTGAAGGATCTGGATAGCGGGTAAAAGCAATATCAATCGTCCCCTGACGGAGCCATGAAAACTGTTCAGCATCGGTCAGGCTATGAAACTGGGCTTTTAAATCCGGAAAATGCGCACGGATATTCGGCATGATGTAAGGGAAAATTTTCATTTCCGCCACAGGTACAAAGCCAATATCCAGATGCTCTTTTTCCACTTCTGCGACTTGGCGAGCCAATTGGATCGCCCGTTCAGCATGTTCCAGACTCTGCAAAGCTTCTTTGAGAAATACCTCTCCTGCTTCGGTCAGCTCAACTTTACGGTTAGAACGTTCTAATAGCTTGACCCCAACTTCCTGTTCCAGATCTTTGATCTGCTGGCTAAGAGAAGGCTGCACTGTATTTAGCTTTTCCGCAGCACGAGTAAAGTTGAGTTCGCGTGCAACCATACAAAAATAACGTAAATGTCTAAGTTCCATGTTCTTATTCCTGTTATATCGCTACTTTTGTTCGTTTTTTGGATATGGTGTATCGATAGACCAGCAGAGTCAATATCACGATCATCGCACATAACATATATGTGGTTTCATACCCCCAATGCGCTATAAAAATACCCATCATTACAGACCCGACTGCCAAACCAAGATCGAACAAGGTAAAGAAGGTTGAGATGGCATGCCCCATACGTTGTTTCTCCACAGCCTGAATCGCCAGAGTTTGCAGGCATGGGAAAAGTGAACCATAGCCAATCCCAATAAAAACAGCAGAGAGCCACAACATCCATTGATTATTGACTAAAGTCACCAGCACCAGACCTAAGGCAAAAAAGATTAATGATGGATAGATCACGGCGTCCGGACCTTTATTGTCATAAAACTTACCGACCCAAGGACGTACCAGCAACATGGAGAACGCGAAGACAATAAAGAACAGGCTGACATAGGCCAGCAGTTGCTTGGTTTCTGCAAAGACCGTAATAAAGCTGGTAATACTGGAATAAGCAAATGCAGTAAGTAGCGCTACAAAACTCACAGCCAGGACTTTCGTTTCGATAATATCCTGCAAGCTTAATCGCGATTTTTCTGCAGTTTTTACTTTCGCTTGAGGCAGCTCTCGAATATTCAAGATTAAACTGAAGATCAATCCCAGACTGATCAGGACGGCGAGAATGCCAAACAGCATCTGAAAGCTGGTGAACTGAATCGTAGTTAAGGCAATCAGCGGACCAAATACTACGCCCAGATTGGTCGACATGACGAAATAGCCCATACCTTCCCCTTTACGCTGATCCGGAATAAAGTCATTGGCTACCGGTACGGTCACCGTAGTCAAAATACTGAACCAGATGCCATGCAGAAAACGCACGATCAGTAGTGAACTCATGCTATCAATCAGCAGATAACTAAAGGCAAACAGCGCAAATAGGAGTCCTGCCCCACGCATCGCCAGTTTCTTGCCCAATTTCTCAATAATCAAACCTGAAAAAGGGCGAATGGCAATAGAAGATACCAAAAATAAGGTCAGTGCCAAGCCCGCTTCTTTGACCGTTCCCCCCAGATCTGTGGTGATATAGATCGGTAAAATCGCGATCAGGGCAAAATAATAGGTAAACAGAAATAAATTATTCAGTACGCACAAAATAAATGAGCGATTCCATAAGGGAGCTGTCGTGCTAGACATAAAAACCAACTATATACAGAAAATTCTAAAATCAGGCCTGAGGTCTTGCAGGCTGTAGGTTCAGTGCAACCAGCGCGCGGATATAGTTTTCATCCGGCATTTTGTTAAAAAAGATAATCTGGTAGTGAATCGGCCCGTACAAACAGTCCAGCATCAATTCAAAATTATAGTCCGCACAGATTTCTCCACGCTCAATCGCTTGCTGGATCAAGCCGCGCATTTGTTCTCGACGCGGTAGCAGATACTGGGTGAAAAATTCCCCTGCAAGTTCACGATGATTAGCCATCACCACCAGTAATGCCCGTCCTACCGGATGATCCAGTGCCTGAGATAACCGTATTAATTGCTGTACCAAGTTATCTTCCAAAGACCTGGAAAAATCCAGATCAAAAATAGACGCGGTATGTGCTCTGAAGGTATCCAGAACCAGTTCAGACTTATGTTTCCACCAGCGGTAAATGGTGGACTTACCCACCCCCGCCCGTGCAGCGACATCCTCAATGGTGAGCTGATGATATTCATATTCAGTCAGTGCTTCTGCCACCGCCTGCAAAATACATTTCTGGCGACGTGAGCTTTTTTCTTCCAGTGTCATATAATCTGTCAAAAAACGAAACGATACGTATCGTTTCATATTAGATGATTCATAAGGTTATGACCAGTCCGTATGAAAAGCACAGGCCAAAAAAAGACCTCTAATTTGAGGTCTTTTTTCACTTTATAGAAATTAGCTGTGGGCTGTTTTCTTATAAATACTGCAAGAAGGATGATGATTTTCTTGCAGTCTAGCAATCTTACGCTGTTCAGCTGCTTCAAAACGGCAACGTTTCCAGTCATTATCCAGATTCAGTGGTGGAATATGTTGCGGTTTACCATTTTCATCGACTGCCACCATAGTAAAGTAGCAGCTGTTGGTATGACGCACAGTACGTTTCTGGATATTCTGCGCCTCTACACGGATCCCGATTTCCATCGAAGTACGGCCCACATGGTTCACACTCGCCAGGAAAGTCACCAATTCACCCACGTGAATAGGTTCTTTAAAATTCACTTTATCCACGGACAGCGTAACCACATAACTGCCTGAATAGCGGCTCGCACAGGCATAAGCAACCTGATCCAGCAATTTCAGAATGGTACCACCGTGGACATTTCCTGAAAAATTCGCCATGTCTGGCGTCATAAGAACAGTCATTGTTAATTCTGACTGATCGTCTGAAGCTGGTGCAATTTGATCTAATGGGGCCATCGCTTTCTTTGAACTCTTTGAATGACAATGATATAAGCACATTATTATATCGTTTTTACTACTAATTAAATGTTCTATTCGGCAAAAAATCCATCATTATTATTTATATGAAAAATGATTTCATACAGAAATAAATATAATAGAAGCCGCTTGAATGATATTCCATCGAACCTGTATTTCAGAAAATCATTATTCATTTATTATTTTCATGATGAATAATCTGTATATAGATTGAATTAAGAATTTATCCAGACTGTTTTCATAACCTCTCATAGATAAATTCTTCTACTCATCCTTTAGTCAGCACTGAGTCTTAACATTTCCTGAGCGACATTTTGATAACTCAATACTTGCTGACCGTCGAGCTGTGTTTCTACGGTATAAGTGCCATCCTGATGTGTAGCAGTTACTTTAAAGATGTATTGCTCAAACTGAGCCAGTTTGACCTGCTGCCCGACTTCAAGATTATTCATATGTCATCCTAGATTTGATCTTATCTGTTTTCATCAATTGCATTCTGACATGACTGATTGAATTTTCAAACAATTGATAAACTTAAGTATATAAATGACCATATAAAATTCTAAAAATATATACTTTAATAATATATTAATTCTAGTAATTTATTTAAATTTCAGCAGCTTATATTTTTAAGGCTGATTGTTTTTTATTAATATATACTTAATAACACTTAGCTCATATTTTCTATAGATTGATATTTTCTTATAAGTAATTCTTATTATTTTTTTGAATATATGAATTAAAAAACCCTCATTTATTACAAATAAGGGTTTTAATTGAATAGCTGCTTTAGAGATTATTTTTCACGGGCCAGTAACTGTGGAATCTGATGTCCCTTTGCATAATCATATTTCTGATATACCTGTTCAATTTCAAGCAATTTCCCCCGTGCCGCTTCAATACCCGCTTCCATAGTCATGGTTCTGCCACGCACATCAAAAATATGTCCTTTCTCACGCAAGTCTGGCTGGATCACTACATCCGCATGTTTTAATTCTTCAAAGGCAAGCCGCTTCTGCATGATGTTGATGTTCTGATTAAACAAGCCCCAGACATTGGTCGTTTCGGTATGAATCGGCTGCGCCAGAATATCGATGGCGATGACAATATCTGCACCCAGTTCACGAGCGACATCTACGGGTACGGGACTAACCAAACCACCATCCACATATTCCTTTTCTTCAATCATGGTGGGAATGAACATACTTGGAATCGCGACCGATGCACGTACCGCCTGACCGGTATTACCATAATTAAATACGACTTTCTTGCCTTCTTTCAGGTCTGTCGCCACCACAAACATGGGGATCTTCAGGTCCTGTAAAGGAACATTATCTACCTGCAAGTTGACATAGTCTTCGACTTTTTTGCCATCAAAGAAGCCTTTTAGATCGATTCTGAAATCACGAACATCATTGGCTTTCATGCTCAGCGCAATATTGCGCAGCTCAATCGCAGGTTTGCCACTGGCATAAATAGAACCAACAATACTGCCAGCACTGGTTCCCACAATCATGTCCGGCTGAATGCCTGCCTGCTCCAGTACCTCAATCGCGCCAATATGCGCATAACCACGAGCACCACCACTGCCTAAAACCAGCGCAACCACAGGACGCTGCTCGGTCGTTTTAATCTTCAGAAAATCGATTTGATTCGGACGTGCTTGTGCTGTGCTGTACTGCATTTGCTTGGATTGAATACCTGTCTTCACTGCCATCACTCGCTGATCAGGCATGCTCTGACAGCCGTTCAAAAACAGCCCCAGCATGATGAAGCTCAACCCATAGTTCCGCATACAGCACTTATCCTCATTTTAATAGCTGCATAGTGTATAAACACCATGTTAAATTAACTGTTGAATTTCGTAAATTTGTCATACAGTTTGAATAACTTATAGCTATTTAAACCTGTATTACCATGCAGTCACCTACCCTTTATCAGATTTTCCTGACTTTCTTCAAGCTTGGATGTACCGCATTTGGCGGACCTGCTGCACATCTGGTATTTTTTCACCATAAGATGGTCGGTCAATTGAACTGGTTGAATGATGCCCAATATCAACAACTGGTGGCATTGGCCCAATTACTGCCAGGACCCAGTAGCAGTCAGGTCGGCATCGGCATCGGCTATATGCAACGAGGTTATAGCGGTGCCTTAATGGCCTGGCTAGGTTTTACTTTGCCATCTGCACTGTTAATGACTTTAGTTGCCCTGCTCGGACAACGCTACTTTCATATTTTAAACTCACATAGCTTTCATGTGATCCAGCTTATTGTGTTTGCAGTGGTCAGCTGGGCATTCTGGCAAATGTTGCGTAGCTTCTGTAAATCCTGGTGGCAATATAGTCTAATGATCGCTGCCACAATCTTTCTGGCTGTCGTCCCACTCAGCTTTAACCAGATCCTGGTGATTCTACTGGCTGGCTTGATCAGTATTGCGATGAGCAAGTTTCAAAGTCAAGCACTGTTACAATCGACACCAGTGAAAAATGCCACTATAGACACCCCCTATATTCAGAAAAATCATGCAATTTACTGGTTTATCGCCTTTTTACTGTCCTTTATAAGTATCCCCTTTCTGGTTCAGTACCTGCACTGGTCTGAACTCGGTTTCTTTGCCGATTTCTATCGAACAGGTTCTTTGGTCTTTGGTGGTGGACATGTCATTTTGCCCCTGCTTCATCAGGACTTTGTCAGCACCCAGCTGGTCAGTGCACAGGCTTTTGACCTAGGTTATGCTTTTGCCCAGTTGATGCCTGGTCCGCTGTTCAGTTTTGCTAGTTATCTTGGTGCTTTATTGGACTGGACGGATCAGCTCTGGCTCAATGCCCTACTGGCGACTATTGCTATCTTCCTGCCCTCATTCTTGCTGATTTTTGCAAGCTTACCTTACTGGTCCTGGCTGATGCAGCAAGCTGTGATCCGTCATGCAGTGGCAGGGATTAATGCAGCAGTGGTCGGACTGTTACTTTATCTGGTCCTGCAACTTGGACAAAGTTACCTGAAAGACTGGGAAGATGTGGTATTTGTAATCGTGATGATTTACCTGCTACGGTCAAAACTTCCACTCTGGTTCAGCCTGATCGCAGGCTTCGCAGTCTATTATAGCTATCTCAGTTTTTTATAAACTGGAGCCATAAAAAAGCCCCGAATGATTCGGGGCTTTTTCAACAGGGTTTTACCAGATATCGGATTTGACCTTGTCTTTAAACTTCGGATGTTGATCCAGTTTAAACACTGGCTCTTTCACCCCACGCTTTAACTGACCGGTATAGTCTTTCAGAAGCATCAGGATAAATGGCATCAATAATAGAATCGCAATCAGGTTAATACTTGCCATCACGCCCATGAACAGATCTGCCATGTTCCAGATCAGTGGTACGCTCGCAATCGAACCGAAATACACCATGAATAGCACCAGAATACGGAAGATCATCATCACACCTGGATTGTTATTGATGAACTGTACATTCCCTTCTGCATAGGCATAGTTCCCGATAATGGAGGAGTATGCAAACAGGAATAGAATCAATGCCAGGAAGTCATCCCCCCAGGCACCGATCTGGCTTTCTAGTGCCATCTGGGTCAGGGTTACGCCTTCAAATCCGGCATTTTCATACAGTCCAGACACCAGAATAATGATCGCAGTACATGAACACACCACAAAGGTATCTACAAATACACCGAGCATCTGTACCAGGCCCTGATTCACCGGATGTTTTACATCCGATGCAGCAGCAGCATTCGGCGCAGAACCCATCCCTGCTTCATTGGAAAACAGGCCACGCTTGATACCCATCATCATCGCCATAGAAATCATGGCCCCGAAGAAACCGCCTGCAGCAGCTTCAAACTCAAACGCTTTAGTGAAGATCAGCTGGAAGATAGATGGCAGCATATCGTAATTGATCACAGCAATATAAAGCGCCACAATCAGATAGAGAAGTGCCATAAATGGCACAAAGCTTTCAGCAACTTTTGCAATCCGCTTGATGCCACCGAAAATGATCACCGCAGTAATCAAGACCAGAAATAGACCTAACCATGAAACCTCAAGCTCAAAACCACCCAATGGTAAGTTCAGATTCGCCTGATCCCAGCCCCAGGCATGTGAAGTTGCCCCAATAATTGCATTGGCCTGCACCGCATTAAAGACAAAGCCGTACGTCAAAATCAGCGCGATAGCAAAGAGGATACCCAGCCATTTCTGTTTCAGACCTTGCGTAATGTAATACGCTGGTCCACCACGGAACTGCTTGTTCTGAGTATCACGAATCTTGAACAGCTGTGCCAATGAAGATTCAACAAATGCCGAACTCATCCCCAGAAAAGCGGTAAACCACATCCAGAACACGGCACCTGGACCACCAATGGCAATGGCAATCGCAACACCAGCAACGTTACCTACACCTACACGACTGGCCAAACCCGTTACAAAAGCCTGAAATGGTGTGATCCCATGCTCATCCTTGGTTTCATTCCGGCTGCGTTTCATGACTTTCATACTGTGCCAGAACAGACGAATCTGTACGGCCCCAGTCATGATGGTATACAGAATACCCACTGCCACTAGGAAGACGACCAGAAAATCCCAAAGTGGACCATTTAGGGCATTGACCCAACCCAGCAGGGTTTCATTGAGCTGTTCATTCATATTCAATCCTTTCTATCCGTCTTAGATTTATTGTTATGACTCTGCATATCTATCCTTATACAAAGAATTTCAGAATTACCTGAATCACAGTGGCATTGATCAAGTCTACGAAGAACGCACCACAGAGCGGTACAATCAGGAAAGCTTTATGTGATGCGCCGTACATATTGGTAATGGCCTGCATGTTTGCAACCGCCGTCGGTGTTGCCCCCATACCGAAACCACAGTGACCCGCAGCCAGGACAGCCGCATCATAGTTTTTACCCATAACACGGAAGGTTATGAATGCTGCGTACAGTGCCATGGTAATAGTCTGTGCACCGAGGATCACCATCAGTGGGCCCGCAAGGTCGGCTAATTGCCATAATTTCAGAGATAACAATGCCATCGCCAGGTAAAGTGATAATGAAGCATTACCAAATACATCAATCGCGCGGTCAAAGACCTTAACCTTAAACACACCTTCAAGCACGTTACGCAGGATCACACCACCTGCCAGTGCCCAAACGAAGGTTGGCAGTTCAAATGCAGTACCTTTACTGAAACCGGTCATAAATTCTGCAAATGCCAGACAGCCTGCAAACAGACCCAGTGTAGTAATTGCATTATCTGCGGTAATCAGGCGTACGCGGTGTGGATATTCAAATGGAATATATTCAGTTGAATTCACATCTAGCGGAGTATTATCACGTTTTTCAACCTGAGCCGCAGTACGAGGCGTGGCTAATTCATAGCGGTTAATCAGCATTTTCGCCAAAGGACCACCGATGATACCGCCAATGATCAGACCAAAAGTTGCACTGGCCATACCAATCACCAGGGCACCCTGGATACCATGTTGCGTTTCCAGAATCTCGCCCCATGCACCTGCCGTACCGTGACCGCCAGTGAGTGTAATTGAGCCTGCAATCAGACCGATCAGTGGATCAATACCCAACAGGCTAGCCAATGTCATACCGACAGTGTTCTGTACTATGATGAACACTGAAACTGCGATCAGGAAGATCACCAGACCAATACCACCTTCACGCAGCTTGGCAAAGTTTGCACTCAAACCAATCGATGCGAAGAAGATCAGCATAAAACTGGTCTGCAATTCTGCGCTTGTGGTAATACTGTAACCCCACAAGCTATGGATGATCAGGGAGATAATCGCTGCAACTAGACCACCTGCAACAGGTTCTGGAATGTTATAGCGCTTTAAAAAATCGATTTTATTGACCAGGAAACGACCGAGCAATAAGACAATCACTGCAGCAATCAAGGTATAAAATGCGTTAAAAGTAAAATCCATAATTATTTGCCCAAGATGATTCTGAATTTTTGTTGTTCTAAAAGTAATCTTTTGACCTAAGTTTAGTGGATGATATCCACCTCCCTACCCTATATCAGTCAACACGGACAGTAATCTCTTTTAGAAAAACAAAACAATTCAGCACCTGATTCAAATTCGTTAATGCAATCTGGCAGATTACATATAACCCTAAGACCATCTTAAAAATACAATGTGCGAAATCTTGAGGCTGTTAAACAGTCGGTTCTGCATCGGAAGATGAGATAAAAGCTTCATCATCCTGCAGGATCTCGAAGCACAATATTTTTAAATTCATTCCAAACCCACAGATACGCTACAGAAATACCGCGATAACCACAGTTTTTATATTTACGATCCGTTCAGAATGTTTAGAATGAACCTTCAGATGAAAAGTCGGACATTATGCGGTGTCTTAATGCACTGTATTATTGTTTTTTATTAACAATAGTTTGACTTTTCATAAAAATAATTCATAAATAGATAATTTTTTGATCTATCTTTCCTTATTTTAAAGTTTTAACAATTCATTATAAATACCGCATATTTAATGGAGATTCATTGAAGCTTCGATCTATTTTATTAGGATTATTGTAGTCTATATTGCTTATACAACATTTTTATGAAAGTTTTATTTATCTTAATCACAAGATATTTAAGAAAAAATTAATTTATAGATAGCTAATATTGGATTTAGCCGAGAATAAGAGGTGCAGCTGCATGTTTTAGAGATATGAAGTATTGATCAATTCCTAAAAACCAATATTTTTAGTTTAGCCTTTGTTCATAGATGAACTTACTTCATCGCATCAGTTAATATCATTTGTTTAGTTTATAGTCAGAACTTATCATCAAGGAAATAACAATTCATATGGATCAAACAATCGTCAATGCTGTGGATCAAACCATCACTTCCCGCCATTCAGTTCGTGCTTTTCTGAATACGCCTGTAGATCAAAATACCTTGAAAGATATTTTAACGGTTGCCAGCCGCGCACCTTCCGGTACCAATACCCAGCCCTGGAAAGTCTATGTACTTACAGGTAAAAAACGCGATGAACTGGTCGAGAAAGTATGTCAGGCACAAATGAAAATTTATCAGAATCCAAAACTGGCTGAGCAATACAAAGAAACTTTCTCTTATTATCCTGAACAATGGCTTTCACCTTTTATTGACCGTCGCCGTGAAAATGGCTGGGGACTGTATGGCTTGCTGAATATTCAGAAAGGCGAAAAAGAGAAAATGGCACGCCAGCAGTTGCGTAATTTCCAACTGTTTGATGCTCCAGTGGGTTTATTTTTTACTGTACACAAATCATTAGGCATTGGCTCGAAAATGGATATTTCCATGATGATCCAGAATGTGATGCTGGCAGCTAAAGCACGTGGATTAGATACTTGCCCGCAGGCAGCCTGGAACCATTTTCATCCTATTGTGCTAGACGTGGTGGGCGCCCCCGAAGATGAAGAACTGGTCTGCGGCATGGCACTCGGCTATGCAGATCCGGACGATATTGTAAATACTTTTATTACGCCACGTGTGCCAATTGAGGACTTTGCTGTCTTTTTAAATGACTAATCGCCTGAACTTGTAAGCTTATCTTGGGCAGTTATGCCGTCCCTACGTTTAATCCCCTTTAGGTGACGGCAGTTGCAGACGGTAAATGGTCGCTGCCGCAATCCCAACAAAGATCGCCATTACCAGCGCCATATTAAATAAAGCATTCCACCACATAAAGTTCAGCAGAATCCCGCCAAGCAGACCACAGAAAAACTGCATACTGCCCATAATGGCACTGGCAGTTCCGGCACGTGCACCTTGCTCAGACATCGCAATCGCCATGGCATTTGGTCCAGTAAAACCAATGGATGCCACCACCATAAACATAGCAATAATGACCAGAATTAGAGATTCAGTCTCAATTATTCCCAACACCAACAAAGCAATTACGCCACCAAGTTGTAAGGTCGTTCCAATTCTTAAACGACTTAAAATCCCAAACCGATGTGCCAGCTTTTTATTCAAGGTGGAAAACAGCATAATCCCGACCGCATTACCACCAAAGACATAAGCAAACTGCTGCTCACTTAAATGAAAATGATCCATCAGAATCGCTGAAGATGAGGTGATATAACAGAACAGGACTGCACTGGAAAAACAACCAGCAAACATTGGCTTCCTAAAACTTTCATCCTGAAAAATTGCCTGATACAGGCTCATGACCTGGGTAAAATTCAGTTGTAAACGGCGTTCTGGCTCCAGGGTTTCTTTAAAGAAAAAATGTACGCATGCCAGAATCACCAGACCAAACAGCATCAGCAATACAAAAATCATATTCCATTCAAATACCAGCAATACCCAGGCTCCCATACTCGGCGCTAGAATTGGAGCAATCGTACTGACAATCATCATGCTGGCAAAAGCCTGAGCTGCTGAATGCATATCCAGGCGATCACGGATCGCAGCGCGGGCAATTACCACACCGACACATCCCCCTAGGGCTTGCAGCACCCGTGCGGCAATTAGACTCCATTCATTCTGGGCAAATACACAGAGCAGACTTGCCACTACATATAAGGCTAAACCAAAGTACAATGGTGGTTTACGTCCGATACGGTCACTAACCGGACCATAGACCAGCTGCCCGATCGCCAGACCCAGAAAATAGGCGGGCAAACTGTTTGCCACCTGTTGGGTAGTGACACCAAAATCATCAGCCATTTGTGGCAATGCCGACAGATACATATCAATAGAAAGCGGGCCAAGTGCCGTGAGGGATGCCAGTAATATGATCCAGGACATGGCATAGTTTTTATTGGTCGTTGTTGTCGACATAATGATATTTAGAATTTAAATGTGCGCTGTGCAGACAAGTTTACACAGGGCATAGTATGATTTGTGAAGCAAATTTACTTATTTTTATTGCTAAATTTTCACACACTTATTAAGTCTTTATCTAAAGACAGTGGTATAGAAGGACAAACCTTGAAATCCTGGCTCACTCGTTTCAAGCAAACCACCGGCAATACGACCTTTATGTATAATCTGCGGATGATCATTGCCTTTGCAGGAACTGCCTTTGTGCCTTATCTGATGGGTCAGCAGTTAATGACCATTCCACTGACCTTGGGCGTGGTGGCAGCAGGTTTAAGCGATATTGACGACCGCTTCTCGGTCCGGATTCTGAATCTCCTCTATACCTATATTGGCTTCTTTATTACAGCCTCTGCCGTTTATCTGTTATTTCCGTACCCGATCCTGTTTGCCTTGGCACTCATCGTGTCCTGTATTGGCTTAATTCTGCTCGGCTCGCTGGGACGGCGTTATGCTACGATTTCATATGGCTGTCTAGTGATCTCAGTCTATTCCATGCTCGGGGTGGAACTGTTTGATAACTGGTACACCCAGGCAGGTCTGCTGGTTATCGGTGCCATGTGGTATGGCCTGTTATCTACAATCAGTTTCCTGCTGTTCCCTGCCCGTCTGGCACAAGACAATCTGGCCAAGTGCTATTCGTCGCTCGGTAACTTTCTTTATGCCAAATCGAATCTATTTGATGTTGATATGACATCGAGTAGTTATCAGCAAAGCATGATTGAACTTTCACTTGAAAATGGCAAATTAATTGCGATTTTTAATGATATGAAAGCTGCTTTACTGACCCGACTCAAGGGAGATCGAGGACAGAAAGACACCCGTCGCAGCCTGCAATATTATTTTATTGCCCAAGACATTCATGAGCGGGCGGACTCAGCGCATATTGATTATCAGAAACTGGCAAAGATTTTTGAGCATAGTGATATTCTGTTCCGCTTTCAGCGCATTTTGTCGATTCAGGGCAAAGCCTGTAAGGACCTGAGCGAAAGTATCCTTCAGCGCAAAACCTACCAGCATAATTCGCGTTTTAAACATGCCTTTAAGAACCTGCGCTATTCGCTGGATAAGTTACGTCAGGAACAGCAGTATGATGAAGTCTGGATCAATGCACTGTTTTCCCTGTATCAAAACTTAAAGTCGATTGATGCTCAGTTACGTAATCTGGAAACCGAACGCAATATTAAGTTTGAGCGTGCCAAACATATTGAAAACCAGCTCAAAGATGACGACTTAAAAGGCTGGGAAGATATCCGGATCCGGATCAAACAGCATCTGACCCCGGAATCCGTGCTGTTTCGTCATGCGGTGCGTTTGTCGATTGTACTGCTGATTTCTTATATCTTTGTACAGCTGACCAATATCGAATATGGATACTGGATTCTGCTGACTGCCCTGTTCGTGAGTCAGCCCAACTTTAACGCCACCAAGCGCCGCTTACGTCTGCGGATAGTCGGCACACTGATTGGGATTAGCCTGGGCTTTGCCGTTCTGTATTTTGTCCCTTCAATCGAAGGTCAATTACTGCTTCTGATTCTGAGTGGCGTGCTGTTCTTTGAATTACGCAGTAAGCAGTATGCGCAAGCTACAGCCTTCATCACCATTCTGGCTTTGATCAACTTTAACCTGGATGGTATGGGTTTTTCCGCAGCATTGCCGCGGATGATTGATACCCTCATTGGCTGTGCGATTGCCTGGTTCGGGGTGAGCTTTATCTTCCCGGACTGGAAGTTCCGCCGTCTGCCGCGTTCAATCAAACGTTCTTTAAATGCTGAGGTCGATTATCTTAGTGAAGTGATTGAACAGTATAAAACTGGGCGTAACAATGGTCTGCGTTACCGGATCGTGCGTCGCGCTGCACATAATACCGATGCTGAAGTTGCCTCCCTGATCTCGACCTTGGCGACTGAGCCCGATTTTGATCCTTTGCAAAAGAGTCAGGCTTTCGAATTCCTGTGTCTGAATCATACCCTGATCAGCTATATTGCTGCGCTGGGTGCGCATCGTGAGAAAATCGAAGATCAGGAAATTTTGAGCCTGCTAGATCAAGCACTTGAAGACATTCGTGGTGCATTGCTGGCCGATGAAGTGCCCGATCTCAGTGCACAGAATATGATCCACAATATTCGTCAACGCCTGTCACACCAGCAGGATGAAGACCAGAAATCCCTGATCATTTTGCAGCAACTGTCCTTAATGTTCAGTATCTTGAATCAACTCAGTCAGTTAAAGCAAAGTTTAAGCCATGAACGTGATGAACAGGCAACCGAATTAGCCTCATTATAATTTGACTGATTTTGGAACAATATACTCACTGAATTGGTACAAATAATGCTAAACTTTTTGCAGTTTTAAATTTGTAAATTTCACTATGACCGCGAAAAATTTATACGCCTATACCCTACAGCCTGTGAACTATGAAGTGACAGAACAGGAACAACGTCATGCTCAGCTAATGATCTGGCGCAGTACCAATAAAATTGGTATGAAAGCCTGGCTGATCATGGGTGCAGTTGTGGCACTTTCTATTCTGGGCATTATCATGCTCAAGAACTATTCTACGATTTTTTGCTGGGTGGCACTGGTGTGTGTCGTGCTGTACTACCTGATCCGTACTTTTGGTCTGGAATGGTATGTAAAGCGCAAGATGAACGAATTTCCAGTTCAGGAAATTAAAGGTATTCGTCTGGGTGTACAACCTCACGGGATCGTGATGCGTCAGAAAATGGGTCTACAAGAAGGTGTAGGTGCGATTGGCTGGAAAGACATCTATGAATGGTACAATACACCTGAATTCATGCTGGTTAATTTCAAAGTTAAAGGTCAGCAAGGTGCTTATATCCTGCCAAAACGCCTGGATAGCAAAAATTTCTCGTTCGAAACCATTCGCAAGCATTTACGTGAAGAAGTAGGCGAACCGAAAGAAATCTAATACGAATTTTCATTAAAAAAACCTCCTACCTGGGTACGGAGGTTTTTTTGTATTCATAACTGTAAACGATAATGAGAATAAATATTATCCGCAAAATCCATCATTCCATTGCGATATTCCTTTATAATCAGACCATTTTCTAATATTCGTATTTTCATCCAACGACCATGTTTAAAAAAACCTTTTTCCAGATCCACTGGTTTCTTGGAATTACTGCCGGTCTGGTCCTGTCAATTATGGGCGTTACCGGGGCGATATATTCCTATGAACAACAAATCCTGAAATGGATCAATACGGACAGTTATACCGTACAGGCACAATCCGGACCGAAACTCAGCCCGGCTGAGCTGTATCAGCATTTTAAGCAGCAAAATCCTGAAATGCAGATTAACAGCGTGAGTCTAGATGCCAGTCCAACAGGCTCCAGTACGGTTAATATTGCCAAAGAAGGTGCTCGTCGTGGCTACAACATGATGGTCAACCCATATACGGCTGAAGTACTACCTGAAATCAAAGGCCACGAGTTCTTCCAGTTCATACAGCAGTTACACCGTTATTTAACTATGGGTCCTGTCGGCAAGCAGATCACAGGTGCGTGTGCCCTGATGCTGATTTTCTTTGTCTTGTCGGGTCTTTACCTACGCTGGCCAAAACGCCATTCAGTGAAGCAGTGGCTAGCTGTGAAGCCGCAACTGAAAGGTCGTAACTTTATCTGGGATCTGCACGCGGTTGTTGGAACCTGGGTCGTGATTTTTTACCTGATCCTGGCGTGTACCGGACTGTACTGGTCTTATGACTGGTGGCGCAACGGTATGTTTAAGGTGCTGGGTGTAGAACGTCCACAACCTGAAATGCAGCAAGGTCAAGGCGGCCGTGGTGGTGCAGAACAAGGTCGTAGTGCTGGCGAATCACGTGGTGAAGGTGCAGGCGAACGTGGTCCACGAAGCGAAGGTCAGCGCGAAAATCGCGGTGAAGGTCGCGAGAGAGGTGTTGATGATACCCTTCTACTTACTGCATTGAACAAGAGCTGGGCAGGTTTCCAGAATGAATTCAATGACAAATATTCAACGGTTACTTTTAATATTCCTAAAAAAGCCGATGGTGAACTGAAACTCAGCTTTACCGATGTTGAAGTTCAGCATGAGCGTGCCCGTAATAATGCTACTTATAATTATCAGGATGCAGCTTTTACATTGGTAGAAATGTATGAAGACAAAAAGCTGAATGAGAAGATCATGAGCAGTATGTTACCGGTGCACCGTGGCAGCTTCTTTGGTCCGATCTACCAGTTCTTTGCTATGGTCGCGTCACTGCTCATGCCACTTTTCTTTATAACCGGCTGGATGCTGTATCTGAAGCGTCGTAAACAGAAGAAATTAACCCTTGCCGCACGTCAAGGCGCTACAGCCATCGATATTGACCCAAATGCCAAGCCTTGGCTGATTGCTTATGCCACACAAACCGGTGTTTCTGAACAGCTGGCATGGCGTACCGCAACTGCCTTGCAACAAGCACATCAACCAGCAACGGTAAAATCCGTACAACAGCTGACGCTGGCTGATCTGCAACAGGCTGAACAGGTGCTCTTTATTGCAAGTACTTATGGTACCGGTGAAGCACCAGACCTGGCTTCGTCATTTGAGAAGAAAATTATGTCCGGTCAGGCTGACCTGAGTCATCTTCATTATGCTGTACTGGCGCTGGGTTCTAAAGAATATCCAGATACTTTCTGTAGTTTTGGTCACCGTATTGATCAATGGCTGAAAAATAATGGTGCTCAGCAATTATTTGCCACTATTGAAGTCGACAATGCCAGTAACGAGCATATCCAGCAATGGAATGCCGCACTCGCTCAGTCAACTCAGCTAGAACTTCAGGCCATGGATATTGATAAAACCTTTGACCATTGGAACCTTGTAAAACGTGAGGTGTTGAATCCAGGCAGTCTGGGAGCTCCAGCCTTTAACCTGGAATTTAAACCTGAACATGAAGCACAATGGCAAGCGGGTGATATTGCAGAAATCCAGCCAGGGAACAGCGCTGAACGCATTGCGCAATTCCTGGCAGCACACCAAATTCCCGCAGGTACTGTAGTTGCCTCTATGCAGCAACGTATAGAAGACATCCTCTGGAACCGTGATCTGACTCAGCCAATTTTCCCATTTATTTCTTCAGAAGAATTACTGAATCAGTTACCCGTGTTACCAACACGTGAATATTCTATTGCCAGTATTCCAAGCCAACAGATCTTACGTCTGGTGGTTCGTCAGCAAAAGGATACCTCTGGTGAACTTGGTCTAGGTTCAGGCTGGTTAACACAATATGCTGCACTCAATGCACCTATTGCCTTGCGTATTCGCAGCAATGATTCCTTCCATCTGGTGGATGATAACCGCCCAATTATCTGTATTGGTAATGGTACCGGGATCGCTGGCCTGATGAGTTTACTGCATACTCGTAACCGTCAGGACTATAATGAAAACTGGCTGATCTTCGGTGAACGTCAGCGTGCACACGATTTCTTCTATCAGGAAACCCTGGAAGCCTGGTTGACTGTAGGTACATTAAAACGTCTGGATCTGGCATTCTCACGTGATCAAGCTGAAAAAGTGTATGTACATCACAAGCTCCGTGAACAGGCGGATGAGCTGAAAACCTGGGTGAACAATGGTGCTGTGATTTATGTCTGCGGTAGCATTGATGGCATGGCCAGTGATGTCGATCAGGCACTGATTGATATTCTAGGTGAATCAACTGTTGATCAGTTACGTCAGGACGGTCGTTATCGCCGTGATGTGTATTAATCAGTAAGTGATGAAAAAACCGGGTCATGTTGCCCGGTTTTTTCTTGCCTATGGAACTGAAATACCTACAATAAAATATGAAAATTACAGGATTATTCATGTCAGATTTTTATAAACGCCTGATCAGTAGTATTGCAGGGATTTTACTGAGCGCAGACAGTCTCTGGTTACTCTTACAGGACAAGATTCATCTGGGAATCTTGCTACCACTATTGATTGGCATGTTACTGATTATTTACGCCCTGTTCTTTTCCTATTTCCAGCAATGGCACCAGCACTCCAGGTTTCGTTCCAGTGTATGGAAATGGATGTGGATTGGATTTTTTACCTGGGTTGCCAGTGTTCTGATCTTCTTTGGCTATATTCAAAGCAATATCAATAGTGATAATACCCAATTGCCAACCAAGGCAATCCTGGTTTTAGGTAGTGGTATAGAAAACAACCGACCCTCGCCAACCTTGCAAAAACGTCTCGACACTGCAGCTGACTATGCACAATTCTATCCAGAAGCATTGATCATTATGACGGGCGGCTTGAGTTTTCAGGAGAAATATACTGAAGCCGAAGTGATGCAGGCTTACCTTAAACAGTCATATCCTGCTGTTCGTAATCCAGTTGTAATGGAAGATCAAAGTACCAGCACCGAACTCAATCTGATCAACTCCAAAAAGATTTTAAACCGTCATCAGATTACTTTGAATGATCCAATTACCATTGTCACCAGTGACTTTCATAGCATTCGTACTCGTGCCATAGCCAGACATCAGGGGTATACACAGGTCATCAGTATTAGCGCAGAAACACCACTATATATTCGCTATAACTCGTGGCTACGCGAGTATTTTGCTTTTCTTAGCGGCTGGTTGCTGAATGAATATTAAAAAGAGTGATTTAAAAGACGAAAATCAATGCAATCGGATCTGGCGTGGCAATGGAATATGACCACTTTTAAATATTTCTGGCTTCTGCACATAAATCTGATACAGATAATTCTTGATATCCAGCAGCATTTTTTCTGGTGCAACCAGAATATTTTGCCCTTCAGGCGTCAGATCTAGAGATAAAGCGGTATGCTCTTCACGCAGGAAAGGAATCACTTTTTCAATAAAGTCTTTAAAGCTGATTTCCTGAATTTCGTATTTTTCCCAGTTATCTTTGATGAGCAGTTTTGCCAAGCCTTTACTCTGCCAGGTTGCAAAAGCCTTTTGCCCTGTTGGCGTTGCACAGAGTGCCCAGCCATCTTGGTATAAGGCGTAAATGCAGCCTTGTACCACAATTGTTTCGATGAACTGTTTATAAACTTGTAGAGGATCGTAAGGAGTATTTTGAGCTTTAGCCGCGGCCTTGCGCTGATATGGATTTCTCATAGCCATGAAATCTTATAAATTATTATAGACTTAGGATTCTAAGAAAAATTGAGATTTTAAGCAAGAGAGAATATGGTGGGCGCTGACGGGATCGAACCGCCGACATTCTGCTTGTAAGGCAGACGCTCTACCAACTGAGCTAAGCGCCCTGAAGAATAAAAAATAACATCGTTATTTTTTATGATGCAAGACAAGCGAAGCGCGTAGTCTTGGACTTTGATAACACATTTTTCACATCAGGAAATGAAAAATGGCGCAGCGGACGGGACTCGAACCCGCGACCCCCGGCGTGACAGGCCGGTATTCTAACCAACTGAACTACCGCTGCGTGTCGTATATCTATAAAAGATATGGTGGGCGCTGACGGGATCGAACCGCCGACATTCTGCTTGTAAGGCAGACGCTCTACCAACTGAGCTAAGCGCCCTTAAAGGGTCAAACTGTTTCGATTCTAAGGATGGCGCAGCGGACGGGACTCGAACCCGCGACCCCCGGCGTGACAGGCCGGTATTCTAACCAACTGAACTACCGCTGCATCACAAAAAATCTGGTGGGCGCTGACGGGATCGAACCGCCGACATTCTGCTTGTAAGGCAGACGCTCTACCAACTGAGCTAAGCGCCCTCAAAAGGTCTATCATGTAAATGGCGCAGCGGACGGGACTCGAACCCGCGACCCCCGGCGTGACAGGCCGGTATTCTAACCAACTGAACTACCGCTGCACTTACACAATGTCGCTATTGTGGCAAACGATTCATCAAGAACTTAAAGTGGCGCAGCGGACGGGACTCGAACCCGCGACCCCCGGCGTGACAGGCCGGTATTCTAACCAACTGAACTACCGCTGCACTAAAAGATCTTAACTTTGAAAGAAACTTGGTGGGCGCTGACGGGATCGAACCGCCGACATTCTGCTTGTAAGGCAGACGCTCTACCAACTGAGCTAAGCGCCCTTTCAAATCGACTTCATCGCTTGATGAGGTGCATTATAGAGAATCTTCACAGCGTGTCAAACGCTTTTCCGAATGTTTTCCACTTTTTAGGCTCGAGTGATTAAAAAATAGGTTGATCGCCAAAAAAAACAACACTTTTTGTTTATTTTTTAAGTCCATACCGAAATTTATTGAATCTCGAACTCAGATAAGGCGGTATTCATTGCTTGCGGGATCGTTCCTTTTATACACCATACGGTCCAAAAGCTGCTATTTAGCCGAAATAGTATACAAAGCTTTATCTAAGGACACGTTGTGATCATGTAAAAACCTATCTGCAATTATTTTTAATCAGAAATAAGTCGGGATTTCTGCCATATTTTCCGACTCAGGAGGAAATTCAGCTTATTTCAAAGGCAAACGATGCTTTTCATCATGCTCTAAAAGCTGCCTGGTCACTCATATTTAAATGTGAATAGTGAGATAAAATCCTTTTACGCTCTCTACCCTATCTCACTCTCTGTAGAGATTTAAAATAGGAGCCATGAAAACATCGGAAGAGGCTATTTTTCTAAAGAATGTTCTGAGATATAAACCAGAGCCTGTTCATTAACCAGATCAAACAGCTCGATCAGGTCGGTATTGCGTATACGGATACAGCCATGTGACATCGGTATTCCCATCGGTTCTGTGTCTGGCGTACCATGAATGTAGATATAACGGCGGTAAGTATCACAACCTTCCCCACAGTTAAAACCGTCTTCCAAACCACTCAGCCATAAAATCCGGGTCAGAATCCAGTCCCGATTGGGAAATTCTGCTGCCAGTGATTCAGAATAAATCTCTCCTGTAGCCTGACGGGCAATAAATACACTATTCAATGGTATATCAGCCCCGATTTTTTGCGCAACTTTATGCCAGCCTCGAGGTGTTTTGCCACTATTTTCCATTTCTCCGATACCATTTTTACCGCTTGAAATTGAATAACTCTTGGCAAAACGAGGTAGATACAGCTTTTGTGCAGCCAAATCAATCTGAATATCGGCTTGTTCTATAGTCCATTGCTGCATACATTTATTCCCTTTCAGACGGTATATGCTTTTCAGAGATTGGCTTGGGTTCCGGGCGGCACCATAACCAGATTGCTACGATCAACATGGTCAAATCAGTAAAGATTTTGACAGCCAGCGGTGCATTGGTAAATAACATGATAATCCCGCTAACCAGCATCATGATACTGGCAAACCATTTGGCTTTACGCGGCACGGTCCGATTGGCACGCCAGTCGCGTAAAGTCTGTCCATATTTAGGGTGATTCAGCAGCCATTCATCCATCTGCGGCCAGCCTTTAGAGGCAGCCCATGTGGCCAGAATCAAGAAAACCGTTGTTGGCATGCCAGGCAAAACAGCACCTATAAAGCCCAATGTCACAAAAATGACCACCAGACTTCGCCAAAACAACACTTTCATACAGCAACCCTAACCACGGAATTGGGGTAGTATAAGGTGTTTTTGATTCTTATCCGTTGTATTTCTGCATATTTAGCTAGGACTCTTCATGCTTGTACCCTGCCTGACTCAGGATTTTATTGAACCGTGGCAACAGTATCAACATCCACTGGTACGTCAGCTGGCATTCGGTGTTGGCAGTCCAAATATCCTTTCTCAGGTGCCTGATAAACTTGAACTAGAGCATGCCTTTGACTTGCATTCAGATCAAATGTGGCAACAGCATCTGGAAAATTATCATCCACGACTTTTAGAACTGGATCAAAATCCACAGGCTTTGGAAAACTTTGTTGCACAACTCAAAAGTACCCGTCTTGGACTGCGTTTTGAAATGCTGATCTGGTTCTGGCTGCTGGATAAGGGTTATCATCCCTATACCCTGCTTGGACATAGTATTCAGAAGATTGATGGACCCAAAACCTTAGGTGAACTTGATTTTCTGTTGTTCAATAAACTCACCGGAAAAATCGAACACTGGGAAATTGCTTTAAAATATTATCTGGCTGAAGCAGACTTTAGCTTGCCGCATTGGTATGGATTAAACCGAAGCGATACCTTGAATCGCAAGCTGAAACATTTCACTCAAAAGCAGTTCCGGTTTCAGGATGCGCTGGATTACCCAATTGATCAGCGTTTCTGTGTATTGAAAGGTCAACTTTATTTACCGATTCACCATATCGCGCCTATTCCAGACTGGGTCAATACCGGACGGCGTTTGGGTCGCTGGGGCTATCAGATTCCCACCCAGGAGAAATACTTTTATCGCCTGCAACGGCATGAATGGATCTATCCGAACCTGCATATGAGCAGTGACTATCCACAGTGGTGGACCAATGGTTTATATAAATCGGCACTGAGCGAAGAATTTTATATGTTTCGGATTCCAACCTTGCTCTAACTGATTACTAGAAAATTTGATAAATATTACATTAATTTACTCAAGCACTATGAAAACCATATATTTTTTCTTTCGTATATTTTCTAATCTAAGTTCCACATCATAATAATTTTATTATTGATAATACGGAGATGATGATGAAAAAAATTTTAGCTACGACTTTAGTAATGGCATTTGTATTAACAGGCTGTAACACCTTTAAGGGTTTCGGTAAAGATGTATCTAAAGCTGGTGATGCAGTAACAGGTACAGCAGAAAAAACTTCTGAAGAAATCCGTCGCAATTAATTCGACTGCGCCAATAAAAAAACCCTGTCATTGCCAGGGTTTTTTTATGCCTGAGATTCCCAAATTACTATTTCTTCGCCTATCATAGTGCACACAATATTCTTGATTTATGAATGAATCTCATATGACATCTTCCGCAACTCTCGATTTAAGCCTGCAACTGTTACGTCAGCCTTCCGTTACTCCAGTCGATCATGATTGCCAGAACATCATGGCAGAACGCCTGAAAAAGGTAGGCTTCAACATCGAAAACATGCGTTTTGAAGATGTCGATAATATTTGGGCGCGCAAAGGGACGGAAGGCCCGGTGTTCTGTTTTGCAGGTCATACAGATGTAGTGCCAACCGGCAATCTGGATGCCTGGAACTCTGACCCGTTCCTGCCAGAAATCCGTGATGGTAAACTTTATGGTCGCGGCAGTGCAGATATGAAAACTGCATTGGCAGCCATGGTCGTTGCTACTGAGCGCTTTGTAGAGAGATATCCAGATCATAAAGGTTCAATTGCTTACCTGATCACTTCTGATGAAGAAGGTCCATCAATCAATGGTACAGTAAAAGTCATTCAGGCCTTAGAAGCGCGTAATGAGAAAATTACCTGGTGTCTGGTAGGTGAACCATCTAGTACCAATAAACTTGGTGATATTGTTAAAAACGGCCGTCGTGGCTCATTGAATGCCAACCTGACTGTCAAAGGTAAACAAGGTCATGTGGCCTATCCGCATCTTGCTGTGAATCCAATTCATACTGCATCTAAAGCCATCGCTGAACTCTGTGAAACTGTTTGGGATAATGGCAATGAATACTTCCCGGCAACCTCTTTCCAGATTTCCAATATCAATGCTGGCACAGGTGCAACCAACGTTGTTCCAGGCACAATGAATTTGCTGTGCAACTGGCGTTATTCAACTGAAGTGACTGCTGACGAATTAAAAGCACGCACTTTAGAAGTTCTGGATCGTCATGGTGTGGAATATGACATTCAGTGGACTTTATCTGGCCTGCCATTCCTGACACCAGTCGGTGAACTGGTGAATGCTGCAAAAGATGCGATTCGTGATGTCACTGGTACTGAAACCGAACTGTCAACTTCTGGAGGTACTTCAGATGGCCGTTTCATTGCCCCTACCGGTGCTCAAGTCCTTGAGCTAGGCGTATTAAATGCCACCATCCACCAGATCAATGAGCATGTCGATATCGCCGATCTGGAACCACTAGCTGAAATTTACGAAAAAATCCTGATCAATCTGTTAGCAAACTAAGCCAGATTGAAAAGCTCCAAATAAAAAAGGAACTCCGTTGAGTTCCTTTTTTATATTCTTAGATCTATATAGCTTAATGGCCGACCAAGGACTGAATATGTGCCATCTGCGGAATATGGTACATCGCCTCGCCCATACGTACATACTGAAAAATCGTCGGATCTGTCACTTCGCGTTCATCATCGACAATTTCCGAAATACGTAAACGGATGGTCTTGGGCATTTCATTGCACATCAGAGCAAAACGCTGATTCGCTTCATCCCCTTCAATAACTAATGCTACACCATTCTTACGGTCTGGATCATTCACTGCATAAACCGGAAGTTGTGCATCATGCCACTCTACAGTTTTTACCTGTGTAGCACTATCCAGCGCTGACAGAACAATGTTCTGCGGCAGCAACATCGGATCCTTGCCATGACAGTCGATGATATACGCATCAATAAATCCCGTAGATACGGTAATGAGATGCTGTAGCTCCTGTTGGCTGATTTTATCGGCCGACACTGCGTTCACATTAGTCTGACTATTCATTCATTACCCCTGTTGAGCAGCAATTAATTCTTGAACATTGGCAAGCAGCTCCGCTTCCTGGAACGGTTTACCCATATAGTGTGTTACACCCAGACTGAAGGCACGCTCACGATGCTTCTCCCCAGTACGTGAGGTGATCATGATAATTGGCAAGTTGCGGTGAATATCATGATGGCGAACCAGGTTAGTTACTTCGAAACCATCCATACGTGGCATTTCAATATCCAGCAACATCAGGTCTGGACGGACATTTTCCAGCTGTTCAATCGCGTCGACACCATCTTTGGCAGTGACAATATCATAACCCTGACGCTCTAACAGACGTGACGTTACCTTACGTACAGTTACCGAGTCATCGACAATCATGACCAGACGACGTGCATTACCACGACGTGACAGATCCTGCTGATCAGATAACTGTTTGATACGCTGAGTCGCCTGAACCTGACGAGCAATATTCTGACCATCCAGAATCAGACAGACCTGACCATCACCAAGAATGGTTGCCCCTGCAATCACACCCACACTGGCAAACTGCTGTCCAATCGGTTTCACTACGATCTGTGCACGTGAGCCAACTAATTGATCCACCAGCAAAGCGATACTTTGACCACCATTACCCTTGATGAGGAGTACTGGTAATGAATGTGCGACATTATTCAAACGTGGAATTGGCTGATTAGAGACAAACTCAGACAGATAGCGCAGCTTGTAGTTCACACCATCAATCTTGAAGTAATCATCCTTACTGTTGAAGTAAGTTTCCAGTGTTGCTGGTGCAATACGGACAATACGGTCAATCTGTGCCAGGGAAATAGCAAATTGCTGGTCACCCGCTTTCACCATCAAGGCATCACTGACTGCTACAGTGGTCGGTACGCGAATCGTAAAGGTCGTGCCTTTACCTAGTTCAGAATTTACCGAAACGTGACCGCCCAGCGTTTTGATTTCGCTTTGTACCACGTCCAGACCAACACCTCGACCAGAAATCTGGGTGACTGCTTTAGCTGTACTGAAACCTGGATGGAAGATGAATTGCAGCAATTCTTCCTGATCCACCTGCTGTTCCGCTTTGATCAAGCCCAGACTGATGGCTTTAGCACGAATACTCTCCGCATCAATCCCCTTACCATCATCACTAAAGGAAATAATGACGTCGGTACCCTGACGGCTAATGTTCAGGACAATTGAACCGACTTCTGGCTTATTCAGCGTAAGCCGTTCTGCAGTATCTTCCAGACCATGGTCAATCGCATTACGCAGCATGTGCTCAAATGGGTTTACCAGACGTTCCAGAATGGTACGGTCGAGTTCACCTTCAGTATTCTGAACAATCAGCTCTGCCGGACGGTTCAGTGTAGTCGAAGTTTGACGCACAATACGTTGTAAACGTGGCAACATACGGTCAAATGGTACCAGACGGGTACGCATCAGACTTTCCTGAATCTCAGCCTGGATACGCGACTGTTGCAATAGCAAACCTTCGGTATCACGGATTTTTTCCGCGAGCGTGGTCTTAAAGTCGACCAAGTCCGATGCAGATTCAGCAAGAGATTTAGATAACTGGTTCAGAGATGAATATTGGTCCATCTCCAACGGATCGAAGTCAGCATAGCGTGAGTTTTCTGAGCCATGTTTGGCAATAATCTGAGATTCCAGCTCGCCTTCCATACGGCGCAGCTGATCAGCCAGACGTTTGATCGCCAGTTCCATCTCATTTAAGGTATTGCCGAGCTGTCCCAGATCCATCTCGATACGCGAACGGTTAATTGCATTTTCACCTGACAGGTCAATCATCTTCTCGACCAGTTCGGCTGAAATACGGATCATCTCGTTACTGCTATCGCTTGAGGTGTTCTCAGCCCACTCACCCATCATATTTGGTGGTTCAGTACCATCACCTTGAACAAACTCGAAGCCAGTTGTAACTTCCAGACTTTCAGTTTTGGTCAGACGTTCAGGTAGCTGTGCAGTGACATCTACAAACTCAATCGCATCCAGCGCTGCTTTGATTTGCTCAAAACCATTGTAATCATGATCAAAAATGGCTTGACCCAGCCATTTCAGGGTCTTTTGCAGCAGACTGTCATAGGCATTGGAGTTAAAATGATGAACAGCAAACTGTTCAAATGCACTTTCCAGACCATAAGCAATACTTGCGATGCTTTCATTGCTGATCATGCGGGCGCCACCCTTAATACTGTGGGCAGCACGCTGAAGTTGCAGCAATAAGCTACGGTCACTTCGCTGATCGAACCATTGGTTCAGTAATTTTTCTGCATTTTCCAGAATCTCTTGCGATTCTTCCAGGAAGGTTTCTTCAACAATCGATTGCAGATCATCTTCATCAGCAAGCATAGATTCAGCTGACTCAGCCGTAAGTGTTTCGCCTGACTGATCTTCCTGAATTTGCTCATCTGATGCAGGAACAGATTCAGTTTCAAAGCTGTCTACTCGCTCAAGCGCTTGTGATTCCACAACGATCTCAGCAGATTCCGATGCATCGTCAATAACTTCTAGTTCTACAGAAGTCTCTGCTTCTACCGTCTCAACAGCAGCTACCGGAGTTGCAGTAGCTGTTCCAGCCACAAGTGCCTGGATATTTTGCAGCATATGAATAGCTTCAGGTGCCGGATAATCAATCTTATCATCACGAATACTCTGGATACGGTCTGACACGTTATCCTGTACCAGGCGGATAATCTGGATCAATGCAGGTGTTACGGTAATCTGCTGACGGATCACGCGCTCATAAATACTTTCCAGCTCATGTGCAATCGAACCGATATGCGTGGCAGCAATCATGTTTGCACCCCCCTTCAGGGTATGCAAATAACGCATCAGATTGTTCAATGAGTGGGTATTTTCAGGTTCTTTGGACCAGGTATTCAGGTCTTCATCAATGCCTGCCAGCAACTCATCTGCTTCTTCCAGGAAGATATCCAGCAAGTCTTCATCGAAATCACGGTTGGCATCTTCAGCGTCCTGCTGCTGACGATCAGCTACAATACGCTGGCTGAGCCCAGTAAAATCAACTGCTGTGGATATATCCGACTCTACTGGCGCAGGTACCTCAGTTTCAACAACTTTGTCTGTAGCGAATACTTCGATGTCTTGCTGTACAAAGGCAGACAGATCCGCCAGAAGTTTTTCAACTTCGGCATTCAAAATCACCCGCTGTCCTGCCGCGAGCGTATCGAACAGGTGAATAAATTCCTGGTGTGCCTGTGCAAACAGTTCGAAGGCATAATCACTTTCAAGCAAGACCGGTCTCGCCAGCAAAGCATCATAAGCTGCTTTTAATTGGGATGCGAATTCATGAATACCGATCGATGCACGATTATCCGTATGTACCATCAGCTCTGCGGCTTGCTGGCTTAAAGCTTCAATATAATCTGGATATTCTTCAAGTACCCGCTTATCAAACTCAAATTCGGCATCCAGTAACTGATCAATATTCAGTTCAACCAGACGTGTAACCATACCTTGAGATTGATCAGCATCCTGCTCTTCAGTCACAGTAAAGCCATAGGCATCCCAGGCATCCTCAAAAGTAGCAGAAATTCCTGCCAGCTTTTCAGTGTTACCTTGTTTCAATAGATGTAAATAATCACCGATAAATTCTGAATATTGCTGTAATAGTGCTGTTTCTTTGGAAGTTGAGGCAATTTCATCCTGAACCAGCGTTTTAAATAAATTCTCTACTTTAACGCTGGCCTCACAGATATCATCAATCTGTGCCATAGAAGAGCTGCCACGCAGGGTATGCAATGCACGAATCAGGCCATTATAGTCTTGCTTAGCACTATTTTCGTGTTTCAGGAAATCATGGATTGTCGCAAGATGTTCCTCGGCTTCTTCAACAAAGATTGCCACCGTTTCTTCAAGGTCGGTACGTTCTTCAGCAACTTCTACTCGTTCTGCGGTAGCAGTTTCAGCAATCTCTACTCCTGATGAATCTGCTTCTGCAGTATCCGCAAGTTCAAGACCTGTTAGCTGACCTTCAGCAGTCAGATTGTCCGCAAGTAGCAATAATTCTTCAAGTGCCGGTTCTGGACTCAATTGCTGTTGTAATTGTTGTCCTAAAAGTACGACTGGACGTAAATCCACGGTTAATGGCTGTACCTGCTTAAAGCATGGATACAATATATATTGATAGATATTTAAAGTTGCTTGCGCGAACTTCTGAATGACTGGCGTTAATTTGATTGAACCGGAAAGTACGCGGTTCAAAGTATCTTCAACTGCCCAGGCAATTTCACCCGCCTGCTTCGCACCGACCATACGACCCGAACCTTTCAGCGTATGGAAATGGCGGCGAATGGTGGTTAATGTTTCTTGATGATCTGGTGTGGCAAACCACTGTGGCAATAAAGCATTTAACTCGACAAAGATTTCTTCAATCTCTTCGACAAATATCTCTAAAATTTCAGCATCTTGATCAAGATAACTATCTTCAGGAAGCGCTGTTGTTTCAACTAGATCTTTTAATATTTCTTTCATAGCTAAGGCTTCTTACGTTCTGCCGCCAAGAAGGGCGCTCAAACTTGATTGTGACCGTCACGCGAGACCTAACGTTTGAAGTTAAGTACATCTTGTCGAGGCTTGATCTGTATGTGGAGGTGTCCTAACCGGGATTAAGACACGCTCCTTCCCCCAAATTTGTCTGACTTATTCTGGAAGTTTAAAGTCAGATACAGATTCACGTAATGCATCGGCCATATTGGCAAGTTCAGATACCGAACGTGCCGTATCGAAGGTTGCAGTCGTTGTTTGTGAAGTAATTTCCTGTACAACGTTCATCGTCGTTGCAATATGACCCGCAGATGCAGCCTGAAGTTTTGCTGCATCGGAAATGTTCGCAATCAGTTTTGCAAGGTTATTCGATACGGTTTGAATCTCGTCTAGTGCCACACCGGCATCTTTAGACAGGTTCGCACCACGCACAACTTCGGCAGTAGTCTGTTCCATCGAAATTACAGCTTCGTTGGTATCGGTCTGAATAGTTTTTACCAGACCTTCAATCTGCTTGGTCGCAGATGCAGAACGTTCTGCCAGACGCTGTACTTCATCGGCAACCACGGCGAAACCACGGCCTGCTTCACCCGCCATAGACGCCTGAATTGCAGCGTTCAATGCCAGGATGTTGGTCTGATCGGCAATATCGTTAATCAGTGCGACGATGTTACCAATCTCTTGAGAAGACTCACCCAAACGTTTAATACGTTTAGAGGTTTCCTGGATCTGTTCACGAATCGTATCCATACCCTCAATAGAACGATGTACAACGTCTGCACCATTTGCTGCAATTTGTACTGAACGTTCCGCAACGACAGCAGACTCTTCGGCGTTGGCAGATACCTGGTCAATCGACAGTGCCATTTCGTTAATCGCTGCAGATGCCCCAGCAATCTCTTGTGCCTGGTGTTCAGATGCTTCGGCTAACTGGTTGGTAATGCTCTGAGTAGTTGCAGTATATTGTGCAACTTCCTGAGATGTTTCAGTAATACGCGATACCAGGTCACGTAATTGATCGATTGCGAAGTTAATCGAGTCAGCAATCGCACCGGTAAAATCTTCAGATACCGTTGCATATGAACGTAAGTCACCATCTGCAAGGTCGGCAATTTCGTCAAGTAAACGAAGAATCGCATTCTGGTTACGGTCATATTCTTCTTGTAGGCGAGTTACACGCTGTTTATCCGATGCACCACGTAATGAAAGTAAACGGAATACGCAAACAATGAAGCCAGCCAGGAAGGTAAGTAACAATATTGCCGGAATAACTGTTTTTAAGGTTGAACCACCTGATAGTTTGTTCAGGTTATCTAATAGTTGGTCAGATTGAGAAAAAATAGATGCAGATGCCTGACGTACTTTTACAATCTGCGCTGAGTTTTTCAAAATTGTAGATGCAGCTGACTGTAATACATCATCATATTCAGCTTTAATACCTTCTAATGACTCACGTAAGTTCGGATCATCAATACGTTGTACACCCAGTTGTGCTGAACCATCTAACTGTGCATTTAAGTAAGCACCGAATGTTTCAGTATCCGAACTGAAGTCATCTGCAGACTCACGTGAACCATCTGTACCCGTTAACACCAAGCTGATCGAACGCAAGATACGTTCTGCAATGAATACCTGGTTTTTGGCAATAACTACCTGGTTCGACGGCATGTCCTGACGTGCCATCTGATCGACCATCAGGTTATATTCTGCCTGAATCCCTGGAATTGCTTCACCAATCGCGATGTTAGTATCGTAAAGTTGGTTAATGATTTTTTGTTGTGAAGAAATCAGGTCAATACTTGAAGATACTTCAGTCCATTGCTTGTCTACCGCTTGCAGGGCTTCATTATTCGAATGGATACTTTTTACTGTTTCCAGATTTTCAGCAAATGACTGCTGTGATTCGGTCAGATTCTTCATCGCCTCAGGCGTACCGGAAGCAGTCGCTTCAGTTGCTTGACGCGAAATGGTTTGTGAAAGTAGACGCAATTCACCCAAACTTTGTGTAAGTTCGTTGGCACGAGGAACGCTATAGAAAAGGTATAACAGCGTGATAGTTGCAGCTACGAGACAGCCAATTGCTCCGTAAATGAGTGGCTTAGACTTTTCACTATCCCCAAATACACGTGATAGCTGATCTGCTTGTGATTGAATCTTGGCTAAAAAAGCATTACCGCCGCTGCGGCTGTTACTCTCGCCTGTATTTTTCTTCTTAAGCTTAAAGCCCATAAAGCTTCTCCCCGAATTTACGCCCTTTTACTTTCGTGCGACAATTAATTTATAAATTTTATAGATGCATTCATGTATTTTGGATTTTGCAACAAACGACTGAATAAAAAGACATGCCACTGCTGATTATGCTGGTGGAAATACCCCTGACAATATTCCTGTAAATTTTTGTCTAATTCAGTTGTTTTAGAAAAGAAACTTTTCTTATTAAAGTGTTGAATCCCCAAAACCTGATCTACAACCAGGCCGACATACTGATCATTATGGTTAATGCATAATACTTTTTGAGTAGGTGAATACTGGCTTCTATGTCCAGACATGTATTGAGCCAGATCCGAGACTGAAAGCAGTCTGCCCCGAATATTTGCCAGTCCCACTACCCACGGCTGAGTATTGGGAACAGGTGTATATTTTGGCGGATAGATAACTTCCGATACTTCCCCGAGCGGAGCAACAAAATATTGCCCCATCATTTCAAAAGCAATGCCTGACCATCGGTTGACTTCGTTGTCATTGGAAACGTAGTTTTTGTTACCCCGTTTCGCAATCCGAAGCAGTTCGATAAATCCATTCGCTGCCATAGCGCTTATCCTGCATTGAGGTGTTGCTTAATCACATCAATTAACTGATTTTCATCTACAGGTTTGGTCAGATAATCTGCTGCACCCTGACGCTTACCCCATACACGGTCAGTTGCCTGATCCTTGGTACTTACAATGACAATTGGAATATGTTTGGTTGTTGCCCCACGAGCGATCTGACGTGTCGCTTGAAAACCGTTTACCCCTGGCATGACGACATCCATTAACACCAGATCAGGCAATTCTGCCTGCGCCATGGTCACCCCATCAGCCCCATTTGCTGCTTCAATCACGTCAAAGCCGTGCTTGGATAGAATTTCGCGGAAACGAAAAGTTTCGGTCGGTGAATCATCTACGATTAGAATACGTGGCATGCCAATTTCCCCAAGAAAAAATCAAATAAATTAAGCACTGATATGGTTGCGGATTGCGGTAAGCAACTCATCTTTGCTAAATGGCTTGGTGAGATATTCATCTGAACCTACCACACGGCCTTTGGCCTGATCGAACAAACCATCTTTACTCGATAGCATAATAACAGGAATGTTCTGATAACTTTGCGAGTTTTTAATTAAGGCACAAGTCTGATAACCATCAAGGCGAGGCATCATGATGTCTACAAAAACGATGTCGGGATTTGCCTCTGCAATTTTTGACAATGCTTCAAAACCGTCTACTGCGGTAATGACTTCACAACCTTCACGCTGAAGAAGAGTTTCTGCTGTACGACGAATGGTTTTTGAATCATCAATGACCATCACTTTTAGATTTTGGAATTTATCGTCCATTTCTTACCCCTTCCCATTCAGAAACCATAAGCGACCACAGGCTTATAGCGGAATTTTATATAAGTGTCGATTATTTTTAACATACCTGTCCAGAGATTATCAACGAGCATTTTCTACACAAGTAGTCAAAAAATTATAATTTCAATAACGACTTCACACTTTCCCTGTTTCAATGATTTTTTTTTGAGTGGTAATAGTTTTTTATTGTCGGAATTAGGAATAATATACCAATATTATTACTTCTAATTAAGTAATTTAGTCAACTTTAAAAGAACTTTATTAGTAAACTTTTTTTCGCGGAGCCGATAATGCGCCAGTTTGGGGAAAAACCTGCTTATATGGGTCAAAGAAAATCCATAATCAGGCAGACTGCTGTTTTAATGGTACTTATGCTGCAAACCATATTGACTATTAGCCATACATCCGCAACAAATAACGTACCTCAAAAGGCAAAATGGTATCGTTATTATGATCATAAGGGGGTAGCAAATATTAGCAGCAACGTGACCCCTAATCATATTCGTTATGGCTATGAAGCCTTAGATCAAAATATGCAGGTGATTCAGCGCGCCAAACCTTATAATGTTGAAGCAGATATTCGTCAGGCACCTCAACGCGCAGCACATGCCAGACAACAGGCAGAAGACCAGAAATTAAAACGTGCCTATAATAATAGTCAGATTGCATTACAAAAAAAGAATGAAGTACTCTCTCAGTTGAAAAAACAAATGGCTTTCCAACAAGAGCAACTCAAGCAGCTACAAAAAGATCGGATTATGTTTGTACGTCAGGAACGTGAATTTCTGCGTAAAGGTAAAAATGTGCCTGAGCACCTTAAAAAAACCTTAGTTATCAATGAAAAAAACCTGACTGCACAAAAAGAAAATATTCAATCTTTACAAAGTCGCTATCGAAATCAGGAAGCAGAATACGACAGAATTATCCAGCGTTTAAAAGCGCTTGAATAATCTTTTATTCCTGATGCTGCTTCTGTGGTCAGCGCTATAAAAAGGACTCCTATGCACCCTGCACAGCATACTTATTTTTCGAAAAATAATACCAGTCGCTCTACTTTTGTCATGAGTCTACTCTGTATGAGTCTACTCTTAACTGCATGTAATAAACAAGAAACAGCTGATTCAACACCATCAAAAAATCAAAACACTGTAGAACTGATTGCTCAAGACCTGATTGAGGTAAAGACAGGCAATGCCGTGCAAAAAACAGCATTTACCGGGACTATCCGTGCGGTAAATCAAAGTAGCATTCAGGCTCAGGTGACCGCTACAGCGACCAGTGTCAATGCTCAAGTCGGGCAACGCGTTCAGAAAGGTCAGGTGCTGGTTCGCCTGAATAATCAGGATAATGCTGCGCGTCTTGCACAGGCCCAGGCCAATCGTGCATCGGCTCAAGCACAGGCGAATCAGGCACGCCTCATGATGGAACGTAAGCAGCGCCTACTCAATCAAGGTTTTATTTCCAAAGCTGAATATGAACAAAGCCGTGTCGACTATCAAACACAATTAGAAAATGTTCGTGCACAACAGGCAAATGTCGATATTGCACAAAAGGCAGATCGGGATGGCATCATTAGCAGCCCGATTAGTGGGGTAATTACCCAACGTCAGGTTGAGCCAGGTCAGACTGTCGCTCCCGGTCAAACCATTTTTGAAATTGTCGATCCAGATCAACTGGAAATTCAGGCTAAAGTGCCAAGCGACATGCAGGCTGACCTGAAAACTGGCAGTAAAATTGAATACCGTATTCAGGGCAATCCAAACCTGCTTACTGCCAATATCAGCCGGATTTCGCCTATTGCAGATCAGGCCAGTCGTCAGATTGAATTCTTTGCTCGTCCAAATGAAACCATTACTTCTTTAAGTATCGGCTCCTTTGTGGATGGCGAGATTCTCAGTGCTCGCCAGATTTCAGGACAGCTGATTCCTCTGGATACTATTCGGGATATTCAGAATAAGCCTTATGTCTGGGCTATTCGCCAGAATAAGATCATCAAAGTAAATGTGGATGTACTAGAACAACGTTATAACGATAATCTTGCCGTCGTTCGCGGACTTGAAAGTAGTGATCGGATCAGTCGAATCAGCTTCACGGATGCCGATATTAATAAAACCGTCACCCTTGGCCAGAACTAAAATCATAAAAGGATTATCAAGATGTGGTTGACGCGTATTAGTGTGAAGTTTCCTGTATTTACCATCATGATGATGTTCTGTTTGATGGTACTGGGCCTCGCTTCCTGGCAACGTATGGGTGTGGAAGAGTTTCCAGATGTGGATTTTCCCTTTGTGGTGGTCTATACCAACTATCCGGGTGCTTCTCCTGAAACGGTTGAATCTGAGATCACCAAAAAACTGGAAGACCAGATCAATACCATTTCTGGCCTTAAGCAAGTGATTTCACAATCCAGTGAAGGCCTGTCGATGATTACGGCAGAATTTAACCTGGATGTACCATCAACCACTGCTGCACAGGATGTGCGAGATAAAATTGCGTCTGTTACTGCCGATTTTCGTGATGAAATTCAGGAACCCGTGGTTGAGCGTTATGACCCATCTGCCAATGCAGTCATGTCGATTGTATTTGAATCCGACAAAATGGATCTCAAATCATTAAGTTCTTATCTTGATCAACGTATTGTGCCGCAGCTACGTACTGTTCCCGGTGTGGGTACAGTCAACCTGCTCGGTGATGCCCAGCGTCAGATCCGTATTCAGGTTGAACCACAAAAATTACAAGCTTTTGGGATTGGTGTAGACAGTGTTATTAACACACTGAAATCTGAAAATGTTGAAGTTCCTGGTGGTACGCTGAAATCTGGCAATTCTGAGCTGGTGATTGAAATCAACTCTAAAGTGCTGCATCCACAAGCCTTTGGGGACCTGGTCATTGCTAATAAAAATGGTGCGCCTATTTTCCTGAAACAGGTTGCCAAGATTGAGGATAGTCAGGCCGAACTGGAAACAGGTGCTTTCCTGGATGGCAAGGCAGCAGTGGCTATCGATATTCTGCGTAGTTCTGACTCTAATGTTATTGAAGTTGTCGATGAAACTTATAAAACTTTAGAAAGCATTAAAGCCCAGCTCCCGCAAGGTACGACCTTGCAAGTGGTGGTCGATTCCTCCAAAAGCATTCGTGGAACGATTGGCGATGTGGCACGAACCATCATTGAAGGGGCTGTGCTTGCAGTACTGATCGTATTGCTATTTTTAGGTTCTTTCCGTTCTACTGTCATTACTGGCCTTACTCTACCGATTGCCCTGCTTGGTACCTTAACCTTTATCTGGGCCTTTGGTTTCACCATCAATATGATGACGCTGCTGGCACTTTCGCTCAGTATTGGTCTGTTGATTGATGATGCCATTGTGGTCCGGGAAAATATTGTACGTCACAGTGATATGGGCAAAGACCATGTCACTGCCGCTCTGGATGGCACCAAAGAAATTGGTCTGGCTGTTCTCGCCACAACTCTGACCATTGTTGCGGTATTTTTACCCGTTGCTTTTATGGGCGGTATTATTGGTCGTTTCTTCTTCCAATTTGGCGTTGCGGTAAGTACCGCTGTGCTGATTTCCATGTTTGTCAGCTTTACCCTGGATCCAATGCTGTCTGCGCATTGGGCAGAGCGTAAAAAGGACTCAAATAAAAAACCCAACGCAGTAAAACGGTTTTTTACCTGGATTTCCAATAAGCTCGATGGCTTAAGCGATGTCTACGAGAAATTACTCAAACTGGCACTGCGTTTTAGATTGATCACAATTCTGATTGCGGTTGCTTCTCTATTCGGTGCTCTCGGACTTTCCAAATTGATTGGTACCGAATTTGTACCTGTGCCAGACAAAGGTGAAATCCGGATTAAATTCGAAACTCCGGTTGATTCATCTCTGGAGTATTCTCAAGCCAAACTCCAGCAGGTTGATCAGATCATCCGTAAACATCCGGATGTACGTGCGACTTATGGTGTCATTAATGGGGTTACCGATCGGGGCAAAAACCATGTCAGTCTGCGCGTTACCGTGACACCACGGACTGAACGTGAAAAAACCCTGAACGACCTTAACAATGAATTTCGTGAGCGCTTGCAATCTGTAGGCGGGATTACCATTACTTCAGTCGCCTCTGCAGACGAAACTGTTTCTGGTGGGCAAAAGCCCATCATGATCTCTATTAAAGGGCCAGATCTGGATGAATTACAAAAAATTTCTGACCGCTTTATGGCAGAGATTAGCAAAGTAGAGGGTGTGGTTGACCTTGAGAGTTCATTGAAAGAACCCAAGCCTACTCTGAGTGTACAGGTCAATCGATTACTGGCAAGTGATCTTGGTCTTTCAGTCAATCAGATTGCCAATGTCATACGTCCGTTAATTGCTGGTGATGATGTCACCTCCTGGCAAGATGAAAAAGGTGAAACTTATGATGTGAATCTACGCCTGACTGAAGATAAACGTACTCTACCAAGTGACTTACAGAATATGTATCTCACATCAAATAAGACTGATGCGAATGGTCAACCAATCATGGTTCCCCTCTCAAGTGTGACAAAATTTGAGGAAAAACTTGGAGCATCCCAGATTAACCGTCGTGATCTGGCACGTGAAGTCTTGGTAGAAGCCAATACTGCTGGTCGTCCTGCAGGCGATATCGGTACGGACATTAGCAAAGTACAGGCTGATTTTGACTTACCACCGGGCTATAGCTTTGACACTCAAGGCGCCAATGCTGATATGGCCGAATCCGCAGGCTATGCCCTAACAGCGATAACTCTATCGATCGTGTTCATTTATATTGTACTCGGTTCACAGTTCAACAGCTTTATTCACCCAGCTGCGATCATGGCTTCATTGCCCTTATCCTTGATTGGTGTATTCCTAGCCCTGTTCCTGTTTAACTCGACCATGAACCTATTCTCGATCATCGGGATCATTATGTTGATGGGTCTAGTGACCAAAAATGCTATCCTGCTGATTGACTTCATCAAGAAAGCCATGGATCGTGGCGAAGATCGCTATGAAGCCATTATCGCTTCCGGTAAAACCCGTTTACGTCCAATCCTGATGACAACGAGTGCCATGGTCATGGGTATGGTTCCTCTGGCACTTGGACTCGGTGAAGGTGGTGAACAAAGTGCACCTATGGCACATGCGGTGATTGGCGGGGTGATCACCTCTACCCTACTGACCTTAGTCGTTGTTCCAGTCATCTTTACTTATTTAGATGACTTTAAAAATTTTATGCTGCGCCATACACGTAAAATCATGTCATAATTTATTGCATAACAGTGGGGTGACATTCTGAAATGTTCACCTCATTTTTTATTGTATAATCTCTGCTTTAACGCTTAATTTTTTTAGGACAGTTTCCATGCGCGCGAGTCGCTTTTTATTTGCAACGTTGAGAGAAACCCCGAACGATGCTGAAGTTATTTCACATCAGCTAATGCTTCGTGCCGGTATGATTCGTAAGTTGGCCTCAGGTTTATATACCTGGCTGCCGATGGGCGTTCGCGTATTAAATAAAGTTGAAGCGATCGTTCGCGAAGAGATGGATCGTGCTGGTTCATTACAGGTGTTGATGCCGGTAACTCAGCCTGCTTCACTTTGGGAAGAATCTGGCCGTTATGTTCAATATGGTCCTGAACTGCTTCGTTTCAAAGACCGTCATACCAATGATTTCGTACTTGGTCCTACACACGAAGAAGTCATTACTGATCTTGCGCGCAATGAGTTAAAAAGCTACAAGCAATTGCCTGCCAATTTCTATCAAGTACAGACTAAATTCAGGGACGAAATTCGTCCACGTTTTGGTGTAATGCGCTCACGTGAATTCATCATGAAAGATGCATATTCTTTCCATGCGGATCAGGAATCACTACAAGAAACTTACGACAAGATGTATGATGCGTACTGCAAGATCTTTACTCGTTTAGGTTTAAATTTCCGTCCAGTACAGGCGGATACCGGTTCAATCGGTGGTTCAGGTTCTCACGAATTCCACGTCCTAGCTTCAAGCGGCGAAGATGACATCGCATTCTCGACTGAATCGGATTATGCAGCCAACATCGAAATGGCTGAAGCAGTTCTGGTTGGTGAACGCGCTGCACCTGCTCAAGAATTAAAAGTTGTTGACACGCCAAATCAAAAAACCATTGCTGATGTATCTCACTTCCTGGGCACTGATCCTGCACATTCAGTGAAAGCTCTCCTCGTTCAAGGCGTTGCAAAAGAAGCTGGTCAACCTGCTCCAGTCGTTGCTTTGTTCCTTCGTGGTGACCATGAACTGAATGAAATTAAAGCTGAAAAGCATCCACAAATTGCTGCTCCTTTAGCGTTTGCAACTGAAGCTCAACTTGCTGAACTTGGCTTAACGGCAGGTTTTGTAGGTCCACAAGGTCTGGTAGAAAAAGGGATTACGGTCATTGCTGACCGGGCTGCTTCTGTACTGTCGGACTTTGTTGCAGGTGCAAACGAAGCTGACAAGCATGCGACTGGTGTAAACTGGGACCGTGACGCACAATTTACTGAGGTTTATGACCTGCGTAATGTAGTTGAAGGTGATCCATCTCCAGATGGTAAAGGCACCCTTCAAATCAAGCGTGGTATCGAAGTCGGTCATATCTTCCAGTTAGGCAAAAAATACTCAGAAGCGTTAGGCTGTAAAGTCCTTGGTGAAGATGGTAAGCCATTTACTGTAACGATGGGTTGTTACGGTATCGGTGTGACTCGTGTGGTTGCGTCTGCAATTGAGCAAAACTATGATGAGAAAGGCATCATCTGGCCAGCTGCAATTGCACCATTTGAAGTTGCCATTGTGCCGATGAATGCACACAAATCACCGCGTACTTTAGAAGCTGCTGAAGCGCTTTATGCAGAGCTTCAAGCTGCAGGTTATGACGTACTGCTAGATGACCGTAATGAACGCCCAGGCGTAAAATTCTCTGACCTTGAGCTAACTGGTATTCCACACCGTATCGTGATTGGTGAAAAAGGTCTGGATGCAGGCACTTTTGAATACAAAGGTCGCCGTGATGCAGAGTCAGTCAACCTTTCTAAAGAAGAATTATTAGTAAAAATTGCAAAATAATTTTTTCCCGGAAATAAAAAATCCCGCTAAGTGCGGGATTTTTTTATGTTTGAAATTAACAGAACTTGTGCCCGCCGAAACAGTTAGATGTAACCGACTGGTTCTGCAAGACCTGATTTTGTAAGGTTAATCGCGCAGGCTGTCCAGTATAATATCCTGTATAGGCGCCAACATTGATATTCATTTTTCGTTCAATTGGGGTGCCTGCTAAAGAACCCAGCGCTTCAATCACTGATACATCTACATTATGATAACTTGCCATCAGCTCAGTAGTCAGTGCTTTAGCAACTTGTGGCAATACAGCAGACACATCTACCAAATCTTTTGTTTCTAAGTATCCCAAGTCAATGGGATCTTTAAACGACATCCACCACCCGGCTTTTGCTATATCTTTATCGTCAGCGCCCAACCACTGCACATCACGGCTTTGCAAAGACAGATATCCACCTGTACCGGATAATGGAATGTTATGAATCATATTTAAGGCTTGAACAAAGGTAATATCCATATTCAAGTTTTCTAAGGTTGATCCTTTTGCCATTTTAAAGAATGAGTGATCTCCGACCTCAATACTCCCTAATGAAATTAGAGCAGGAAACGTGACATATAGCTGGTCTTTAGAAAAGTCTGGTGTACCATTTACGTCAGGCCCATAAGAACCACTCTCTGATGCAGCAAGTGGAATAGATGTTAAAGTAGAACGAATACCAGAAACAACTGCTGAGTTAAGACGCTTACCTGTTACGACTGTTTCTGGCATCACAAAATCTGCACGCATCGAAGGTACAGTAATTCCAGTATGGCCTTCAGCACCAGGTTTACTGGTATAAGTACGGTCTTGTCCTAAAGCGGTTAATGTACCACTAATTTTCTGATCTGATGCATTACCAAAGGTTGCAGCCTTAGTATAGGAGTGACCTTCAGTTTGAGCCATTTTCATATAACCACTGAAGCTTTTAATTCCATCTTTTGGATCTGGAATATTGTCCGTACCCAAGGTCAGTAAGCCTAAAATTTCTTCTGCACCTAGACGAAAACCCACAACTTCACGTGTAGCTGTCTGATTACCACTGATTGCAAACTCAATAAATGGATTGGTAATTTGAGCACTGGTTGTAGCACGCTCACCTGTAAAACTTGGAGAGCCATCGGTCTTTTGCCCTGTTGCTGGACCACTTAATGATATATTGGAAATATCAATATCACAGGCATTTGCACCATTCATCCCACCACAGCCCAATTGGAGACTTTTAATATTAACATTAAGTTCCATTAATGCTTCTAGGCCTAGTTTATGAAACTTGATACCTTGCCCTGAATCATAATTAGTCTGCATATTTAAAAGAGCTTGGCCTTCTACTGCTGCCAGTTCCTGATCCGCTAAAGCAGTTAGAGCAATCCCTTGCTGTGATGTTGCTAGTATTGCAAATGCAAGACTGCTCATTATTATTTTTTTCATCTTATAATCCCATGAAGTATCAGTTACTCAATTTAGAACAATAATTCATTAACATTTCATTATTTACTTACCAGTATGTGACACAGCACACTTCTGTAAGAAGATGACCCTTTTAACGTGGCGTTATTCCTAAAGTACTACGCATCGTTCCACCTGTTAACGCAATTGATGCCATATTCTGCATAGTATTATTAGTGGTCATTGCGAAATTGGTTCTAAATGGGGTTGCCAGATCCTTAGTATGATTCAAGTCAATCTGACTATCCAAGGTCACTGTATCTGTACTTAATTTAACTTTTGTATTAAAACCTAAATTTCCTTCCAGACTGTTCAAAGTTAATGCTGAACTTTGTACAACCTGACCATTTTCACCAATATCTTTGTTGATTAAACTAAAATAACTACCTACATAATTCTCATCATTACGTTGCGCAGCAGTTAAATCTTTAAATTTGAAATTACCTTTCAATCCAAGGAAGTTACTATCAGGATCAGCAGGAGTCGGATCTACTCCTGGAATAATGCGTAGTTCACCTGAACCATCTAGTTTTAAAGCAATCGTAGTCAAAACATCATCAGGTTTTGAGAAGCTATCGTTAGCAACTACAGCACCACATAGCGCAGATCCTGAAGTACAGTTATATTTTGAACCAGGCAATTGGCCAATGGCTAATTCCGCTTGTGCTGCAATTAATAAATCATCTGCACGAATATATAGTCCACTATCTTCATAGCTAATCACACCTTCAGCTTGAATCAGAGCATCAATGTTACGTAAACCAGCATAATAATTCACAGCTTCGCCATGTACGCCATTTTGACCATCAATTAAAAGAATAGAGGTGGTACTTGGCAAACCCGTTTTAGCATCAATACCATAACCCTCGGTTAATGCAAGAACATTGTAAGCTATCCCCTGTTTACCATTATAAGTTGTACCGGTCAAAGCTACATTGGCATTCAGGTTATAGACTGGAATACCTATACCCCAAGAACCACCATCGCCTGTAAGAGCGGCAATCGAATTGTCTGAAATAAAGCGCGCTTTACTGGCGATTGACTGAAAGTCCATGCCACGTACTGCTATAAAGGCATAATTTTCAGTAGACTTTAGATTTTGCTTACGAATATGATCATTCTGCATTAAGGTATTTTTTAAATTTTCATTTATCAGAAAATCTAAGCTTTTACCTGAAATCGTATTGACATAAATATCACCAAAATCAATATAAGCATTTTGCTGCTTTGTAAGTGCCCTTAAATTAGAAAACTCAATTGCATAACTTCCTTTCCCTGTATGACCTATTTCTAATGTTGTTGGTGTATTTTGGCTATTGGACGCATTGGTGAAATCAGTGGATATACCCAAATGCAAGCCACCAGTATTGGTGATATTTTCATAACCTGTTAAAGCATTGTAAGTCTGACCATTGGTATTGACTCCAAATTTAGTAATATTAGACTGATTACCATTCATAAATATTTTTGCGTTGGTTATATCGCCTGATGCGCCCATACGCATAATATTTTTGACTACTGCTTTAGAAGTTGCATCTTGTTGGGTTACATAACGCAAATCCAGATTTATACCAGGATTAGTAGCGCCAGAACGTCCCACTGCCACATCAGTGTTATCAGCAACACGTCCTAAATGCACAATATTAGTTTCACTATTAATACTCGGTTTTTCTGCAGTATTGTATGTACTTAGGACAATACCTTCATGCTGGTTTACAGACATATATCCAAAACCAGAGAAGTTAAAATTAAAGTCTTTTAATAGGGTTTTATTATTCCCTAAGGCATGACTTATATTCGCATTTTGCAATTGAAAATCTAGATAAGCGAGCTCTTTACTGTTAAATAGCCCTGCTTGTGTTTCTAAAAGCATTTTTATTGGAGAGTTGGTTTGTATACCCAACTTACCCAAGCTACTTACATTTGCCACATTCCGATTGATAGCATGACACGTTGCTTCACTACAGTTTTTTTCAACAATATTTAAGTTTGCCTCTGCATTAAATGGATCAACACTAAATGCCAGCCTGATCCCTGTGCCGACCTCTGTTGCACCTACATCAAGATGTAATTGGCTCACTATAGGATTGTTATTAACACCTGATACATTTACTTGATGCAGCCCCAAACCTCTTTGTACATTCTGATCACCGGTAGGATCAAGCCAGTTGGCTTGTTCAATGTACACTTTTGAAACTTCGTGGGTAAGGCTAAGCCCGTCTTGACCTGTAACTTGTCCTAAGTCCTGATCTTGGATAGCCTCTAAAGCATAGGTTTGTTGTGCTAAAAATACACATACAGTGAGGAGTTTTAATTGCATTTTTTTTGTTTTCATATTGATATCCTTATCCTTCACTTAAGATTTTAGCAACGGCTTTGTGCCCCACCTGAGCAGTTATAGCTAAAGATTTTCAATTTTCCAGACATATGCATATTGCCATGCACATTGAGCCCCATAAAACCTTTTTCTTGTCCAAGATCAAATTGAGGAACTGCTTTTTCTGCAGTTGTAATGTTTCCGTTAATATCGGTAATTTTTTCTACGTATGTGTCATATTTATCGACATTTAAATAACCTTCTTCTTTATTATCTGCCTCGTCTGTAGTCCCTGTTTCGACCGCTAAGGTACTAAACCCAAGATTACGTATTTTAAGCGGACTTTCATCATAAAAAGTGACTTGCATCGCAGCTTGGGGAATATTCCGATAATTAATGATAGTAGCGCCATCTATAGAAAAACGGTCAATTTGCAAGGTACCCTGAATATCTTTAAAAACCAGCCATTTCTTATTGCCATCCTCATCCACATGATTATTAGGTGAAATAGCCAAACGACAGAACAGATTATCTGTACCACATGAATTTGCATCAAAATCGTAATATACAGTTGCAATGCCGTTTTCAATTCCATGAATATTTTTAAGATTTGGGTTAGTAGCATATCGATGATTTAAAGAAAAGGTCCAACTTAGGTCTGCCCCCCCTTGTCCAACTACCTCTTTCATTTCTTGTTGATCTAAATTCACTAAATTGGCATAGCTAGATAACGATACACACATCAAGGTCGCTAAGGTCATTTTCTTTAACATGGCTAACTCCCTTTATAGTCCTGTCGTTTTAATTTTTAGATGTTGGATCAGCACCCCATCAATTGCCACTGAACCAAAGTTTTTAAACTCGGTTCCATTTGCTGCGGTGCTCTTGAACATAATTCCCGTCGCATTGTCGCCTTTATTTGCATCTAAAAGGTTGCCTGGCAGATGATCTACAGTACCAATTGAAATACTACTGTGAGTTGCATTCCGCCCTTGATATTTTGCGACCGTATCCCGATCATTGGCTTTAATTGCTGTGCCACAGGTATACACATTACAGGTAGACCCTTCTAGGCTGCTGGTTCCTAAGTATTCAGTCAAACCATATTGTGTGTTATAGGCAGTATCACCCGGTTTAAAATTACTACTCTTATAATTCTGGTAGATTTTATTGTAAATTTCTGGAATATCTGGAATACGGGTAACCTCCAAAATAATATTATTACCTTCTGAACCCACTATAAAAGGCTGATACATATTACCGAGGACAAGATTGATATTAGGACTATATAAATACAAGCCTTCCTGTTCTTCAAAAATTGGGGCTGGTGTACCTCGCACCATAGCAGGTGTAACGACCGTATTATCTTCGTTTTCAACTGCTGAGCTAATACGAATACCACGTGCATCCAGATTTGAATCAAGTTTACTCAATGTCGCTGGATTATCATTGGTATTCAAACGTAATAATGCGGCTAAGCCTAAAGTCTTATTATAGTTTGCATCATTTGATTCAGCTGTTTGGAATAAACGGACTTGCGAACCATTTAGACTTAAGCCATTGGCCACCACTTGCATACGTAGCCGTTGATCTAACTCTAAACCTGAAGTCGGTGCACCTGTTGCTGGATCAATCTGGTTACTTGAATCCAGACTTCTAGAAAAGATATCCGTCCAGAAACCTAGTTTTATATTGTTGTCATCTGCAGTAGCATATTGAGGGATTAATGCCAATGGTGCTTCTAGTGCTAGATAACCGATGTTTTTATCTGCATTTTTAAACTGTTTAACTCTCTCTGTACCTGCACGGAATAACCAAGGGTTTTCAGCTGAACCCCAGTTAAACCCTTCATTGCTATAACGTGTGCTTAATGAGCCATCACTTTTAGATAATGCCAGACCGTATATAAAAACATCTGCCTTGGTCTTTAAGGATTTGACCGGGGAATTTGCTGCCGCCTGTAATGCGCTGGCTTCAGCAGCCGCAATAATTAATGCCAAGATTTGTTGCGTTGCTGCGTCTGCAGCATCTTCAGCGAGCTGAGTGGCATTATATTTTGCACGTAACTCTGCAGCAAGACGCTCTCGAGTAATTTCATTAGAAATCAGACTATTAACTGTTGCAGTAATTTGATCGGATCTGACGAAGTTAGTTAGACTTTTATAAAATGTCGAATTTGTAAGGTCACTATTAGCAGTCAATGCACCTGGACCATAAAGTAAATTAATCATTTCATAGGTATTACCCAATGCATAGTCTTTAGCTTTTTGTTCTAATTCTAAAATACCTGTAGGATCATTACTTACAGGCAGCATTCTGTGCGAAGTTGTACCATCTTTTTTTAAAGATGCAGGTGTCCATCCATCCAGTCCCCATGTCCCATTTCGATAATCTGCAAGACGTTGTGTATAGTATTGTTGCATAATAGGAGTCTTGAGCAGTGCTTCACGTGTTTCTAATAAAAAAGTTTCTCTTTTTGCCTCAGCATCAGTCTCGATATTAGCGCTATAACTTGTTAATAATGTAGAATATTGTGAGTTATAAGTGGTGTCATAAGTATTTTTATACAACGTATTATAATTACGATCTGCTTTCCCCTGTAATACACTTTTATTGTAAGTATCCGCATAGACACGGTCATAGGCACGCTGCCCTAACTGGGTATAATTCTCCCCTGTAGGAATAATGCGAATAAAACCTGTATCTGCTTGACCAGGATTATCAATGCCGCGGGCATAACTAGAGCCTGCCGACACATCATTCGGTGCCTGAAATACCATTTTGAAATCATTTAGAGTAAGTGCGATCCCTTCCCCTGTCGTATCTGCTAAAGATTCATCTGATAACTGCTGCAAAGCATAGGTAGAAGGCATGCATAACAAACTCACCATGCTTGCTAAACATGATTTTTTAAAGATGGAATGTTTACCGTTCAAAATCATCTTCACTGTCCTTTTATTATCAGATGCTCCGCATCTTTATCTTTCAGCTTCCCAGCTGCTATGTCTATTTTTGAGTGATGCATCGTGCATCTTTTAATTAGATTTCTGCATCCATTATGCTTATTTTCCATTCAGATGCAAAAATCAAAGTGCTGAATAGCCAAGTTTCCGATGAATGAAAACTCAAAAAATAAACGGGACCTTAAGCCCCGTTTATTCAATACTTTAAACTAATTATGCTTTTGGCAAAGTCACACCAGTCTGGCCCTGATATTTACCGCCGCGGTCTTTGTATGAAGTTTCACAAACTTCATCAGATTCAAAGAACAGCATCTGCGCTACCCCTTCACCCGCATAGATACGTGCAGGAAGGTTCGTCGTATTTGAGAACTCAAGGGTGACATGACCTTCCCACTCTGGTTCAAGTGGCGTTACATTCACAATAATACCGCAACGCGCATAGGTAGATTTACCTAGACAAACAGTCAGTACATTACGTGGAATACGGAAATATTCTACAGTACGTGCAAGCGCAAATGAGTTAGGCGGGATAATACACACATCAGATTCAATGTCGATAAAGCTTTTTTCATCGAAGTGTTTCGGGTCTACAATCGCAGAATGCACATTGGTAAATACCTTGAATTCACGTGCACAACGAACATCATAACCATAGCTTGATACACCATAAGAAATGAGTTTTTCACCATTTTCATCAAAACGAACCTGGTTCTCTGCATAAGGTTCGATCATGCCATGCTTTTCGCTCATTTCGCGAATCCAGCGATCAGACTTAATTGCCATTGGTACTAATCCAAAAATCTTAAATTCAGTTATTGCGACGTACTTTAACTGAAATTCACCTCAATGAAAATAAGTGTTCTTCCTTGATGCTACTTTGAAATTTTAATAAGATTTTTTGAGTGAAGTTACAGACTCATAATCGCTGAATAACTCAGCGGTACAGAAAAGCTCATCAGTACTAATGACGCGGTCTTTTGCATATTTTTTTGGTTAAGCCAGCGATTATTATTACGACCCAGTAAAGTACCGAAGAATGTCCATAAAACTGCAATTGGAATTAATAGTCCTATAAACATCAGCATATGTAAGACATAGTAATAACTGTTCTGCCATGCAATTACGGGGAAAATTGCCGATGCAAACAATAAGGCCTTAGGGTTCAGTAAAGTTGCTAAAAATAGCTCTCTGGCACGAATGGTAAATTGACTCAAACTGTCAGCAACTTCTGCTGTACGCCATAACTTGATTGCCAAATAGAGAATATAACAGGCGCTAAATAATTTCAGGATATTCGGTAAAGCTGGCAGATGGGTTGAAATCTTGCCAATCAGGATTCCCCAAAAACTGATCGCAAGCAGATAACCTAATGCTTCAGCAGGAATAAGATAAAATGATTTCCTAAAACCTGCATGGATCCCGGAAGATGCCAATAAGGTATTGGTTGGGCCTGGAGTCAATAAAATTGTGACTACTAAACCAATAAATAACCAAGAAATCATGGGTTGACCTCGCTGTAATGCTTGCAGCATAGATCAGAATATTTTTACCTGCAAAATCTTATTTGTAAGAAGAATTATAATTTTTTGGAATAATTTAAATTATAAATTAAATTCAAACACTTATATGAAAATAATGCTGAAATTAAGTGATATACGATAGAGTCATTTTAGTTGACTCCCACTTATTCATGAGAAAATTCTACTGAAAACACTGACTCAAAAATTAAATTTTTATATTTTTAAAATGATTCATCTAATAATACATTTCTGATTTTTTCATCTTCAAATCTTTCAAAGTCACTCAGCTTATTTCTACTTATTGTCTTAATTTATTTTCTTGCTTTTATTGGGCCTACTTGCTAGGAAATACTTTCATTTTACTGTCAGCTTTAAAATAAAAACCCCAGCCTGGACTGAGGTTTTAATCAATGATCTCTATTAAAAAATACGGGACTGATCTTTTTGAGCCTTTGGCAGTTTGGCTGCAATTTTTTCAGCAATTGCCATATAACTATCAGCAGCTTCATCTCCAGCAATCACTGACGGCGTTCCGGCATCGGCATTTTCACGGATTACAGCATTTAAAGGCAGACGGCCGAGTAGTGGAATATTGTACTGTTCTGACAATTTATCGCCACCACCAGTACCAAAAATCTGTTCTTCATAGCCGCAATTTGAACAGATATGAGTCGACATATTTTCAATCACCCCCATGACTGGAATCTGTACACGGTTAAACAGTTCAATTCCTTTGGTAGCGTCCAGTAATGCCACATTTTGTGGCGTTGTCACAATCACTGCGCCAGTGACTGGGATACGCTGCGCTAGAGTCAACTGGATATCCCCTGTACCTGGCGGCATATCAATCATCAAAACATCAAGATCTGGCCAAAGTGTCTGATTAAACAATTGCATCAATGCGCCCGTTGCCTTTGGACCACGCCATGCGACTGGTGTATTGTGATCACCGGTTAAATGACCAATTGACAGCACCGCCAGGCCATAGGCATCTAATGGTACAAAGTGTTCAGCTTCAATCATTGGAGTTTTACCCGCATTACCGAGCATTGTTGGAATACTTGGACCATAAATATCCGCATCCAGTACACCGACTTTTAGACCCAATTTTTGTAAAGCCAAGGCCAAGTTCACTGTTGTGGTTGATTTACCCACACCACCTTTACCAGAAGACACCAGAATCACATTTTGAATACGTGGATGCTTCGGCACATCACGCTGTTGCGGGGCAGCTTTTTGAATAGGCGCCTCTTCTTGTTGCGGTTGATAATTTTCATTCGCCTGCTTTACAGCATCAGTGCTTGCAGATGCATCCACCACGGGTGGTAAATTCGATTTTGGTGCTACTGTGGTTTGCGGCTGGCTAGAGCAGCTTTCACCTTCAGCATGATGATGCCCGCACCCGCCCTCTTTTTTATGCCCCGTTTTTTGCTGGATCACATGCATATTGAGTTCTTTGATGCCACATTTTTCCAATGCGTCAGCCAGTTCATCATGAATCTGCTGTAGCTGCTCTTTTTCTTCAGGATAGGTATTAATCGTGATCTGTAAGATCTCACCTTGTACATTGACCTGAGTAATCCGATCTTTCAAGGCATTGTTAGAATTTGGCAAGATATAATTTTGCAGTACATTCTGCACAGCTTCTTCGTTCACCTCCTTGGAAGGCGAAAAAACCGATTTAAGCGAAGAAAGCCACGACATAGGTTACTCCAAAAATGTAGATCGATATCTAAATAGCTTAGTTTAACGGGCTTTTCACTTAAGGTTAAGCATTCTGCCCATTAAGATGAGGGAGATATTTTCAATTTCCAACCATTTTACTTGGTTTTATTAATTTGTGGCGAATAGAAATAATGGAAAGTGAAAGAGAATAAGAAATAAGGTAGTTTTTAGTATGCGAATAATTATTTTTATAATAAGAGTCTGATTAGATTCAGCCACCTCAACCCTGTTATGGTTGAAGTGGCAGTGCGATCAAAGCTTATTTATGATTTTTGTTGTGTTCGGACTTATCTTGCTGGTCCTTGGTGTTTTTGCCTTGATCCTGTTTAGACTGGTCTGCATCAGATTCTGAATCCTTATCTTTGGCAGCCTCTTTTTTATCAGACGTATTCTCCTTAGAGGTGTCATCTTTAGCGTCTTGATCTTTAGATGAATTCTCTTTCATTTTAGTCATCGTATCGGTGGCCATCTGTTTCAGCTCAGCCAGTTTGACAGAAGCTTCATTCACCAATTCAGTAATCTTCTGTTTAGTATCATCAAACTTATGTAGGGCTTCATCTTTAAGATGAGTCATACGATCCTGCTGATCTTGACCATTGCCATGTTGCTGGTCTGATTTTCCGTCTTTATGCGCAGCCTGTTTGGAATCATCTGCATCATCATTCTGCTTGGCTTCAGACTTGCCATTTTTTAGCTCATTCAGAATCTTTTCGCCTTTCTGCAATAGCTCTTCACCAATAGCAATCGCCTTGGCTTTTAAGTCATCCATCTTGGTCGTTTCATTTTTTTTATCTGACTGCTCACTATCTGAGTCATTAGCGCTCTGCTTTTCAGATTTATCATCCGCCCCGTTCTTCTGAGCCTCTAATACTTCCTGATGTTCCTGTTTGTGCTGCTTGTCGATCTCGTTTTGCTTCTGCTCTTTTTCAATTTGATCATGCATTTCACGTGCATGTTGCTGTTTATCTTGGTTCTGCTTAGAAGTACTTGTCTGGTTATTCTGAGTCATGAGTACCCTCCTTAGGTAAGTCATATAAGTTATCAGACAATTATTTAGCATAAAGCAGAGAATGAATCGGGCGAATTAAGCAAACTGCAACAAAGCCTGTACATGTTGTTGCTGATCATTGCATCAGATAGCACAAACCTTACGATCTTAAATTTTCATCAACACCAACTGGACGAGATGGTGCTCTGTATTTTGAAGATTCTATTTATCTTATTCCTTGCACCATCGGTTAGTATTTTACTGTCATCATGACATTGCATTTCCTTTAGCTTACCTATTCAAATGCTGTTATAGCCTGATTTTTCAAGCTAAAGGATGCTTATGATCGATCTACATTAAACGTTTATAGAATGAATAAAACTAAAGGTATCAAGCGACCTTAGTTTAACCACGCACGGTACTCATAAAACTTACTACCGAGAACAACCAGATGAACAGGATAAAACTGCGCGCTTGAGTGAAATGTGCCACATCTGTGCCATGCAAAATGTTGTGGCGTGTTGCAGTGACGTTCGAACTAGAATCCATCTTATAGGCTGCCAGTTCTGCAAAGTATGGATTCAGTTCTGCAGCGATTTTAGATTTATGCCATAGACTCTTAATTTCATTGCCCTTTAAACCGGGAACGATTTTGTAGACATCGACAAACTTGGTGCTGTTTTGCTTTAAGAAACCTTGTTGAATGAGTACATCTGTCAACAAGCCTTCAAGCTGTGCATAGAGCAAAGGTACACAACCTGCATAACAGCCCAATTTATACATTTTAAAGGCTTCAACTATCACGGGACGGCGTAAGGCTTTATGGGCTTGATCTATTTGCATCGCATCAAAAGCCGTCAGTACATCTTTTTGAAAGGCTTCACTGTTAATGACATCCAATAAATTAAAGCTTTTAACATTTTCATAGGCATGAATCTGTTGCCAAAAGTGCATCAGGTTAAGTGCATCATTGGCCACTTTTGAACCGACAGGTTGATCGAGCTGATCTGCCCAGACATTAAAATATTCATCTTGTTGTGCCAGTTCACGTAAGATATTGATTAAAAATGTATGTTCGCCTTGTGAGATCTGATCTAAATAGCTTTGCGCATCTTCAAGGATACGTTTGCCTAAAGTCTGTTGTTTGATATTCGATTTAATGCGTCTGACTGGTTGATCATCTTCAAAATCATTGTAATCGTCATACATGGTCAAGCACTCAAGCAAATGGCGGATAGGCTATTATCCCTGATAATCCTGCTATAAAGTAGCATTTCATCGATGTGCAACTTTGTTATTGAAAAAGAATTCACCAAAAGCCTTATGCAAGTCATGTCTATCTCATGTAAAATTACCGCCCATTGCATAAAATACGAATGAGAGAGTCAGATCCGTGCGTAATATCTTAGTCACTAACGCCCTTCCATACGCCAATGGTCCGATCCATATGGGTCACCTACTCGGTTATATCCAAGCTGATATTTGGGTACGTGCGATGCGTGCAATGGGTCATAACGTGACTTATGTATGTGCGGATGATGCGCATGGTACGGCGATTATGCTGCGTGCTGAAGCCAATGGCATTACCCCTGAACAGCAAATTGCCAATGTACAAAAAGAACACGAACGTGACTTTGCTGGTTTTAAAGTGGACTTTGACCACTACGATTCAACCAACAGTGCCGAAAACCAGGCTCGTGCATCTGAGATTTATATCAAGAACCGTGAAGCGGGCAATATTGCAGTTCGCCCTGTAACGCAATTGTTTGACCCTGAAAAAGGCATGTTCCTGTCAGACCGTTTCATTAAAGGCACCTGCCCGAAATGTAAAGCGGAAGATCAATACGGCGATTCATGCGAAGTTTGCGGCACGACCTATAACGCTACTGAACTATTAAATCCAAAATCGACGTTAAGCGGTGCGACACCTGTCGAGAAATCTTCAGATCACTATTTCTTTAAACTGCCTAACTTTGGTGAATACCTACAAAAATGGACACGTGACCAAGGTCGTTTACCTGTATCCATTGCCAATAAGTTAGATGAATGGTTTGAAGCAGGTTTGTCGGACTGGGATATTTCCCGTGATGCACCTTACTTCGGTTTTGAAATTCCAGATGCACCAAACAAATATTTCTATGTTTGGGTAGATGCGCCTATCGGCTATATGTCAAGCTTTGAAAACTACATCAAAACTAAACGCCCTGACTTAAGCTTTGAGGATTACTGGAAAAAAGATTCTCAAAATGAAGTCTATCACTTCATTGGTAAAGACATCGTTTACTTCCATGCCTTGTTCTGGCCTGCAATGCTTGAAGGTGCCAACTACCGTACCCCAACAAGCCTATTCGTCAATGGTTTCTTGACTGTCAACGGTCAGAAAATGTCTAAATCTCGTGGCACATTCATTAAAGCTGAAACCTATTTAGAGCATTTAAACCCTGAATACCTACGTTATTACTTCGCGTCTAAACTTTCGGACAAAGTTGAAGATTCTGACTTGAACCTTGATGATTTCGTGCAAAAAGTGAATTCTGACTTGGTGGGTAAAGTCGTAAACATCGCAAGTCGTTGTGCGAAATTCATCAATACCAAATTTGATAACAAGTTAAGTGCAACATGCGCAGAGCCTGAATTGGTGCAAAGCTTTATTGATGCAGGTGATTCAATCGCTGCAGCATATGAAGCACGTGAATTCTCAACAGCAATTCGTGAAATCATGGCGCTTGCAGATAAAGCGAATCAATATATCGATGAGAAAAAGCCTTGGGCTTTAGCGAAGATTGAAGGCGAAGAACAACAAGTTCATGACGTGTGTTCTGTGGGTATTAACCTGTTCCGTCAATTGGCGGTTTACCTTGCTCCTGTATTACCAACTTTGGCTACACAAGTTCAAGCGTTCTTACAATTAGACAGCTTTAACTTTGAATCACGTAAGCAAGTGTTAGTGGGTCATGAAATTGCATTGTTCCAACCGTTAATGCAACGTGTTGACCCTAAAGCGGTTGCTGCTATGGTGGATGCATCTAAAGACTCTTTAGCAGCCCCTGCAGAAGCACCAAAAGTTGAAATGAAAAAAGAGAAAGCCAAAGAGAAGAAAGCTGAACCTAAAGTGGGTGAAGCTGAAATCATTAATATTGATGATTTTATGAAAGTTGACCTACGTGTAGCGGAAGTTCTTGAAGCTGCGACGGTTGAAGGTTCTGATAAACTGCTTCAATTGACGTTAAATGTCGGTGAGGCTGAGCCACGTAACGTATTTAGTGGTATTCGTGAGTTCTATAAGCCTGAAGACTTAAAAGGCAAATTGGTGGTGATGGTAGCAAACCTTGCGCCACGTAAGATGCGTTTTGGTATTTCTAACGGTATGGTGTTAGCTGCGGGTAATGGCGAAGGTGTTTGGGTGATTTCACCTGAATCTGGTGCTAAACCGGGTGATAAAGTGTCTTAAGATGTAGGTCTTAAATAAAAAGCCTCTACTAATGTAGGGGCTTTTTTATACCATTTATATAATTTATTTTCTTGTTTTAAAAAAATATATCGATAAAATCAAAGCGCTTTTTATTTTTTATAACTATTCGGGGTAAGCATGAAAAAATTACTAGTTTCAGTTCTAGCGATGTCAACAATTGCATTTACAGGCTGTTCAGTTCGTATGGCGGATATGACCGTAGCTTCTACAAAGAACTATAACTTGAACTCAAACCAATTTGTGAAAGGTCAACGTGTCACAGGTGAAGATAAGGTTCCGGTAGTTTTATTCCCATTAGGTATTCCTAACTTCAAAACAGCGGTAGATCGTGCAATTGAGAAAGATCGTTGTGCTGTGGCTTTATCTGATGTTGTTATTACTCAATTGAATCAAGCATTTATTGTGGGGCAAATTGGTTACCGTGTTGAAGGCACCCAAGTAATTGACCGTTCACAGCCAGAATGTAAAAAATAATTTTTGGTTGTAAAAAGAGAGCCTCTACGATGTAGGGGCTTTTTTGTTTTTGGGATTTCCCTCACCCTCTCCCATAGGGAGAGGGAGAATCCATTATTAAATTAATATTGGTGTTACCTTACGAAGTTGCATTTCTCATCCGTCAAAAGTAAGGTAAATAGTATATGCCCTCATCCCAACCTTCTCCCTGAGCCATATGTGACGCAAGAGAAAGAGCTTTCAAAAATTTTAAAATTTATATCTAAGTATGATAAAAAATATCCATCCCTTTAAAACTTATAAGAACCCCATGAAAACATTTAACCCCCTATTCCTCGCACTCGCCCTAAGCACTTTAGCGCTCAACTCTCAAGCGGCTGAACCAACTACCATCCCAACGCAAAAACAAGTCGCTGGCTACTACCATCACCAAATCGGCAACACTCAAATCACCGCCCTGCTCGATGGCACAAATTACTTAAACCCTGCACTATTTAAAGGCGTAAGTGACAGCGAAAAAACTGACATTCTCAAAAAATACGCTGCCATCAACGACAAAGGCATACAAACCTCAGTCAATGCTTTTTTAATCAATACAGGCAACCAACTACTAATGGTCGACAGCGGTGCTGCAAGCTGCTTTGGCACACACTTAGGTTCAATCTATAACAACCTAAAAGCTTCAGGGTATCAGCCTGGACAGGTCAATAGCATTTTCCTGACCCATTTACACCCTGACCATGTCTGCGGCATCTCAAATAACGGTGTAGCAAATTACCCAAATGCCACACTGCATATTTCCAAAACCGAATATGACTACTGGCTCAGTCCAAACACCATCAAGAAACTACCCAAAGAAAACCAAGAGAAATTTTTAGACACAGTTGAGAAAATTAAAGCCGCACTTGCACCGTATGAAAAAGCCAAAAAAATTAAGGTCTTTTCAGACAAAGCTTTCGCTTTGGGTGATATTCAATTTAAGCCATCTTTCGGTCATACCCCAGGGCATTACAGCTTTAAACTGAAAACCGATGCTCAAGAAGTGGTATTTATTGGTGACATCGTGCATTCACATACCTTGCAGTTTGATGCACCAAAAACAGCGGTAGATTTTGATATAGACCCTAAGGCAGCAGTCGAAACCCGTCTTAAACATTTTGCTGAATATGCCAAAGCGGGTCAGTTGATTGCTGCACCACATTTACCTTTCCCCGGGATTGGGCATATCTATTCAAAAGATGGTCAAAGCTATCAGTGGATACCGGTACACTTTAAAGATTAATTGAATACTGTGATTGCAATATTCAGCTATGAAACCCTAAGCTTTTAGGGTTTCATTTATTTTATAAACACCTAACCAATAAGTATTAAAGATCTTAGACTCAAAAATCACGTTTAGATTGAGAATTAAAATCCGCTACTTCACTTAACTTTTTAAATTTTTTCTTAAAAATTGCTTCACATTCATTGTGCACCTTTAGCACTCATTTCTAGCATTCAATTGAGTCCGATAAATCTAAATATTTAAAAATTAGGTATAAATTTTAAATTTATCATCTCTTGTAGTGTCTTAGTTTGGTGCAAACAAGTCACATTATGCCTTATATCGAGTCTTATTAATTTCAATAAATTCTTCATCAAAATTTCCCTTGCTAGTGCCTCTTTTAGAATCAGTTTGCCTCTATATACTGAGTTTCTTTTGTGATTCTACGCACTAAATTGGAACGCACCATGCAAAATATAGACTTATTATTTCTCCTTCTCGGTGCAGTTCTGGTGCTTGCCATGCATGCAGGATTTGCTTTTCTGGAACTTGGAACAGTTCGACATAAGAATCAGGTCAATGCCTTAAGTAAAATTCTAACTGACTTTGCCATCTCTGCAATCGCATACTTTTTAGTGGGTTACTATATTGCCTATGGACAGCATTTTTTCCATGATGCCAATACCTTAGCAGCTGATCATGGCTATAACCTGATGCGCTGTTTCTTCCTGCTTACCTTTGCTGCAGCCATTCCAGCGATTATCTCTGGTGGTATTGCTGAACGGGCCAAAATGCGCTCGCAGGCTTTAGCAACGTTATTTCTGGTTGCCCTGATCTATCCATTTTTTGAAGGCATGATCTGGAATGGTAACTTTGGTTTCCAGGACTGGTTGGCTGAGGCGTTTGGTGCCAGCTTTCATGATTTCGCTGGTTCAGTGGTGGTGCATGCCATGGGTGGCTGGATCGCACTGGCTGCGGTAATTCTGCTTGGTGCACGTCATGGCCGCTATAAAAATGATGGCCGGATTACAGCACATCCGCCTTCATCGATTCCATTTTTGGCTTTAGGTTCATGGATTTTAATTGTCGGCTGGTTTGGTTTTAATGTCATGAGTGCCCAGCGCCTCGATGCTATTTCTGGACTGGTCGCCATCAATTCTTTAATGGCAATGGTCGGTGGAACAATTGCAGCCAAAATGGCAGGTAAAGATGACCCGGGCTTTCTGCATAATGGACCATTAGCCGGTTTAGTAGCGATCTGTGCAGGTTCAGATGTGGTACATCCATTGGGTGCGCTTTTTATCGGGATCAGCGCAGGCGTGATTTTTGTGAAATTGTTTACGTATACCCAAAATAAACTCAAAGTGGATGATGTGCTTGGCGTCTGGCCTTTGCATGGTGTATGCGGAGCTTTTGGGGGTCTTACTGTGGGTATCTTCGGTCAGCAATGGCTGGGAGGCATGGGTGGCGTTTCTTTAATTTCACAGCTAGTTGGTACAGTTCTCGCCATTATTGTTGCTTTGGCAGGTGGCTTCCTGATCTATGGCCTGCTCAAAGTATGGATTGGTATTCGTCTCACCCGGGAAGAAGAATTTACAGGTGCAGACCTGTCCATTCATCGCATTTCTGCGAATTCTGAAGAAAATATTTTTTAATGCTCTCGTAAAAAAGCCCCTATTTCACAAGGGCTTTTTTATCTATAGCGGAGCTTATAGAAATAATTACTTCATACCAAAGATCAGCTTTAATCCAAGCACGGTCATGACTGCACCTGCAGCACGATCAAAGCCTGCTTTGAATTTTAAATACACACGACGTGGCTTTTCTGCAGACAAGGCAACTGCCACCAAAGAACACCATCCTGCATCAATAAAGAAACATAGGACCGGAAGCACGACATAGAAATAGGTCGGAATTTCTTTAGGCAAAAGTGCGGTAAAAATACTGGCTAATACAATGGCAATTTTGGGGTTAGATAATTGAGTGATCAAGCCTGTGGTATAAGCACGACGCAGTGACATCTGGGTATTGCTGTCTTCATCGGCATTAATCGGCTCTTTGGCATGTTTAATAATTTTAAATGCCAGCCAGAGCAAATAAATCCCACCACAGATTTTTAAAGCCAGATAGGCAGATGGCACAGCCAGTAAAAATGCCTGTAAGCCTAGAACTGCGAGCAGACCAAAAACGGCGGCACCTGTACCGGTTCCTAATGCCGTAAACAGGCCATGCTTACGCGAAATAGCAATTGAATTTTTTGCCACATAAATCGATGTCGGCCCAGGGCTCATTGCGCCTAACATTAATGCAAAGGCAATTGAGCCCAAAATCCAGAATGATTCCACAACACAACCCGGTTAAATCTTGATTGCGCTATTCTAAGCAAAATGCAGTACGAATGCTGCATTTTTATGGTGCAAAATCTTAACTTTATCTAATAAATATTCAGTTTAGGTTTACTGAACCTCTTGGGCGATAAATTGCGGTTTAGACAAATGATAGTCGTGATCATGTACCGGCATTCCGCCTATGATCATGGTTCTGACGTCAGTTTTCGGTTTATTCATTTTGTCATTATCACAGCCAGCCAGACTGGACAGAAGTAACGCAAGCACAACATAGGATAGATGTTTCATTTGCTACCCTCCTGACAGATTCCCTTAGTTTTAGATTAGCATTTTATGTCTGTTTTTTATTCAATTATTTTGTGACAAGCTGCATCATCCAAGAATGTAGTTAGAATAGGAATAAAGTCACTTTCGGGTACGCTCAACTTGGTTATACTGTTGCCGTTCTCACTTTTAAGATTGCCATGTTTGATTCGATTGCCCAGCAATTCATAGACCAAACCCTGAATGTACACGGTATGCAACTAACCATACGTCGGTTGGATCTGGTGCATCCACAGATTTCGGGCAACAAGTTTTTTAAGCTGAAATATAATTTTCTGCAAGCGCAACAACAAGAGTTTAAAAAGTTGCTGACTTTTGGCGGTGCTTATTCAAATCATATTGCAGCGACGGCATTTGCGGCACATCAGTTTGGTTTTGAAAGTATCGGCATTATTCGTGGTGAAGAACTTAAAGAAAAACCCTTAAATCCTACCTTAAAGACCGCGCAAGACTTTGGCATGCAGTTGCATTTTGTCAGCCGTGAAGATTATCGACGTAAACAGCAACCCGATTTTTTGGCAGAATTACAGCAGCAGTTTCCAGATCATTACGTGATTCCTGAAGGGGGTACCAATACGCTTGCTATTCAAGGCTGTCAGGAAATTTTAAAACCTGAAGATCGACAGTTTGATGTGATCTGTTGTGCAGTGGGTACAGGCGGTACAATTACAGGACTGATTGAAGCCAGTCAGAATCATCAACACATTTTAGGTTTTTCTGCACTGAAAGGGACATTCTTAACAGAAGATGTCGCCAAACTGACCCGCAAGAAAAACTGGCAGATTATGGATGACTATTGCTGTGGTGGTTATGCCAAAACTACAGCTGAACTGATTCAGTTTGTTCAGAACTTTGAAGCTGAATACGGTATTACTTTAGAACAGATTTATACCGGGAAAATGCTGATGGGCCTGACTGAGCTGATTGCAAAGGGTTATTTCCCTACTGGATCAAAGCTATTGGTTATTCATACTGGAGGCCTGCAAGGCAGAACCCCTGAGCTGCATGCAAATTAAACTGGATTAATCGGCTCATTATTATTTAAAGCCATCAAACCTTTGGCCAGACGGTAAATGTGCCAGATAAACACTACAAACAGAATCCCGAATCCAATCAGAATCGTGGTTAATAAGCCACCGATCAGATAACCGATTAAACTGACCCAGAAGGTTCGAATCTGCCAGTCGCTATGACTTTCCAGCCAGGTGCCGCGCATTTCATTGCGTTTCAGATAGTTCATAATAATGGCAACAATCGGTGTCAGGCCGACAAAGAAGCCCAGAATATACAGAATATAAGTGATCAGATTATATTGTTTTAATTGTTCGATATTCGCCATCAGTCTTTCTCCCGGGGCTTTCTATCCTCATGTATAAAACTATAGAAGCAGCTTTTCAGTATTTCAAATCAGTTGTGATGAATATCTGATGAATATCTGTAATTCGATTTGCTTAAGGATGAATAGAGAAAGCTGAAATAAAATTGTCTATAATGCTTTCCTTTTCTTCTCCCTTGAGTGTGTCATGTCTTCCAAGCAATACGATGTTCTAGTCATAGGTGCAGGTGCGTCAGGTTTAATGACAGCATATATGGCTGCGCAACGTGGTCGTCGTGTTGTCGTGGTTGAAAAGGCCAATAAGGTCGGTAAAAAGATCCTGATGTCTGGTGGTGGGAAATGTAACTTCACCAACCTGTACGTCGAGCCGGAAAATTTCATCACGCATAACCCTCATTTTGTTATTTCAGCTCTGACCCGTTATACCAACTGGGACTTCATTGGCATGGTGTGTGAGTACGGTATTGAATATGAAGAGCGTAAGCATGGGCAGCTATTTACGCTGAATGGCGCCAAAGAAATTCTGGCAATGCTGCTGTCTGAATGTGATAAGACCGGTCTGGTCGATATTAAAACGAGTTGTGAAGTCAAAGCAGTCAACGCGGTCGACGATCAAGGTTTGCAGGTTGCAACATCTTTGGGATATTTTGAAGTTGAATCTGTAGTGGTGGCTTCCGGTGGCCTGTCAATTCCGACCCTGGGTGGTTCTGGTATTGGCTATGAGATTGCCAAGCAATTTGGGCACTATATCTATCCGACCCGTGCCGGTCTAGTGCCATTTACCTTCTCGGATAATTTTAAAGAAGTTACGACGCGCTTAAGTGGTAATGCGGTAGAAGCAACTTTATCCAATGAGCTGAACAGCTTTACTGAAGCCCTGTTGTTTACCCATCGTGGCCTAAGTGGTCCAAGCTCGTTGCAATTGTCTAACTATTGGGATGTTGGTCAAAGCTTTAAGCTCGATTTCCTGCCAAGTGTGGATCTGTTTGATTTCTTCAAATCCAGAAAACAAAGCCAGCCAAAAGTCTTGTTACGGACCCTACTCACCGAGCACTTACCCAAAAGTGTGGTACTGGAATTACAGAATCTGATCTGGACTGAGGTTGCAGAAACCTCGATTGGCAATATCAGTGATGATAAACTGGAACAGATCGCCAAACGTCTGCACAGCTTTGAAGTGAAACCATCAGGCACCGAAGGCTATCGTACTGCCGAAGTAACGCTAGGGGGTGTAGATACGACTGAAGTTTCTTCCAAGACCATGGAAAGCAAGAAACAAAAAGGTTTGTTCTTTGTCGGTGAAATTCTGGATGTTACCGGACATCTGGGTGGATTTAATTTCCAATGGGCATGGTCATCGGCGCATGCCGCATCAGAATATGTTTAATTTATAAATACTCTAAAGTCAGTCTCAAGTTCACTCCAGATAGTCTGTTTTAAACAGCTTAAGATTGGCCGTATTTTCAAGGCGGTCAATCGTCAGCTGCATTTTTCGGCTGGCTTCTTGCAGATAATATGGGGCTACATTTGCAGTAGAGCTAATAAATTTAGACTGTTTTAATTTCCACATATTGTTGATCTCCTTTGTCTTTATATTATTAATGCAATAAAAATACCAAAATTAATTTAGTATTCATTTGAATATTCTATATTTTCAACATGACAATTCTATTTCAATGAATTAACAGGATTTTTCAGTTAAATTCGTCTGTATCCGGCATGTTCTTTTCCAGCGCTTGTTCAGAGCGCTTATCTGCTTTGCTCTTAACAAAGACAAATCTATAGGCAGCAGTAAAAAAGCCAATCGTAATTCCTGCAATCACTAAAGGTGCTAGAACTTTATTCGGTTTTTTTGCATTCATTCATTTTTCCTCATGACTGAACAAAATCGACCACTTAAGCGTGGCCGATTTTATTTGATTGGAACAGGTTAATTCAGGTCATCTTTCTTTGGACGACTATCGACATTCGGTTCGTCTTCACCTGTAGAGCCAAATGGATTATTGACTGGTGGATGAGTTGGATCGACGTCGAGTGAGTCCGGTACAGCCTGATCTATATCTGGAGTAACCTGATCAATACCCGATGCTTCATCATCCTGCGGTGCAGTAGTAAGTGATGCAGGAGTACTATTCGATAAGTCCGTACGCATTGGCGCATTGTCATCATTCTGACCTGGAGTAGGCACGATACTCGCTCCTGTTGTAGTAGCTGGTTCAGTCGCAGAAGTCGCACTACCTGAACCAAAAGCTGAAGTCATGATATTGGTATCTTTTTTCAAGGGATTTGGTTCTTTGCCTTCACGTTTGGCTTTATCAATCAAATCCGTCAGAACACGTTCTGCCGGCTGACGACCACCAAGACCGAATGCTAGAGCAAAAGCAACTGCTACTGCGCCCAGAGTCAGACCGAATGCAAGGTTTACAATCGAATCGGCAATGCCCATTGCGCGTAAGCCCATTGCAACTACCAGACCCATAATCAGGACACGAACCAGATTAGCTAACCAGCGGGAACTGTTATATTCACCGCGCTGCACTACATTCGCAACCACATTTGCCAGCCAGAAGCCAACCACCAGAATCACTGCGCCGAGCAGGATGTTCGCACCGAAGTAAATGAACATCGCAATCAGGCTACTTACCTGTTCAAAGCCAAGACGGTTCGCCGCTTCAGACACAGCAAACAGCATAGTGAACAGAATGATCAGGACACCCACGACATGCGAAATTTTAGTGGTACCCAAGAAGCGTTGTAAGTCTAGCTTGGCCGGAACTTCATCTACACCCGTACCTGCCAGAACTTCAGTAACCAGCTTCGCGACCAGTTTCGATACGACATAAGCCAGAATCAGAATCAGGGCTGCGGCAATGATATTTGGAATGGCATTCATTACCTCATACAACATCGCGGTTGCAGGTTGTGAAATCGCCTCAATACCGAGAGCTTCAAAAGCAATGATCAGTGCTGTAATAATAATCACAGCAAAGATGAAGGAACCAATCACCTGAGGAACATTAGAGTTCTTGAAGATGCCAACTTTTTCTGCCTGTTGCTGTACATTCAGACTACGCAATAAACCTTCTACAATGCCACGGATGATTTTCGCCAGAATATAGCCGACAAAAACAATCACACCGGCAATAAAGATATTAGGCAGATAACCAACCACATCATTGACCATGTTCTGAACTGGATACAGCAGACCGCTTAAACCCAGAATCGAGAGTACGATAGGCAGGAATAACAACAGAATCAGCCAGTAAATAATTTCACTGATATTCTCACTTAATGGCTTTACACCAACTTCTGAACTGAGTTTTTCATCCAGTTGAGTACGGTCAAGCAACTTCTGTAGTCCTACCTTGACCAGATTGGCAACAATCCAGCCAATGAATCCGACAGCAATCGCAGCAAGTAATTGAGGGATAAACAGCAGGAAACGCTGAATCATGTTACTGAACGGTCCACTGACATTGGTTAGATTCAGCACATTCAGTGCACCAATAACTGCCATGATCAGGATTAACCAGAAGACAATTCTTGTGATGATATTTTCAATATTGGAACGATGGCCAGTCGCATGGTTTAGCCGCTCATTCGTGCCAAGCTTTTGCAGGATTTTTTTTACGCCTGCAGAGACCAGTAATGCAATAACCCAGCCTATCAGCAGGATCGCCACTGCACTTAATATGGGATGAAACTGTTCCCAATAGTACATGGCATCATAACCGCCTGGGCCTCTCATATATTCATTCATGTTGTCATGCCCTCTATGGTTTTACTTTATTTATAAGTATTTACAGACTTCTTTTTTGGAAAGTTGTAAAGCCGTCTGTCATGCATTATTCACATTAGAATTGGAGCTTTTTTTATTCAATTGAGAAATGCACAACTACAACAAATCCGCACATTAGATTGCAAAAAAGCCCTGATTCTTAACCAGGGCTTTTTAAGAGGGTGCTTACTGACCAGCACCTCGACTAGATCCTTCTGAGTCGGTTGCTATACCAACATCCATACCTCCCGCTGTATCTTCTGCGGTGGCTTCAGTCGTACCAGTAACACCACTTAAGTTCGCAGGCTGATTCAGATCCTGACTACGCCCTTCCTCTGACTGAACTGGGGTCGTATTGTTCATGGTTGCTGGTTGAGCTTGCGGATTTGGATGACCCGGAGGTGCTTCTTCTGGTGAAGGCTTAATATCGGCAAACATATAAAGTAGCAATGCCAGTAGGAAGACACCCACTAAAATTAAAATATAGACAGGGATTCTTTTCTTCTGCCGTGTATCTTCATCATAGCCTGAAGGTGGTGTTTTGTTGAAATCATTAGCCATAACCATCCTCACTGTTTTTTATTCATGTGTGGATTTCATCATAACAAGTTGATTTTTTAACTTGTGTGACAAAAATAAGTGAGATGGTGACGGCGTGTAAGTCTGTAACAGCGTAGAAGTTTCTACGCTATTGGTTATTTAAATAATCCTTTGCCTGGCTCATGCTGAACTTCAACCAATGTTTCATGTTCATCTTTCAGCTGTACCCCTGAACGCTGCAATGTACAGGATTTTTGCATGAGTGCGATTAATCGTTGGATCGCCAGCGGATAGGACAGACCTGCCGGCCGAACATTGGAGATACAGTTTCTGAGTGCATCATGGCAGCCTTTAAAAGCATTATAAGTATAATAAATTCCCATACTATCCGGAGAACTTAAGCCTGGACGTTCACCAATGAGCATCACCAGCATTTTGGCTTTTAACATTTCTGCAATCTCATCTCCCAGTGCGACACGGCTACCACGGGCAATAATTAGAGGTGCGACCCTCCAGCCTTGTACTTTGCAAGCCTCTACCAAAGCAGGAATAAAGTGTGGTGTATTTTCTTCAATAGCACGTGCAGATAGTCCATCTCCCGCGACAATCACCACATCCCAAGTGTCCTGATGTTCATTCCGGTATTGCTGTAACATCATTTTAGATTCATCAGACAGGATACGGCCCAAATCGGGGCGTTTTAAATAGAAATCCTTTTCCACTGCCTGGCTTTCAATGTCTAAAATCGTTAGACCAGTCCTGCTTAGACTTGCTTTAAGTTGGTCAGCAGCAAGTGATTTAAGCACAGCATCTTTGGCTTGGGCATGTGCCAGCTGAAACTCCAGACTTGGTCGGGTTGGTAAACTGCCACCTGCCCGGCCTAAGGCTATACGCGCATCGGTATAGGCTTTGAGCTGTTGCCAGGGATTGTCTTGCAGCTGTGACTGAAATTGCACATCAGGAACCAGTTTCATCATCACTCCTTAAGACAGCATCAAACGGGAAAACTGTTTGGGTAATTCAGTCGGCCACTGCAACTGATGGGCTTGCTGAGAAAGAATACCCTGCTGTTGCAGCCAGTGGTCAAATTCCGGCGCCGGTTTTAAACCTAATAACTGACGAATATATAAAGCATCATGGAAAGAGGTAGTTTGATAGTTCAGCATTACATCATCTGAACCCGGAATCCCCATGATAAAATTCAGTCCGGCATTGGCGAGTAGAGTCAGCAGTACATCCATGTCATCCTGATCTGCATCGGCATGGTTGGTATAGCAAATATCACAACCCATCGGCACGCCGAGCAGCTTGCCACAGAAATGATCCTCCAATCCTGCCCGGATAATCTGCTTGCCGTTATACAGATATTCCGGCCCAATAAAACCGACCACGGTATTGACCAATAAAGGGTTAAACTTACGTGCCACGGCGTAGGCACGTGCTTCCAAAGTCTGCTGATCGACACCATAATGACCATTACTGGACAAAGCACTGCCCTGTCCGGTTTCAAAATACATCACATTCTGACCCACTGTGCCACGTTTCAGGCTTAAAGTCGCTTCATAACCTTCCTGTAAAAGTTCCAGATTAATACCGAAACCGGTATTGGCTTTTTCAGTTCCAGCAATGGACTGAAACATTAGGTCGATCGGGATATTTTTATTCACCAGCTGAATGCCAGAGGTGATATGGGTCAGCACACAGGATTGAGTCGGAATCTGATATTCATGAATAATGTGATCCAATAATTTTAATAACTCAGAGAGGTTTTGCAGGTTGTCAGTCGCAGGATTAATCCCGATCACCGCATCACCACTGCCATACATCAGCCCATCCAGAATGGAGGCAGAAATTCCCATCAGATCATCAGTGGGATGATTCGGCTGCAAGCGGGTGGAAAGATGTCCTTCCAGTCCGATGGTGTTTCTAAACCGCGTGACTACACGACATTTTTTTGCCACCAGAATCAGATCCTGATTCCGCATGATTTTACTGACCGCTGCCACCATTTCCGGGATCAGACCCATTTTTAAAGCTGTCAACTTTTCAGTCGTGGCATCTGTACTCAACAGCCAGTTTCGGAAATCCCCCACAGTAAAATGCGAGATCGGATAGAAGGCAGCGGCATCATGTTCATCCAGAATCAGTTGGGTCACTTCATCCTGTTCATAAGGAATTAAAGCCTCATTTAAAAACTGCTTTAACGGTACTTCTGCCAGACACATTTGTGCAGCAACCCGCTCAGTTGCATCATGGGCAGCAATCCCTGCCAGCTGATCGCCAGACCGTTCAGGGCTAGCCTTGGCCATCAGCGTTTTTAAGTCTTCAAAAATATAGTGCTGATTGACCACATTGATCTGATACAACATAAGCATGTGCTCCCTTTGCTTGATGGTTTTAGTTCAGTTCTTTTTCTGCCGCTTCAATACGGGCAAATTCTTCTTCCGGTGTGCCTGCCACCAGATGATGACGGCTATACAACAGGAAGTAGAGAATCAGTACTACATAAATCGCAGCTGCCATTAACCAGACTTTTGGATCGACAAGGAAGCCAGCGACCACTGCAATCGCAGCCAAAACCAAAGCAATCGATGCGGTCACAATACCGCCCGGTGCTTGATAAGGACGTGCCAGATTTGGTCGAGATACTTTGAGTTTGATGTAGGACATCATCATCAATACATAGGAAATCGTCGCGCCAAAAACTGCCATAAGGATCAGCAGATCACCTTCACCTGAAAGTGACAGCAGAAAGCCAATAATCCCTGGAATGATGATCGCCAGATACGGCGCATGATTGCCGTTGGTTAAGGACAGTTTTTTCGGTAAGTAACCGGCACGTGACAGTGCAAAAATCTGACGGGAATAGGCATAAATAATCGAGAAAAAACTCGCGATCAGACCCGCCAGCCCGACAAAATTCACAAAACTTGCCATCCAGGTATTGGCGCCATACACTGCAACCAAGGCATCCACCAGTGGTGCACCGGAATCTTTCAGCGTATCTGCACCAGCTGCGCCAGGACCGAGCAGCAAAATACTCAGGGCAAAAAATGCCAGAATCAGCATGGAACCAATCAGGCCACGCGGCAAGGATTTGGCCGGATCTTTGGCTTCCTCAGCTGCCAGTGGCACGCCTTCAACTGCCAGAAAAAACCAGATCGCATAAGGCACTGCTGCCCAAATGCCCAGATAACCCAATGGCAGGAAACTACTTGCACCGACCGCTTCTGTACTGACTGCAATATCAAACAGGTTTGCACTATTAAAATGCGGCAGCATGCCAAAGATGAATACCATCAAGGCAACCGCAGCAATTGCAGTAATAATAAACATAATCTTCAGCGCTTCACCCGCGCCTTTAAGATGCAATCCCATAAAGATCAGATAGCTGACCAGATAAATGATCCAGCCGCCAATACCAAATAAGGCTTCGCAATAGGCACCGATAAAGCAGGCAATCGCCGCCGGTGCAATCGCATATTCAATCAGGATCGCGCTACCTGTCAGATAACCACCGAATGGACCAAAAGCAGTACGGGCAAAACTGTAACCACCGCCTGCAGTCGGCAGCATGGTCGACATTTCCGACATGGCCAGACACATGCACAGATACATCAATGCCACCACAACAGTAGCAATAAACATCCCGCCCCAACCCGCCTGAGCCAGACCAAAATTCCAGCCGGCAAAGTCACCGGAAATCACATAAGCCACCCCTAAACCCACGAGGAGCAGCCAGCCTACAGCACCTTTTTTTAGCTGTCGCAGGGCAAAATAATCTTCTTGTACTGTTGTTTGGGTGACGCCGGTATCGATGACACTTTTTGACTCTGACATAGCAACCTCTTTGTTTTTATCTTTGTTCCCTGAGGATATGCATAAGCCGTACCAGTTCATCCATTGTCCAGGGAAAGCAAACTGAATCGCTGCCCTATCGGTACGAAATGCGCTATAATCATCCACCTCCTATTTATACACTCGATTTTTATGGCGTATCGTCAACAAAGTGTATCGCTTGATCTTGACACTGACGTCACACATCAATGTGCGTTACACCACACCCGCGATCAGCATCTGATTGGAATTATTGAATTCAGCAAGCCAAGCTTTTTGCTGCGCTGGCAGGATCTGGAATATTTCCGTCGTCGTACCGAAGAAATGTCGGTGATGCCATTCCCGGACTGCGTGAATGCAATGATCATTGATGTGCGTAATGTCGCAGCCTGGCTTGACAATGACGTGCCGATCATTCCATGGCGCTTACTGGAAGAAGAATGTCCGGTACGTCTGGTCGTGCCTGCTGAACGCCTCGAACATTATGCCGGTTTCTTTGAACCGACCTGGCTGACCTCTAATGTAGAGACAGCGATCCAGGAAATCCGGGACTTTATGGATATGTTTGTCCATTAAGAGATACAAAATAAAAAACCTCCGACATGGAGGTTTTTTTGTGTCTAAAGAAAATAAAAGTCTCCCTTTACTAAAGGGGGATTTAGGGGGATTCTGGTTTCAGGAAATATTTTTTAATTTAATCCCTTCCCTTGCGCAGCGATACTGTTCACCCCGAAGAACGAGGGAGAATAATGCTTACCAATAATTCTCGACTGCAATATTTCCTTCACCACGACGGTTCATGGTCAAGCCACGTGCTTTTAATGCTTCTTTGGTATCTTCAACCATATCCGGATTACCGCAGAGCATGACATGGCTGGTTTCAGGATTAAGCTGCATAGCTACGGCTTTTTCCAGTTCACCATTTGCAATCAGAACCGGTAAACGGTCATGCAATGCTGCTTCAGGATCACGGGTAATAATTGGAATAAATTTAAAACCGCTATGTCCTTCACCAAAGCTTTCTGCAATTTCCTGAATACGCTCTACATAAGCCAGTTCAGCTTGCGTACGCACGCTATAGACCAGATTAATTTGCTTATAGTTATTCCAGGTTTCAAAGTCTTGCAGCATGGATAAAAATGGCGCCAAACCTGTACCTGTTCCTAGTAACCATAAATCTTGTGGTAATGGCAGCTGGTAACGTGCCAAGGTCAGATAACCATAAGGAATCTTTTCCAGGTAAAGTTCATCACCCACTTTAAGATGTTGTAAATTTGAAGTAAATTTACCTTCAGGCACCACGATTGAGAAAAACTCCAAGGTTTCATCGAAAGGTGAAGACACCACTGAATATGCCCGGACAACGAGTTCATCTCCTATCTTCAAGCCAATACGCGCAAACTGCCCTGCAGTAAACTTGAAATGTGCAGGTCTGGTCATGGTGAAACTAAACAGCGTATCGGTCCAACGGTGTACAGATAAAACCTTTTCTAAGCTAAATTTTTCAATAGACATGATTCAAACGTGGCATCAAAGACTATGCTCATGGTAGCATGACAGCATAATTTATTAATATTTTTTAAATGTTAAGGCTCTATTCATGCGCATGACTCTACGCCAGTTGGCTGTTTTTGTAGCAGTTGCTCAAGAAGGCACCGTCACCAAAGCCAGTGATGCAGTCAAACTCACCCAAAGTGCGGCGAGTATGGCTTTAGCAGATTTAGAAGATGGTCTTGGTGCACCTTTATTTGACCGTCTAGGCAAGCGTTTACAGCTGAATGACTTAGGTCGTTTTCTTCTCCCGCAAGCACTTGAAATTCTTGGTCGTTGTGAAGCTTTTGAACAAGCCGCTAAAGGTGAACTGCAAAGCATTGACCTGCGTCTCGGTGCGACCCTGACCATTTCCGACTATCTGATGCCAGACCTGATGGCGGATTTTTTAAAAATCCAGCCACAGGCACACTTGCAACTTCAGGTGGGTAATACTCGCCAGATGATTGAAGCCGTGAACCAGTTCCAGCTGGATTTAGCTTTAATTGAAGGTTCCTGCCACTTGCCACAGCTGCAATGCATCCATTGGCGTGATGATGAACTCGCAGTGTGCTGTGCTCCGGATCATCCACTTGCTCAGTTAAACCGTCCACTGACTGCTGAAGACTTTAAATCTGTAGAATGGATTCTTCGTGAAGAAGGTTCAGGTACGCGCGAAGTCTTTGACAATGCCATTCTGCAAGATGTTCCAGATGCTAATATCCGTCTGACACTCGGTCATAACGAGGCAATTCTGAAGATTGTCGCAGGTGGCATAGGTATGTCCTGTATTTCTAAACTGGCAATTGAACCTTTACGTGAAAAAGGTCAGTTGGTGATTCTTGATACACCCTTCTGGTCTCTGACCCGTCCATTATTTATGCTGGTACACCGTCAGAAGTATCAAGGTCCAGGTTTAAAAGCTTTTATGAAATTCTGTGAAGCCTAAATTTCTGTTCAAATTAAAAAAGCGCCTTAAGGCGCTTTTTTAAGAATGGGACAAATATCTTATTAAAAACTGAAGACTGACCTAAATTTCTCCAAATATCATGAATCCAAGCGCTGATACAAAAGCCAGCCAGAGTGTAGGACTAAAGAAAATACTGTTACGTACTGGAACAGCCACCACGGCAGGTGCTAGAGATGGCAGTACGACTACATCAGGAACAAATTCCTGTTGGGGTTTGATATCTAGACGCACCATATTGTCCAGTTGAATCTTATTCTGTTCTTCAATGATTCTGAATTTAAGCCGTTCCCCAACTTGAGGCATTATTTCAGGTGAAGGTAACTGCTGTAACTGGAAACTCAACTCCTGTGCCGTGTTTGCCAGTTCAATGCTTCCGGTACCGCTTAGGGAGTCATAGGTTTTAACTCTTCCATCTGTAAACATGATATATGTCCCTGAATCATCATAGATGCGTATTTTAAGTGGAAGACCATAAGATATATTGTGAGCTTTAGTAGGTATTTTATTGTTTTAGCAACATCACATAGCATTTGAGTTAACAAACACGTTATAAAATTACATTAAATAAAAAATCAAATAAAAAGAGGCTCTAAAGCCCCTTTTCAGTTTAAATGGAAAGTAAAAATTTAACGTTTTAAGCTAGACAATAATTCAGTGGTAATTGAAGTATTTACCGCGACAGCCTTGGCTTTTTTCGCTTTCTTGGACTTATCAGCTACGCGTTCAATTTTAATAGCTTTGTACTTATCACCATTTTGAACCACGTTAAACTTTACTCGGTCATTACGCTTCGGCTCACCTGAGTCTGCAGGAAAATCCGAGATATGGAAAAATACATCGCCTTCTGGAGATGAAATAAAACCAAAGCCCTTCTCTGCATTGTATTGTTTGACTTTGCCTTGATATTGTTCAGAACTCATTTACATACCCTAATCTGACCATCATATTGTTCAGTATATAAAAAAGAGGCTATAAAAGCCCCCTTTCCTGTTCATCTTCAAAAATTAGTCTTTTTGAACCGAACCAAAAATTTTGTCGCCCGCATCGCCCAGACCTGGAACGATGTAACCATTTTCGTTCAAGCCATCGTCCACCGCAGCCGTAAAGATCACCACGTCTGGATGTGCTGCTTCAACACGTTTAATACCTTCTGGTGCAGCAACCAGTACCATCACACGAATGTCTTTACAGCCGCTTGCTTTCAGCACATCAATTGCAGCCACCAGAGAAGAACCCGTCGCCAGCATTGGATCAATGATCATCGCAATACGGTTTTGTACATCTGGTACCAGTTTTTTATAGTAAGTCCGTGCTTCTAAAGTTTCTTCATCACGCTCAAGACCCAGTACAGATACTTTAGCGCTTGGAATCAGGTTCAAAAAACCATCCAGCATACCAATGCCGGCGCGTAGAATTGGCACAACGGTAATTTTCTTACCAGCGATACGGTCTACAGTAACTGAGCCGTTCCAACCGTCAATTTCATGCTCAACAACAGGAAGATCCTTAGTCGCTTCATAAGTCAAGAGCATGGTCACTTCTTGAGCCAGCTCACGGAAGTTCTTGGTACTGATGTCTGCACGACGAAGTAAACCGAGTTTATGTCGGATTAAAGGATGACGGATTTCATGGATAGCCACGGGAGAACACCTAAAAGGTTAAAGATAAATTGCTGCTTATTATAAAGCGATTTTCGTTTTTATATAAATAAAAAAGCCCCCTATTGAGGGGGCTTTTTTTGTAATAACGTTCTAATCTTTCGATTAATTAGTTATAACCGCTTTGCACCAGAGTGAAAATGAACTGTTGAAGCTCAGGTGAGATTGCAAAGAAAGCAAGCTTAGAGAATGCAATCATTGGATCTGGATAAACACCCAGGATCAGTACCAGTGCAGCCACTGCCAGCACCATGATACCACCCACTTTTTGCCCCCAGTGATTTACAGCGTCAAGACGAGGCGTTTCTGGTGGAGTCATGTACATTACCACCATTACACGCAGGTAGTAATACAGACCAATACCTGAACCCAGGATAACCATTGCAGCAAGGAACCAAGACTCGCCAGCTACCGCAGTTTTCACCACCAGGAACTTACCAATAAAGCCCGCTGTTAATGGAATACCAGCCAGAGACAGCATCATCACCGTTAATACAGCAGTCAATACTGGACGGCGCCAGAACAGACCACGATACTCAGCCAGGCTACCTGCTTCATCGGTGTTGTTGTACGGACTAGACATCAGGGTTACCACACCGAATGCACCGATTGTCGTCAACACATAAGTGATGATATACACATTCACGCTTTCAAATGTCGCGAAGCCCTGGATTTGCAGGAAGTCAGAGTTACGTGCAGAAACGATGGCAACCAGTACATAACCGAAGTGAGCAATTGAAGAGTATGCAAGGATACGTTTCAGATTCACCTGTTTCACTGCCAGCAAGTTACCAGCAAGAATCGAAAGCACTGCAAGGATCGTAATGATGGTGACGAAGCTGTCTGCCAGGATTAAACCTGAAGACAATACATAACGCACAAACAGACCCAACATTGCTACTTTTGCAACAGTCGCAAGGAAAGTTGCAACTGGTGATGGAGCACCTGCATATACGTCTGGTGTCCACTTGTGGAATGGTGCAAGCGATAATTTGAATGCCACAGCAAAGACAATTAACGCAAGACCGATTACCACAGCTGGCTGGCTAAATGCAGAAAACATTTTGCCTGGTTCAGCAGTGAAGTTCAGTGTACCTGTGTACGCATAGATGTAAGCCATACCCATCAGCAGCATTGCAGATGCAGTTGCTGACAATACAAGGTATTTCACACCCGCTTCAAGCGACTGAGAACGTTGATGTGTATACGCCAACAGGCCGTAAACCGGAATCGACATTAATTCAAGGCTGATGAAGAATGAAGCATAGTGCGTGCTTGCCACCATCAACATTGCACCCGCAACCGAACACAACATCAAGATGTAGAGCTCTTCGCGGTTGTCTTTATAGGTTTCAATGTATGCATGTGACAGTGTGCTACACGCGAGTGCAGCAATCAGAATCACAAACTGGTACAGCATCGTAAACGGATCTACGATGAACAGGTTCATCACGTTGGCAGGTGCAAATTTACCCGCCAACAGGACAAAGATCATATATAACGCAGCCAGGTTTAAACCAATAACTGTCGTCGTCGCAACCAGGTTGTGGTTACGCTTAACTGCTGTCACCAGCATTGCAACGATCGCAGTCAACGCCACGATCATCACAGGTGCTAGGGGCATAAGCTCAGAAAAAGACATTGTGAAGTTCATGGCTTATTGGATCTCCACATTTTCAGCTGAAACGGCAGCTTGCTGCACAGCATCAGCTGCTTCAGACACAGGAATGTAGCTATTTGCTAACCACGCCATGCTTGAGTTTGAAATATCAAGGAAGCTTTGTGGGTATAGACCAAGCCATAACAGACCAAACGCACAGATCAACAGGATTACCACTTCACGCGCATTTAAATCTTTCAGCGGATTCGTGTAATGCTGTTTTTGCTCTTCGTTTGGCGTACCAAACAGTGACTTGTGAATCATGATCAGACCGTACAGACCAGCAAACACCAAGCTGATTGCAGCAAGGATTGTATAAGTCGGATATTGACCGAATGCACCCATCAGGATCAGGAATTCACCGATGAAGTTACCTAGACCAGGAATACCCACCAACGCTGCTACGAAGAACATCAGGAAGAATGCCAGGTATGGGAACTGACCGCGCATCCCTCCCATCAGACGCATGTCACGTGTGTGAACACGTTCGTACACCTGACCACACATAATGAACAATGCCGCAGATGACAGGCCGTGAGCCAGCATCATGATCATCAGACCTTGGAAAGTCAGTACGTTACCTGCATAAAGTGCAAGCAGAACGAAGCCCATGTGTGAAATAGATGTGTACGCTAACAGACGTTTCATGTCGGTTTGCTGGAATGCACACCATGCACCGTAGAAAATACCAATCAGACCCAGAATGATCGCGATGTCTGCAAACTGAGCCGAAGCTGCCGGGAAGAACGGCATAACGAAACGCAGTAAACCGTACGCAGCAGTTTTAATCAGGATACCTGCAAGGTCAACAGAACCCGCTGTTGGTGCCTGAGCATGTGCATCCGGTAACCAGCCGTGCAGTGGGAAAACTGGAAGTTTGACTGCAAAACCGATGAACATACAGATCATGAAGGCATAAGCCAATGCTGGAACTTGCGTATCCAATGTATTCGCAACGCCCAACAAGAAGTTGTAGTCGAAACGGATTTCACCAGTCATTGAGTAACCAGCAACCACCAGACCCAGGATACCAATCAACATGATCAGACCAGCAACCTGTGTGTAGATGAAGAACTTGGTTGCAGCATATACACGTGACTTGCCTTCTGCCCCTTTATGACCCCAAAGCGCAATCAGGAAGTAGATCGGTACCAGCATCATCTCCCAGAAGAAGAAGAACAGGAACAGGTCAATTGCCAGGAACACACCAATTACGCCACCCAAAGACCATAAAAGGTTTAAGTGGAAGAAACCAACGTTTTTCTGAATCTCACCCCATGAACAGCCGACTGCCAATACACCAAGCAATGCAGTCAAGCCAACCATCAGTAAAGATAAACCATCCACCGCTAGGTGAATGTTAATGCCCAGGGTTTGAATCCAAGGCAATTTGAACTCAGCAGCCCACGAAGGTGTAGCACCGCCTAATTCATAAACATAAGTACCGTTCTGCCAGAGAACCACGGTTAACACCAGGGTTACCAGCATCCCGATTAACGCGATATAACGCGGTAGAGACTGGTCGAGCTTGTCGACCAACCAGCATACAAAACCTGCAATGAACGGAATGAGGATCAGAGCCGGCAAAATCATGTTGTTTGGAGCTTCCATTTTATTTCCCCACTACCTGAATCACGAGCAAGATCATCAGTAGGACAACGACACCGAGCCCCATACTAGATGCATATTCACGCAGTGAACCAGTTTGACGTGAGCTGGTAAAGCTGTGACCACCTTTTACAAGTGCAGGCAGTACTAACCACAAGCCATCAATTGGATCACGACCGAACAATTTCGCGAAGAATAAATAAGGCTTCACAAAGATCAGGTCATACAGTGCATCAAAACCAAGTGCATTGCGGCAAATGTTCGCAAGACCAGCACCCAGTGAAGTTTTAGCAAACGATTTCACTGCATTATAAGCAAAGGCAAATAACACTACGCCTAGCGCAAGACCTGCCAGTGCAATACCTACCGCAGTATATTCTGCAGTATGCATGCCATGCTCAAGTGCTTCAGGAATATTAAACGCAGGAACTTTAGCTGAATTCAGGATGCTTTCTACAGGCGCTTTCAATGCTGCACCAACGAAAGTAGAAAGAACCGCAAGAATCGCCAATGGACCCCAGTAAGTCACACCCTTGATTTCGTGATAAGGGGTATTTTCTTTACCGAAGAATACAACCCAGATCAGACGGAAGGTATAGATTGAAGTCAGGAATGCCCCTGCAACACCTACCCAGTACAGTGAGTTATATACTGCAACTGATTGACCTTGTACCCATACCGCACCCAGGATGGCATCTTTCGAGAAGAAGCCCACAGTGATGAATGGAATTGCAGCCAATGCACCGCCACCAATCGCGAAACAAGCAAACAGGAATTTGTTCTTGTAGAACAGACCGCCCATCTTGAAGATATTTTGTTCGTGGTGGTAAGCCAGAATCACTGCACCAGAAGACAAGAATAATAATGCCTTGAAGAATGCGTGAGTCAGCATATGGAACAAACCTGCCTGGTAAGCTTCAGCACCAACAGCCATAAACATATAGCCCAACTGACTCATGGTTGAGTAAGCAAGGATACGTTTGATGTCTGTTTGAACAAGCGCAGCAAAACCAGCTACAAGTAATGTCACCGCACCAGTAATCGAAATGAACATCATCACTTCAGGCGCAAGTTCAAATACTGTGAACAGACGGCAGCACAGGTAAACACCCGCTGTAACCATCGTTGCAGCGTGGATCAGGGCAGATACTGGTGTAGGACCAGCCATCGCATCTGCTAACCATGTTTGTAACGGGATCTGTGCAGATTTACCTGCAGCACCCAGGAACAACATTAATGCAGTCCAGATGGTCAGTGATGAGCTTTGAGTCATCACAGTCGCAGCATTTTCGACGATGTACTGAGTGTTCAGCGTACCGAATTGCTGGAAGATCAGGAACATTGCGATCAGCAGGAATACGTCACCGACACGAGTCACAGTAAACGCTTTGATTGCAGCTAAACCGTTTTTCGGGTTCTCGTAGTAGTAACCGATCAACAGGTAAGAACACAGACCTACGCCTTCCCAGCCCAGGAACAATAACGCCAAGTTATCGCCCAGAACCAACAGCAACATGCTCGCAACGAACAGGTTGAAGTAAGAGAAGAAACGTGCGAAGTCTTCTTCACCGCGCATGTACCATGATGCAAAGATATGAATTAAGAAACCCACACCAGTGACCATGCCCAGCATCAATAAAGATAGACCATCGAGCTGCAAGCTGATGCCCGGTGCAAAACCGCCAACACTGAACCAGGTCCAGAGATGTTGCACAACTGCAGTTGAACCATTGTTCACAAAGTCCATACCCGCAATCAGTGCGAACAGTGCAGATAAACCGACTGCACCGACACCAATCATCGCTGCAATAGATTCCGGAAGCTTGTTACGTCCCGCCGCTAACAGGATAAAACCAATGAGCGGAAATAAAATTGTTAGATATAAATAACTCATCCGCGCATCTCACTAGCAGCATCCACATCCAGATGATGGAAGCGATGATAGAACTGAAGGACGATCGCAAGACCAATACACGCCTCTGCCGCAGCCAGCGTCAGAATAAAGATGAACATGATCTGACCATCTGGCTGTGCCCAGGCACTGCCCGCCAGGACAAACGCTAAAGCAGCAGCGTTCATCATGATTTCAAGGCTCATTAGAATGAATAGCAGGTTGCGTCGCACCATTACACCGTAAAAACCCAGTGCAAAAAGAATGGATGCAACGATCAAACCATGCTCTAAAGGGATGTTGCCCATTATTTATTGTCCTCTTCTGCACCTGGTTCACGTTTGCCAAGATGATAAGCAGCAACAAGTGCGCCTAACAGTAACATCGCAGCAACTTCTACCAATAGTAAGTACTGTGTAAAGAGCGTTTGACCAACTGCTTTAGGGCCAACAATTTCAGCACCCATCACCAGAGATGGCTGAGCGTAATCTGAGTTCAGCACCCAAACCAAGATCAGACCGATCAGGAAGCTCATGAGTGCCGGGTAAGCCCAGGCACTTGAAGTTAACCACTTACGCTCCTGCTCAATGGTTTGTTCACCCAAGTTCAGCATCATGACCACGAATACGAACAAGACCATGATCGCACCAGCGTAAACGATGATCTCAAGAGCACCGGCAAACGGTGCTCCCACGATCATGAACATGCCTGCAACTGCAAGAAGTGAAACAATCAGACTTAACAAAGCATGTACCGGGTTCGCGTTAGTCACTACACGAACCGTAGAGACGATGGCCACAAGTGCCATCAGATAAAACGGCCACATCATGGTAATAGACTCCGTACATCAACAGGCGCACTTTCACGCTGTGCTTGACCTTTATCTTTACCAGTTACAGCCATACCTGTTACACGGTAGAAGTTATAGTCAGGATATTTACCAGGACCAGAAATCAGTAAGTGTTCTTTTTCATAGACTAAGTCTTGACGAACATATTCACCGAGTTCGAAATCAGGTGTCATTTGAATTGCAGTGGTTGGACATGCTTCTTCACACATACCGCAGAAAATGCAGCGTGAGAAGTTGATGCGGAAGAATTCCGGATACCAGCGGCCATCTTCTTTTTCTGCTTTTTGCAGAGAGATACAGCCTACCGGACAGGCAACCGCACACAGGTTACATGCAACACAACGCTCTTCGCCATCTGGGTCACGCGTCAATACAATACGGCCACGGAAACGTGGTGGCACGATTTCCTCGGCTGGTACTTCTGGGTACAAGATGGTGTCACGTTTGCGCGTTGCATGGCTGAACACCATGAACAACGAACGAACGATTGACCCGAATCCAGCTAGAAATTTAAACATTTTGTTCTCCCTGCTGTCTTAGGCCTGATTCATCAGAATCACAGCACCAGTCACCAAAAGGTTAACCAACGCCAATGGCAAGCAAATTTTCCAACCAAAGTTCATCACCTGGTCATAACGTGGACGCATTAATGAACCACGTGCCAGTACGAACATCATTACAAAGAATGCTGTTTTGATAATGAACCAGAATGCTGGTGGAATGAATGAAATTTCCAGGTTGAAAGGCGCTAACCAGCCACCGAAGAATAAAGTTACGATCAATGCAGAGATCAGTACGACGTTGACATATTCCGCAACGAAGAACATACCCCATTTCATACCACCATATTCCACATGGTAACCTTCAGCCAATTCCTGCTCTGCTTCTGGTTGGTCAAATGGATGACGGTGAGTAACCGCCACACCTGCAACCACGAAGATTAGGAAGCCAAGGAACTGAGGAATCACAAACCATACATCGCGTTGTGCTTCTACAATTTCACGCATGTTGAATGAACCAGCAATTGCCACTACACCCATCAACGAGATGCCCAGGAACACTTCATAAGAAATAGTCTGAGCTGCAGAACGTAAACCACCTAAAAGCGCGTATTTGTTATTTGATGACCATCCACCGAACAGTACTGCATAAACTGCAATACCTGCCATTGCCATGAAGAACAACAGGCCGATGCTCATGTCTGCAACACCCAGGTAAGGTGAAACAGGAATAACCATGAACGACAGCACAGCAGTTGCCATCGCCACTGCAGGCGCCATACGGAAAGTCAGCTTGTCAGCAAATTTTGGTGTCCAGTCTTCCTTGAACATGATTTTCAGCATGTCGGCAACGATCTGGAACATACCACCTGGACCTACACGGTTAGGACCGTAACGGTCCTGCCACAAGCCCAGTAAACGACGTTCAATGAATGACATCAACGCTGCGATCAGTACCACAACCAGCAAGATCACGATCGCTTGAATGACTGAATAGGCAATTGGCCAGTTTTCAGCCCACAGCGGCGTCTGACGGATCAATTCTTGTTCCATGAATTACACTCCTACCGCGACTGAAACAGGCTCTGCAAGAGATACCGTCGGTGCTAGACCAATTGGGTAACCAATATAACCTGTAGGTAAATATTCAATCACTTGTACAGGAAGAACGATTGAAGTCTCGCCTGCTTTCACAGTGATCTTCTGACCGTCTTGCAGGTTCAAGCGTGTAGCATCCTGTTCGCCCACTGCAAATACTGCATCCGGAATACGTGATTCCATTGCCGGTGTTTTGATCGTGAATTCGCCAGAGGCAAAGATGTGATGCATCGGTACCAGACGGAAGCTTTCAGCGTTCACAAGCACAGGTGCTGGTGCAACGAAAGTACGCGCTGGACGTTTTGGTAACAGGTCGAACAGACGGATACCAGAATCGCCACCTTTCAGATGACCACCCACTTTATCCTGGAATTTGTTCCAGGCTTGTGGAGAGTTCCAGCCCGCTGACCATGCAAATGGTACCAGTGAAGATGGAGTCTGGTCACCCACATAACCTTCCATAGAGAATGTTAATGCAGTGTCTTGGTCAGTCGGCTGTTTCGGCTCGTGTACAGAAAGCGGTGCACGCATTGCAGTACGGCCAGAGTAACGACGTGGTTCACGTGCAACTTTCAGACCATGAACACGGAAGCCCGCGTCTGGAGCAACGTCTTGAATCGCTTCAAGTGCAGGAACATTTTTCGCTACTGCATCAATCACGTCATCAAGTACAGTCCAGGAGATTGGCTGACCTTTCACACCAGTTTCAATGGCATGCAACCAGCGCCAAGATTCTTTGATGGCCAGTTCAGGATTGTAATAGCTTGGGTCATACACTTGATAGAAACGTTGTGCACGGCCTTCTTGAGAAACAACCGTACCATCACCTTCAGCAAACGATGCAGCAGAAAGTACGATATTGGCTTTCTTCACTGTCTCAGTTTCAGAATGATCAAGCACGATCACTTCTTTACCTGCCAGTGCAGCATCTACCTGAGCGGTTGGTAAACGACGGTAAAGGTCGTTTTCAACAATCACCACAGTGTCGTAATCTTGAGCAAATGCTTGTTCAAGACTGTAACCACCGAAGATTGCCAGACCCATTGAGTTTACTTCAGGAACAGTCAAAGTCAGACCAGCATTACCAAGGTTCTGTGCAACCTGTGCAGCAGCTTCCATGATCGCAGCGTCTTGCAAGCTAGTACCAGAAACAATCAGTGGTTTCTTCGCAGCTTTCAGCGTATCTGCAATCGTTTGTGCAAATGCTTTGGCATCGTCATCTAAACCCAGGATGCTTTCGCCTTTCACACCTGCTGCAATCGCAAAACCTAAACGCGCGATGTCGTTTGGAGAGGCAACCACTTCACCTGTTGCTACGTCAGCTAGACGTGTTTGTGTTGCTGCCAAAATGTAAATCGGAGATTTTGCATCTTGCGCAATACGTTGAACAGGCTCAGCCAGCCAATCTGGTGTACGGCGCTCTGCCGCCATTTCTTTACCTTTGTTCTTCGCAGCTTGGCGAACAGATAAAGCCATGCGTGGCGCAGTTTGAGTCAGATCTTCACCCAGAATCAGAACAGCATCGTAGCTTTCGATTTCACGCATGTTCGGGTTGTAAACACCCTCGGTTTGCATGATTGAAGCAGCCAGTTCAACCAGGTTCTGCTCTTTTTGAGACAGACCAGTTGAGTAGTTGTCCTGACCAACTAACTCGCGTAATGCATAGTTGGTTTCAAGTGACGCACGTGGAGAGCCGATACCCAGAACTTTTTTGCCTTGGATATTTGTAATCACAGTATCCAGTGCAGTATCAACTGAAATAGTTTCTACATTGTTACCTGTACGGAACTGTGGCTGACGTGGACGATCTTCACGGTTTACGTAACCTGTACCGAAACGACCTTTGTCGCACAGGAAGTACTGGTTAACATCACCATTGAAACGGTTTTCTACACGACGCAATTCACCATAACGCTCACCCGGAGAGATGTTACAACCTGAAGAACAGCCATGACATACGCTAGGCGCATACTGCATGTCCCATTTACGGTTATAGCGTGCTGAGTGAGTCTTATCGGTGAATACACCAGTCGGACATACTTCAGTCAGGTTACCCGAGAATTCAGATTCCAAAGTGCCTGATTCTGGACGGCCGAAATACACACGTGATGCATTGGCATATACGCCAAAGTCAGTACCGCCAGCATAATCTTTGTAGTAACGCACACAACGGTAACATGCGATACAACGGTTCATCTCGTGCGCAATAAACGAACCAAGTTCCTGGTTGTAATGCGTACGCTTAGTGAAACGGTAGCGACGACGGTCATGCTGTGTCATTACTGTCATATCTTGCAGGTGACAGTGACCACCCTCTTCACAGACTGGACAGTCGTGCGGGTGGTTGGTCATCAAGAATTCAACAATCGAAGCACGAAAATCTTTTGCTTCTTTGTCTTCAATCGAGATATAGGTATTGTCAGACGCAGGCGTCATACATGACATGACCAAACGGCCACGCGTATCTTCTGGATTCGCGTATTGGGTCACAGCACATTGACGGCAAGAGCCGACAGAACCTAAGGATGGATGCCAACAAAAGTATGGGATGTCGATGCCCAGACTCAAACATGCTTGTAGCAAGTTCTCTGAGCCGTTGACTTCATACGATTTTCCATCGACATGAATTGTAGCCATAGTCGAATTCCTTAAGCTTGTTCTACGTTGCTAGTTTGAGCTGCGGCATTCACCACTTTCGCTTCAAACTCGCCACGGAAATGTTTGAGTGCGCCCATTAACGGTTCCATCGCACCTGGTGCGTGAGCACAGAAAGTTTTACCAATCCAAAGCTTACGGGTAAGCTCTTGTAAATGATCAATATCTTCTTTCTTACCTGTACCATCTTCTAGTGCTTTAAGCGCTTTCACCGCCCAAGGCAAACCATCACGGCAAGGTGTACAGAAACCACAAGATTCACGCGCAAAGAATTCTTCTAGGTTACGTGTTGCTGAAACCATACATTGAGTTTCATCAACCACCATGAGCAAACACGTACCCAGACGTGAACCTGCTTTCATGATGCTTTCCGCATCCATAGGAAGGTCAATATGTTCAGCTGCCAGGAAGTCAGTGGATGCGCCACCTGGTAACCAAGCTTTCAGTTTCAGGCCATCACGCATACCACCGGCATGATCTTCAATCACTTCACGTGCAGTGGTACCGAATGGAAGTTCCCATAGACCAGGGAATTTAACTTTACCTGATGCACCGTAGATTTTTGTGCCTGGATCTTTCGATTTACCCGCAGATAAGCCGATGTACCATTCAGGACCACGCAGCATGATGGCTGGCAAGTTGTTGTAGGTCTCTACGTTGTTGACAATCGTAGGACGACCCCAAGCACCTGCAACCTGCGGGAATGGTGGTTTAGTACGCGGATTGGCACGGCGACCTTCAAGCGAGTTAATCAATGCGGTTTCTTCACCACAGATATAACGGCCTGCACCGGTATGCACGTGTAATTCGAAGCTCCAGCCTGAATCCAGGATGTTGTCACCCAGGTAACCTTTGGCACGAACTTGTTCAAGTGCTTCATTTAAGTACTGAGCAGCTTCGATGTATTCACCACGGATGAAGATATAACCATGGGTTGCTTCAAGCGTATAACCTGCAATCAACATACCTTCGATCAACTGGTGTGGAAGATCTTCCATCAACAGACGGTCTTTGAAAGTACCTGGTTCCATCTCATCGGCATTACAAATCAGGTAACGAGGACCTGAATTGTCATTTGGCGCCATCAAAGACCACTTGATACCTGCCGGGAAGCCTGCACCACCTCGACCCTTAACAGTCGCTGCTTTAATGATTTCAAGCACATCTTTAGGCGGCATGGTCAGTGCTTTCTTAAAGCCTGCATAACCTTCTAAAGCTTCGTAGTCATCAACACTACGAACATTGGCTTGTTTGCTCAAACGCCAGGTCAATGGATGCGTTTCTGGATTACCGTCGCCATAAATTGGTTTTGGTTCAGTATTCATACATACTTCTCCAATAACTGTTTAATTGAGGTCACTTCAACCAGACCATGAGTATCTTCATCAATCATCAGGGTTGGACCTTTGTCACAGTTACCTAAGCAGCAGATTGGTAGCAAAGTAAAACGACCATCAGCGGTTGTTTGACCAAACGAAATCCCCAATTCACGCTGGAAAGCTTCTGCTAAAGTTTCCGCACCCATCAAAAAGCACGCAATAGAGTCACATAACAGGATCACATGACGACCTACCGGCTGACGGTAAATACGGTTATAGAAAGTCGCAACACCTTCAAGGTCGGCAAGGCTCATGCTCAGCATTTGCGCGATGGCATTCATCTGTGCATCGTCTACCCAGCCATTGCGACGCTGTACACACTTCAGCGCATCTAGGCACGCTGCACGTGGGTACGGATAGTGACCAATGTGATGTTCAATCTCGTGGATTTCGTCAGCTGTCAAAATCCCTTCAACATTCACACGTGGCTTTTTATCAGTCAAAATCATCATAAAGCGTTTACCCCTTAGCGATCCACGTCAGCCATTACGACGTCAATTGTCGCTAAATAAATGATTAAGTCAGACATCAGACTGCCGTTAATCACGGAAGGCATTTGCTGCAAGTGGGTGAAGGTCGGTGTACGGATACGGGTACGGTAACTCATGGTTGACTTGTCTGAAGTCAAGTAATAGTTCGATGCACCTTTTACCACTTCCGCCATTACAGATGCTTCACCAGCAGGCATTACAGGACCCCATGACACGCTCAGGAAGTGCGTAATCAAGGTTTCAATATCTTGTAAAGTCTTGTCTTTTGGTGGTGGAACAGCCAGTGGGTGATCCGCTTTGTATGCACCAGACGGCATATTGTCCAGACATTGCTTGATGATTTTCAGCGATTGTTCAATTTCACGATAGTGAACGATCACACGTGCATATGCATCGCCTTCGTACTCCACCGGCACTTCGAAATCATAGTTTTCATAACCACTGTATGGACGGTATTTACGTACGTCAAAGTCGATACCTGTTGCACGTAAACCGGTACCTGTTACGCCCCATGCCAATGCAGATTTAGCATCGTATTGCGCCACGTTACGGGTACGGCCTTCAAATACAGAGTTTTTCAGTGCTGCAGTGTGGTATTCCTTCAAACGTTTTGGCATCCAATCCAGGATTTCACGGATCAAGTGCTGCCAGTTGTTTGGAAGGTCATGCGCAGTCCCGCCGATACGGAACCATGCTGGATGCATACGGTAACCGGTGATCGCTTCAATCGCGTCATAGATCTTTTGACGGTCGGCGAACATATAGAATACTGGCGTCATACCACCAGCATCCTGAATCGCAGTACCAATATACAGCAAGTGGTTGTTGATACGGAACAGTTCCGACATCATGACACGGATACATTGCGCACGCTCAGGCACGGTAATGCCGGCCATTTGCTCTACACCCATCACGTATGGCATGTTTTGCGCACAACCACCAAGGTAGTCGACACGGTCTGTATACGGAATGAATGAATGCCAGGTTTGACGTTCAGCCATCTTTTCCACACCACGGTGGTGATAGCCGATATCTGGTACGCAGTCTTTAATTTCTTCACCGTCCATCTGCAAAATCACACGGAATGCACCATGCGCAGACGGGTGGTTAGGACCTAGGTTCAGGAACATGAAGTCTTCGTCAGCTGTGCCGCGTTTCATGCCCCAGTCCTCAGGAACGAAACGAAGATGTTCCTGTTCGTAGTCCTGCTTCGCCTGATTCTGACGGTACGGGGTATATTCAGTCGCACGTGCAGAATATTCTTTACGAAGTGGATGACCTTCCCAGTAAGTTGGCAACAGGATACGACGGAGCATTGGATGCCCTTCGAAGTTGATGCCAAACATATCGTAGGCTTCACGTTCGTACCAGTTGGCATTTGGCCAGATGTTGGTTGCAGTCGGGATATTGAGATCGCTCTCACTCAATGCAACTTTAATACGGATGTCCGTATTACGCTCTAGCGACAACAGGTGATAGAACACAGTGAAGTCAGACGCAGGTAAACCGTCGCGGTGCGTACGCAGACGCTCATCTACCGCTGACAGGTCGAACAACATCACGTATGGACGTGACACTGTACGCAAGAACATTAAAACGTCTTGTACACGTGCGCGCTCAACCCAAACCGTCGGGAAATCCTCGAAAGTTGTTTGCACATAGAAGTTCTCACCAAACTTGGTTTTGAGCTCTTCTACAATTGCAAATGCAGGGCGGGAATCAACAGATGTTGATTCTGGCATAGCAATGTCAGTTTCAGCCATTGGCTTGGCTTCCTATTTAATACAAATTCAGTCAACCTAAACGACAACTACACCCAAGTCGGGTGCATAAAGAAATTTGTCGCTTAAATTATTTAATTTCATCCATTGAGCGCAGATTTTTCACAGCAATACGCTGATCTTTCTTACGGTCACGTTCTGGCATCATCTTTGGCTTATACACTGGCTGAAGATCATCACCAATCACCGCAGAAAGCGGACGACGCTCAAGTTGAATCTGGTCTTGCAATAGCATGAGTGCTTGAATCAATGCTTCAGGACGTGGCGGGCAACCTGGAATGTACACATCCACCGGAATAATTTTATCCACGCCTTGTACAACTGAATAAATGTCGTACATACCACCTGAGTTGGCACATGCACCCATTGAAATAACCCATTTCGGTTCAAGCATCTGTTCATACAGACGTTGAATCACCGGAGCCATTTTCACGAAGCAGGTACCTGCAACAATCATCAAATCCGCCTGACGCGGTGAAGCACGAATAACTTCGGCACCGAAACGTGACAAGTCATGCACGCCGGTTAAGGTCGTTGCATACTCTACGTAGCAGCAAGATGTACCAAAGTTGAACGGCCAAACTGAGTTCTTACGACCCCAGTTTACTGCAGTGTGCAGCACATCTTCTAAGCGAGTCATGAATACGTTTTTATTCACTTCTTCTTGTAGTAACGGATCGTCGACAACAATACGTTCCTGAAGTGGATATTGATCAGCATCCGGATTCGCACGGGTTAGAGTGTATTTCATCCCGGGTTACTCCTTATCAGATAATGGAGCCGGTGAACCTTTCACACGACCAGATGATTGAGCTGGAATTTGACCAGTCGGGTCTATAACCAATTCTTCAATTGAGTTGAAGCGAGTGATTTCTGCGATATCCATGTTTGGCGAACCAATCTTAGTTTTAACTCCTGTCGCCTTACGTTTGTCTGAAGGTGCCCAGTTAAGTGCGCCGGTGGATAATTCGTAAATCAAACCGACAAGTAAAACTAAAATAAAGATAGCTGCAGTTGCAAAACCAATCCAACCCACTTCACGAACAGAAACTGCCCATGCATATAGATAAAGTGCTTCTAAATCGAATACGACGAAGAAGATTGCAACTAAATAGAATTTTGCAGACAAGCGGATACGAGCTCCACCTGCGCTGACTACGCCTGACTCAAACTGCTCCTGCTTGGCACGGCCCCATGATTTACCCCCGAGGAGTAATGGGACAGTGAGCATAAAGACGCATAAAAATGTAACGCCGATCACGAAGGCAATAATTGCCCATTCGTATGGAGTAATGGCACTCATGCGGGGATAACTCCTGGCAGGCCTATGTATTAACAAAGAATGTATGTATTGGCCTTCAAATACACCAAACACAAAATTAATCCCGCCAATTGTACCTGATTTTGGATTTCACTTGCTAGCTTATAAGCCTTAGTCTTTTGGATGATTTTTTAGACGAATACCCGATTTTTCTAGGTTCTATCGCCCATGTTGCGAAATAATCGCTTTAATAAATCAAAAACAATAAATTCATTATTTTTTCCAAAATCAGTTTAATTGTTTTAATGGCTGATTCTACTGAAACATAATTACTGCCTGTGAATTGTGTACTTTTTGCAACCACTTGCCTCTGCAACTTCATCCCTTTATCACTTTGTGTTATTCCTATAAACAGCATAAAAATGAACAAGAAGGATTGAATATATGAGTTTAAAGTTTACCCATAAACCTGATTATTTTCTCTATGCCCAGCTGTTTGTTCGACATCTTGAAAACTATATTGTGAAGCATCCTGAGGAAAACACTCCTAATTTCAACTTGCAGGATATTTATGATCTGTTTGGCAAGGATTTTGCTTCTGCCTCGACAAATTTAGAAGGCATTTTAAATATTGCTGATGAATATCGCGTGGAAACTCTGCATGGCGACCAAAAACTGATTCAAGGCTATAGCATCGATGGAAAGTACAATAACCTTCTGATGAATCTGAATTCGGAAGCGGCCAAAAGTTTACGCGAAGGCAAACCGATCATTGAGCCCGATGCTGAAATCCATGAATAAAGCAAATTATAAAACCTGAGTGCTTTTATTAATTAGCCTCAATAAAAAAACGATGCAGATGCATCGTTTTTTTATAATCTATAGACACCTTTTTATAAGGAATCCAGGTCTTCTTTATGCTCTTCAACAGCCTTAAAGCGGGATTTCTTCTTGTAACGCTGTGCTGGCCAGCTCATGGTAAAGCGTGCACCACCCAGCTTAGGACTTTGATCTACTTCGACCTTGCCACCAAACCAGAAGGCGATCCGGCTAACAATCGACAAACCCAGGCCATAACCACCAGATGCACGGGTACGGCTGTCATCCAGACGCGAGAAGGCTTCAAAGACGCGAGCACGATCTTCTTCCGGAATCCCCGCACCATCATCTTCTACACAGATATAAGCCTGTTGATTGGCATCAATACCACCGCTAATCATGATTCTTTCATCACAATAGCGCACAGCATTCCCCACCAGATTTTGTACCACACGATGCAGATAACGACGCTCGGCCTCAACCTCAATATCCATCGGCACCTGATGCAGCTCGACCTTCTTGCCAGTTTTTAGCGCTTCAGTTTCAGCCACAACCTGATCCAGCACTTCATGCAGATTAATCTTCTCGAAATCAAGGGAAGGTGTACCCTGCTCTAGTTTGGCATAGGTCATGATCTCATCAATCAGCTTGTTCAAGGCCTCGATGTCTTTATCGATCTGTTCCATCTGTTGCAGACGATATTCATAATCATCTTCATCCGCCAGCATTTCCATAGCAAAACGGATCCGTGCAACAGGGGTCCGCAGTTCATGTGAAACTGCACGCATTAACTCACGCTGAGCTTCGATCAGACGCTGAATATGATCCGACATGGCATTATAGCTGGATGCCAATAATGCCATTTCATCCTTACCATCTATCGCCAGTCGTACCGACATGTTGCCGGACTTCATCTTGTTCAAGGCATAGCTAACTTCACGCAGCTTACGTTGCATCGGCACCAGCAAACCATATACCCCCAGACTCAGCACAAACATACTCAGCAAGGTAATTCCGGCTGCCAACTGGAATGGCATCCAGTTAAACAAAGGCACAGGCCCCATCACCAATACTTCAGACACCGAGCTTGGAATCGGAGAAACAATTGAAATAGTGGTACCGCGAATCGTGGCACTATCACGATAGAGAATAATGCTGTGATCTAGACGTAGACGGCCAATCTGTTCTGAATCGAGCGGCAGACTTTGCACATCCTGAATACTGATTGGATAAGAAAAATACTTCTGGATCTTTTCCAGATATTCTTTTTCCTGACCTGGGTAATAAACCAGATAATCCAGAATAAATACCGGCAGCGCCTTCATCTGGCGCTCGGTAATATTGTCTGCCTTTATATATAGAAAATGCTTTGGATCATCACGCAATCCAATGACCACATAAGCCACTGAGGTTTGTGCATCCCAACGCACTACCGCCTTACGGTCTTCAATACGACGTTTCTCTGCACGGGTCAGATCAACTTTTTCAGCTTCTACATAATAGATCGGAAGCTCCAGCAAATCTGAAGCATCCGAAATCCAGTCCAGTTTCTGCTGCATATTCGGCTGGCGTGCCACCCCTTCACTCATGATATAGGCCATACCATCAGTCAAGGACTCACGATATACCTGCGCCCGCTGGTAGTTAATAATCTGCACCAACAGATAGCCGAACAGGGTCACCAGGAGTACCAGAATGACAAGTCCTGCATAAATACGCAAAAATATATTGTGTTTGAACACTTATAAGCTTTCCCGCTTATTCAGCTTAGGAATGGCATGTATTTACATGCCATTGGTTTCCTTAACGAACAGATAACCTTTACTACGAACTGTTTTAATACGTTTAGGGTTTTCTGGATCGTCCCCAATTTTCGGACGGATGCGCGAAATACGAACATCAATTGAACGGTCCTGGCCATCATATTCAATGCCACGAAGACGCTCAAAAATATCTTCACGCGAAAGAATACGGCCTGCATTTGATGCAAGCAACCACAATAGATCATATTCTGCACTGGTAAAGTCTACCAATTCACCATTCAAGGTCACAGAACGGCCACCATTGTCGATCACAAGATCGTCAAATTCAATACGTTGAGCCACTTCATCTTCAGGTACTTTATCAGTACGACGCAACAAGGCACGAATACGCGCCAATAGCACACGCGGCTGAACCGGTTTAGCGACATAGTCGTCCGCACCCATTTCCAGACCCAACACCTGATCCATATCTTCAGTACGTGCAGTCAGCATCAAAATCGGTTGATGATAATGTGGACGAACTTCACGACAGATGGTCAAGCCATCCGCACCTGGCAACATAACATCTAAAACCACCATGTCTGGCTGCTCGGCGATAATGCGGCGAATCGCACGATTACCGTCGGGCTCTACCCCTACCTCAAGTCCGTTACGAATAAGATATTCTTGAGTTAAACGAGCAAGACGCTCATCATCTTCAACGATTAGAATTTTGGGTAACTTTTCTTCTTGGCTCATATATTGTGCACCTTTATTCGATGGACGTATCCTTTTGAAATCTGATAGATACGGTGGATATAGCAAGCAATATACACACGTTTACATTGTAAACAAGATAGCGTTCACCAAACTGATACATCAAAGTAGCATTTTGTAATATTTTTTTGCAGATATTTCTGTTAGCGACATTTTTTATACAAAACATTGAACAAATCTAGGCTAGGCAACCGTCTATCTGAATAAAAAATGCCCCTCAATTTGCTCAAAAAGAGTTATCCACAATGTTATCTATAAGTACTTCTTACCAGCTTTGTTATGCTATGCCTTGCCGAATAAGGCTTGCACCAAGATGATAAAAAAAAGGATTTTTTTAATAAAGTTTCTCAGGTTGTTTCACTAAAATATTTATTAAAATGTCAATATTGATCTACCCTAAATTTTCCCGTATCTTGTGTTCAATTAATTTTTAAACCACTAGGTATTGTGTTTATTCCTCAAACACTGTGGCATAAAAATTGCCCAGTTCAAACGGTCCATAAACATAAAAATAGATGACAATGGAGCTATGCTAAAATGAGCGTAATTACTTCAACTCCTGGTCAACTTCAGGTGATTAAACGCACCGGTGATGTTGCCACTTTTGATGCAGAAAAAATTTCTGTCGCAATTGGTAAGGCTTTTTTGGCTGTTGAAGGCCAACAAAGTGCTGACTCAAGCCGTATCCACGATCGTATTGAGCAGCTGACGGAAATGGTCATGAACACTTTCAAACGTCGCTTGCCTTCTGGTGGGACGATTCACATTGAAGAAATCCAGGATCAGGTTGAACTTGCGCTTATGCGTACTGGCGAACAGAAAGTTGCGCGTGCCTATGTCATCTATCGCGAACAACGTTCTGACGCTCGTAAGCAACTGGGTGCTAACCATCACCCTACCCTGCAAATTACTGATGCAGCGGGTAAGCTCAAACCGCTTGACCTGAGCCAACTGACTGAAACTGTTGCTAAAGCTGCTGAAGGCCTTGAAGGAATCGACGTTCAGGCAATTGTCGATGAGACCGTAAAAAACCTGTATAACGGCGTAAAAGAGTCAGACATCTCTACAACCATGATGATGGCGACCCGTACCCGTATCGAACAAGAACCAAACTATACTTATGTAACTGCACGTCTGTTACGTAATGACCTAGTGGCAACTGGTTTGGAATTCCTGGGTCTACCTGCAGATACCGTTGAAGGCGATGCACTGGAAACTTACCTGAAAAAAGGGATTGAGCTAGAACTTCTTTCACCTGAACTTCTTAACTTTGACCTGACTAAATTGGCTGCAGCGATTCAACCAGAACGCTCTAACCAGTTTACTTATCTAGGTCTGCAAACATTATTTGACCGTTATTTCATCCACTCGGATGGCGTACGTTTTGAATTGCCGCAATTATTCTTTATGCGTGTTTCAATGGGTCTAGCCCTGAACGAAGAAAACCGTGAAGAGCGTGCAATCGAGTTCTATAACCTGTTATCTAGTTTCGACTACATGGCATCTACGCCAACCCTGTTTAACTCAGGTACGCTTCGTCCACAGTTGTCTAGCTGCTACTTGACCACCATTGATGATGACCTGTTTGACATCTATGGCGCGATGCGTGATAACGCAATGCTGTCTAAATGGGCGGGCGGTTTAGGGAATGACTGGACACCAGTTCGTGCCTTGAACTCATACATCAAAGGCACAAATGGTAAATCACAAGGTGTGGTTCCGTTCCTGAAAGTGGCGAACGATACTGCTGTTGCAGTGAACCAGGGTGGCAAGCGTAAAGGTGCAGTTTGTGCGTACTTAGAAACCTGGCACCTAGACATCGAAGAATTCCTGGAACTGCGTAAGAACACGGGTGATGACCGTCGTCGTACCCACGACATGAACACAGCGAACTGGGTTCCTGACCTGTTCATGCAACGTGTCTTTGAAGATGCAGAGTGGACACTGTTCACCCCTTCTGAAACGCCTGATCTGCATGATTTGACTGGTGCTGAATTCGCTGAGCGTTATGCTTACTACGAAAGCATTGCCAAAGAAACAAACATGTTGCACAAGAAAATCCGTGCAAAAGATTTGTGGCGCAAAATGCTGTCGATGCTGTTTGAAACAGGTCACCCGTGGATCACCTTCAAAGACGTATGTAACTTACGTTCACCGCAACAACACGTTGGTGTAGTGCACTCTTCTAACCTGTGTACCGAAATCACGTTGAACACCAGCAAAGAAGAAATCGCGGTGTGTAACTTAGGTTCGATCAACCTGGTTCAACACGTGCAAGGCGGTGTACTGGATCGCGAAAAACTGGCACGTACAGTAAAAACTGCTGTGCGTATGCTCGACAACGTGATTGACATCAACTACTACGCTGTTCCACAAGCACGTAATTCAAACCTGAAACATCGTCCAGTCGGTATGGGTATCATGGGCTTCCAGGATGCTTTATACGAAATGAACCTGGCGTATGGTTCTGATGCTGCGGTTGAGTTTGCTGATGAATCGATGGAAGTGATTTCTTACTACGCGATTTCAACTTCAAGTGACCTTGCTGTTGAACGTGGTACATATGAAACATTCAAGGGTTCATTGTGGGATCAAGGTATTTTACCAATCGACTCGCTTGATCTGGTTGCGAAAACTCGTCCAGAACGTATGTTCGAAGTCGACCGCACTCAACGTCTGGACTGGGACACTTTACGTGCCAAAGTTCAAAAAGACGGTATGCGTAACTCGAATGTGATGGCAATTGCGCCAACTGCTACGATTTCAAATATTTGTGGCGTGTCTCAATCCATTGAGCCTACATTCCAGAACTTGTATGTGAAATCGAACCTGTCTGGCGAATTCACCGTGATTAACCCATACTTGGTACGTGCGTTAAAAGAACGTGGTCTTTGGGATGCAGTCATGGTCAATGACCTGAAACATTTCGAAGGTTCTGTACAGAAGATTTCCCGTATTCCTGAAGAGCTTAAAGCCATCTTCGCGACTGCGTTTGAAGTTGAAACGCGCTGGATCGTTGACGCTGCTTCACGTCGTCAAAAATGGATCGACCAGGCTCAGTCTCTAAACCTTTATATCGCTGGTGCAAACGGTAAGAAACTAGACATCACTTATAAGATGGCTTGGTTACGTGGTCTTAAAACCACTTATTACCTACGTGCATTGGGTGCAACTTCTGCCGAGAAATCAACGATTAATACTGGTGCACTAAATGCTGTTAAAGCGACTGCAACTGCAGCCCCTGTTGCAGCTGCTGCTCCGGTGGTTGAAGCGCAAAAACCTGAAGTTTCTGCAGAGGAAGAAGGTTTTGCCAATGCAGCACCAGTGCCAATGGCATGTTCAATTGACAATCCTGATTGTGAGGCTTGTCAGTAATTTAGGCTTATACAGCTACATTGAGATAATGATGATTGCTAACATGTCAGCATGTTGTAGATCAGATATCTGAATAGTTGTATCAGTTTAGATCTTCTGATTTTCAGCATGCTTTCTTTAGAGAAAGCATATGAATAAAATTAACGCATTTATTTTCAGTGTGTTAACAATAGTATGTGGTAGTACGGGAGCTTATTTATATAACTCCCAAACCAGTAATGTTCAAAGTAATACACTTGCACAGAGTACAGGAGAAGGTTCAAGTAACTTGAACCACTCCTCTGTTCAAAATGTTACCTATAACATTCACCACAATCACTATTACACTACTGATCAAAAAGATAAATAGAAACACAAGGAAACCTCAATGCCTCATATGACCCATAACTATATGTTAGGACTTGCTGCACTGGTGGTTTCCTTTGCTCTGACTTTTTATGCACCGATTGCCTATTTCTGGTTAAAGGCTCATAAATCGCGCAAGCAAAATAAGTAGTGGGGATTTTTGCTCTTCCGTACAAAAGCAGAGCAGTCATCGACAAAACTTAATTTTGCTTACATAAATTGAGCGTATAGTAGGACATTTCAGCGAGGCTGAATGTCTAATAAAAGATATAAGCATCGAAGAGAGAACTGATATGTCTATCTTAAGTTGGGACGATTTCGAAGATGATTCGCAAAAACCAGCTGCACAAACACAGCAGCCTGCGCCCGTCGAGCCGCAAAAAGCGTCTAATTCACAGGTGGTACCTGATGCAAGCAACACATCGTCGGATGTGGCAGCTGCACAACCCCTTAGAGCCACTCAAAACCGAGGATCAAATCCAACCGATTCGCTGGCAAGAGCATCTGCTTCCCTAGAACAGCTTGATGTTGCTCCAGGTCTGGAAGAGCTTGAAATGGGCGCGCAACGTGTACAAGTTGACGACAAGGCAATGATTAACTGTCGTGCGGACTTGAACCAGCTTGTTCCATTCAAATACGAATGGGCTTGGCAGAAATATCTGGACGGTTGTGCAAACCACTGGATGCCGCAAGAAGTCAATATGAACCACGACATCGCGCTGTGGAAGTCTGAAAATGGCTTGACTGAAGATGAACGTACCATCGTGATGCGTTCACTTGGTTTCTTCTCGACTGCGGATTCACTGGTCGCAAACAACCTGGTACTGGCGATTTATCGTCACATTACCAACCCTGAATGCCGTCAGTACATCTTGCGTCAGGCATTTGAAGAAGCAATTCACACCCACGCTTATCAATACTGTATCGAATCTTTAGGTATGGATGAAGGTGAAGTCTTCAACATGTACCGCGAAGTACCTTCAGTTGCACGTAAAGCAGCATGGGGTCTGAAATATACGCAGTCTTTAAGTGATCCTACTTTCAAAACCGGTACACCTGAAAACGACCAGATTTTGCTTCGCAACCTGATCGCATTCTACTGTGTACTTGAAGGGATCTTCTTCTACTGCGGTTTCAGCCAGATCCTGTCGATGGGCCGTCGTAACAAGATGAATGGTGTTGCCGAGCAATTCCAGTACATCCTGCGTGATGAGTCAATGCACCTGAACTTCGGTATCGATATGATCAACCAGATCAAGATCGAAAATCCAGGTTTATGGACGACTGAGTTCCAGGAAGAAATCATTCAGATGATTCTTGAAGGTACAATGCTGGAAATTGAATACGCACGTGACACGATGCCACGCGGTGTATTGGGTATGAATGCTGGCATGATGGAAGAATACCTGAAGTTCATTGCGAACCGTCGTCTGGCGCAGTTAGGCTTACCTGAACAATTCGCTGGTGTAAATAACCCATTCCAGTGGATGTCAGAGATGATGGACTTGCGTAAAGAGAAGAATTTCTTCGAGACGCGCGTAACTGACTATCAGACTGGCGGTGCGTTAAGCTGGTAAGGCTTTTTTACATCACGCGACACATAAGTTATCATTGAGAAAACCGCCATTCATGGCGGTTTTTTATCAAGTCTCATATTAATTTTAAACAATTAAAACTTTATGGGTTTTGCAAAATCAATAACTACTTGGACATCTATTCTTGTTTTATCGGGACATTTTTTCCTGCTTTAGATTTAAATTAGATTACATAAAACCGTGGAACATTGGTTAATAAATAAGCATGGAACATGAGTAATCAATAAAAAGCCGTTCCAGTGGACTAAATCTAAGAATAGATTATAGTAAAATACTGATTTTTAATTAAAAAATTAAATAATTTCGTATAAGGTGTATTATGTTAATTTTAGGAAATCTTAAATTTAGATAATATTTATCAATGTCATTAAATTGCAAATTATTGGATAAACTGCCCCCCTATTCTTGTCCATGGTCTACCAGTCATTTTCATTTCTAGAATGTATTTAAATAATCTTGCGGAAGTTATATGAAAGCTACTCTATGAGCATCTTTTCTCTTTTTTAATAAAGATTAAACTCTTGCCTTTATCAGTCAGTGTAACGTGATAGCGAATAAACTGGTGTTCATATAAACTCTAATTATACTGAGAGCTTTTGATTTTTTTAAATTTTTGCCATTCATACTGAATTAACATACAAGTAAAATCAAAATTGATAAATATCCAGAAAATCAATATTTATACTAGAGCAAGCTTGTATGAATTTTATGAAAAATATACGAGTAACAACAGGGGTAATAATGTTTAAGTCTATTTTATTAGGATCTTTTTGCTTAATAGCTTTAAGTGCCTGCGGTGGAGAAAATAATTCCTCAGCACCACAAAATGAAAAAATAACGACAAAAGAGCAAGTCTTTCAGAAATTAGAGGATGAAGGGAAATTACCAAAACTTGAAAGAACAGATTCAATTTTAGGGATTGATAAGGACCAAAATGGCATCCGTGATGATATTGACGCTCATATTGAACAAAAATATAAAGATGAACTTGAAAAAAAAGCGGTTCAACAATTTGCAAGGAATAGTCAGCAAAAAATGGCTGTTAATTTAGAGAATGAAGTTGAATTACAAGCATCATCTTATGAAGCTGATAGAGCAACGACTTGTGTTTATAAAACATTCAAAAATAACCCGAATATAGACGCATCCGATGTAATTGATGAAATAGGAAATATGACTACAAATACCAAAAAACGCCTACAGGCTTATTACAAATATAGTGATGCTTTAGATGGCTTTGTGTTCACGATACCACAAAGAGATTACTGCGATGAATAAGAAAATTCATTTGAGTGCCATTTCTCTTTTAATGGTTGCATCTAGCATCACTAATGCTACAGACGATGTAAATGATTTGTGCAACAAGTCTGATATAACTATAGCCTATTTCAATGGTGTTCTTACGGATGAGAAAACAGCTCGTAAGAATCTTAATGAAATAGAAGAACGCTATAGTGACCAATCACCATCAGGTGAAAACATCAAATACCAAGTAATGTACAACAAAAGTCAATTCCTCTCTGATTTTGTGGAAACTTTTTATCAACGATTCTCAGAAGAAACCATAGGTGATCGTTGGGAATTATATACTGAAATAATAAAGCAACAGTTCCAAAACAATAACGGAAAAACTTGGCTTGGTCATATTAACGACGCTCTAACCGTAATAGCGACAGTACCTAGATTTGCTTTTGATTTAATTCAAAGAGAGGTTGTTGATAGTATTGTTGCAGCATTAAAGTTGACTGCACCAATTGCAGAACGAGAAACATATTTAAAGCATGAGCGTGACTTGCAACAAAGCCTTCTAGAAGGTAATAAAGTTATAATGATTGCGCACTCTCAAGGGAACTTGTTTGTTAATAAGGCGTATCAATATTCCATTTCAAAGACTGATTCCTCCGCAGTTGGTGTAATCCATGTAGCGCCTGCTTCTATTAAATTAAATGGAAATCATATTTTAGCTGATCAAGATTTAGTTATTAATGGTTTGCGTCTATCTGGTAGTGTTCCATCCAATACTCATAGCATTCCTGTTTATAAACCATTTGGGAATAATTTTGGACGTGATGCCTTTGGGCATGGGTTTTTAGAAACCTACACTAATCACAACTTTCCTATGTATTCAGCCTTAGACTCAGAAGTAAACAATCTTTTTAATACGCTTAAAGCACCTTCAAAAATCACTGAAACTGGTTTTTTTAATGTCATGCTCACCTGGGATGGATTAGGAGATGTAGACCTACATGTGGTTGAGCCATCTGGCAATAAAGTAATGTTCTCCAACCCTATTGGTGGATCAGGTTATTTGGATATTGATAATACTTATGCTAATGGACCTGAACATTACTTTGCATCATGTGATGCAACAAAACTTCAAACCGGTGCGTATAGAGTAGGTTTAGCAAATTACTCTCGTGCGGATGGTCGAGTTGCGACATTACAAGTAAAAAGCCAAACAGGTGTATCGCACAACAAATCATTCGTAATGGGGCAAAGTACTGGTAGTGCTACAGGCATTAATGCTTTTACTCTTAACGTAAGTAAAGACGAAGAAACAGGACGCTATAAGGTATTAGTAGCAGAGTAAATATTTGACTCATAGAGATCGTTTTAATCTAGCGATCCCTATGAGTCCTTTAATTGCTATGTTGAATGCGTTTCATAAGCGAAGATGGCCTTTAATGGTATGAATCAAATCGCTAAAGAAGCATGGATGGTAGTGCTAAAAAAATTAAACAATAATAAAGGCTTATAATTTTTTTACTTTTAACCTCAGTTAATAATGGGGTATTACCGATCGTTTTTCTAGGATACTGTCTAGGATCAACCCTGAGATGATATTTAACATAAAATCTCTTATTTACAATTTTAAAAAGTAGATTTTTCCACTAAATAACCCCCCATTTAACATAATGGCGATTATACGAAATAAAAATGTTAGAAACCATTTAAAG
>NZ_DFRO01000011.1:0-33397 GCF_002381195.1 Acinetobacter sp. UBA3461 | reverse complement strand
TTCATTTAAAATAATATGTGCTGCCAACGAGCATGCACCAGGTGCATAGTAAAGCTTCATTTCTGATCCTTGTTATCTACTTCTCAATGTTTTAAATCGCTTCTAACAAACTTTCAAGTGATCAAACCTGTAAATTGCAAAAAAGCGTAACTGCCGCCAAAAGACATTTACTTCTTCAATATTGAGTATATTCCAGACATTTTCAAGTCATTCTTGTGTGGATTTTTATACCAGGACGATTAAGATACGCGGGGTTAAAAGTGAAATGATGAAATTCTGTGATAAGTCTGAAAAAAGAAGAATGGTTTTCCAATATCCGCACTGATGTTCTGGCTGGCCTGGTGGTCGGATTAGCCCTCATTCCAGAATCGATTGCGTTTTCTGCCATTGCTGGCGTCGATCCTCAAGTCGGTCTGTACGCATCTTTCTGTATCGCGGTATCTATTGCCTTCTTCGGTGGTCGCCCAGCAATGATCTCGGCAGCAACTGGTGCGATGGCGCTCCTTATGATTACTTTGGTCAAGGAGCATGGTCTGCAATACTTACTGGCTGCCACTATATTAACCGGGATTATTCAGGTAATTGCCGGTTCATTTAAAGTTGCCAAATTGATGCGCTTTGTTTCGCAATCAGTGGTCTATGGCTTCTTGAATGCCTTGGCGATTCTGATTTTTGTTGCGCAAATCCCGGAAATGCAAAAAATGGATGTGACCGGTTATCTGTTTGTTGCGATCGGTTTGGCAATTATTTATTTATTTCCTTATCTTCCGAAAATTGGTAAAGCCATCCCTTCTCCACTGATCTGTATTATCATCCTCAGCGGTCTGGCTCTTGTCCTCGGATCAGATATGCGTACCGTGAGTGACTTAGGGCATTTTCCAGATACCTTACCAGTTTTCTTGATTCCAGAAATTCCGCTGAACTTTGAAACACTACAAATTATTTTTCCTTATTCAGCGACTTTGGCCACTGTCGGTTTACTTGAAACCATGATGACCACCACTGTAGTCGATGAAGTCACCGATTCTGAAAGTGACCGCCATCAGGAATGCCGTGGTCAGGGTATGGCCAATATTGTCAGCGGTTTTATGGGTGGAATGGCCGGTTGTGCCATGATTGGACAGTCGATTATCAATGTTTCGTCTGGTGCACGTACCCGTCTGTCTACGCTTGTGGCAGGCATCTTCTTACTTTGCCTGGTGGTATTTCTGAAAGATTGGCTGGCTTATATTCCGATGGCAGCACTGGTAGCCATTATGATCATGGTATCATTTACCACCTTCCAGTGGGGTGCTATCCAGCAGTTTAACAAGCATCCGCTTGCTTTTAATGTGGTGATGATTACTGTTGTGCTGGTAGTTTTGGTGACCCATAACCTGGCATTAGGCGTGTTAATCGGCGTGGTATTGTCTGCCCTGTTCTTTATCAACAAACTGGAAAATACGGTTCACGTATATACTCATTTGATAGATGAACGTTCTCGTCGTTATGTGATTTCCGGGCAGATCTTTTTTAGCAGTTCAGACCGTTTCTATCAGTTCTTTGATTTTAAGGAAAACCTGGCAGTGGTTGAACTGGATCTGACTCATGCCCATATTTGGGATGTCACTTCTGTGAATATGTTCAATAACGTCGTACAGAAATTTAAAGCGCAAGGAGTTGATGTTCAGGTGACTGGACTGAATGAAGCCAGCAGTACTTTGGTCGACCGTTATCAAACCTGATCATCATTCATATGATTTAAAAGGGCCAATTGTTCCTTTTATTTTTCTCAGGAATAAGCTCAATGCCAGTTTTTAGTAGTGAATTCCCGAGAAAAGTTTGACTTGCTCCGCTCAGGACTTAAAATACCGCATTCTGAATTTTTAGATTTGCCAAAGTTATGTCGAACGATCAATTAGACCAGCAAGTCGTGGAGCTGGACAATTTAAGCGAGCACCGTGAAATTGTGACGTTTATGCGCCGCTCAGCGCCATTAAATACCTCTCAACGTACTGCGCTTGAACAATATGGTCACTTAATTTTGGAATATCCGGTGGGTGATTTACGCCAGCATTTTGAGCACCCTGAACGTCCGCTGACTGTAGAAATCGGCTTCGGTATGGGTCGTTCACTGGTATTAATGGCCAAAGCCAATCCTGAACGTAATTTTGTCGGTATTGAAGTGCACGTACCCGGCATCGCACAATGTGTGTATGAAGCAGGTATGGAAGGCTTAACCAACTTGCGTGTCCTGGATGCCGATGCAATTCAAGTCCTGCGTGAAATGCCGGATAACAGTATCAACACGGTGCAGTTGTACTTCCCTGATCCATGGCAGAAAAAACGCCACTTCAAACGCCGTTTCGTATCGCATGACCGTATGCCATTGGTTGAACAAAAGTTAGAGCTCGGCGGTACATTCCACGCTGCGACTGACTGGGAACCGTATGCTGAATGGATGCTGGAAGTTCTTGAAGAGCGTCCACGTTTGGAAAACCTGGCAGGTAAAGGCAACAGTTATCCTCGTCCTGACTGGCGTCCTCAAACTAAATTCGAGCGTCGTGGTATTGAAGCCGGTCACAAGATTAATGACTTTATCTTTAAGAAAATCTCTTAATCCAAGATGAATCCAAAAAAGCGCTGATGATTCAGCGCTTTTTTTATAAAAAAAATTTATCTTTGAATTAATGAATGATCGCGATCAGAATATCTGAAATCAATTTTAGAAAGAAAAATAGATTGATCATCTTTATACCAGGCAATTTTCCTAGGCATCACCCATTCTAACGCAAGAAGATACGATAAATCAGTTTCAAAATCGAACTGCCATACGGTGGATAAATCAGCTTCATTAAACTGAATTTCGGACGGCTAAATACTGACTTGGCATGACTAAAGGTCTTAAAGCCCTCATGTCCGTGATAATGCCCCATTCCAGATGGGCCAATCCCACCAAAGGGCATATCCTCCATACCAGCCGTCATTAAAGTTTCATTAAGACAGACCCCGCCACTGTGTGTCGTATGCAGGACTTTTTGTTGCTCAGCTTTGTTATAACCAAAGTAATACAGTGCCAATGGCCGGTCATGCTGGTTGATGTAGTTAATTACTTCATCCATCTGCTCATAGCCAATGACGGGCAGAAGTGGACCAAAGATTTCATTCTGCATGATCAGCATATTGTCATGGACATTGGTCAAGACCAGGTGCGGCAAACGGCGCCCATCTACCCCCTGTTCGATCTGATGCAACTGTGCACCTTTGGCCTGAGCATCCTCAATATATTGCTGTAATCGAGCAAGCTGCCGGTCATTGATGATGGTTGTATAATCCGGATTGCTTAAAATACTATTTGGATAAAATTGTCGAATAGCATCGAAGTAAGCTTCAATAAAAGCTTGGATTTGTGACTGATGCACAAATGCATAATCTGGTGCTACACAGGTCTGCCCGGCATTCATGGTTTTGCCAAAAGCCAGACGGCGTGCGCTTTCCTGTAAATCTGCATCCTTCGCAACGATAACAGGTGACTTACCACCGAGCTCCAGTGTGATTGGGGTCAAATTCTCCGCCGCCGCATGCATCACATGACGTGCAATTGAAGTCGCGCCAGTAAAGAGCAAATGATCAAATGGCAAAGTAGTAAATTGTTGCGCGACTTGTGCATTCCCCGTAACTACAGCAATCTGGTCAGCTGGGAAATAACGGGCAATCAGCTGTTGAAACAGACTAGAAAATTCCGGGGTATATTCACTCATTTTTAGCATGACCCGGTTACCCGCAGCCAAGGCCTGACCCAAAGGACCAATGGCGAGGAAAAGCGGATAATTCCACGGCACCACAATACCAACCACGCCTACCGGCTGATACATCACATAACCCGTGGCTGGCTGAAACAGAATACCAACCTGACGTTTACTCGGCTTCATCCATTTTTTCAGATGTTTCAAGCTGTGTTTCAGTCCATTCAAACTGGTCAGCACTTCAAACAGCTTGGTTTCGTCAAGACTCCGGTTCGAGAAATCCCGACTAATAGCAGCTGCCATCTCATGCTGATGCTCCACCACCATTTGGTATAGTGTTTTAAGTTGCTGTTGACGCTGCTCATAATCTGGATATGCTGCTTGCAAACATGCCTGACGCTGTTGCTGGAAAATATCCTGCATGTATTTGGCACTATCCAGATTTGTACCTTGTTCCCATGACGTCATATACGGTCCCTATTTATTCTGTAAAAAGAAATTCTCATATTTTTAAGCAACTTTCGATGTTTGCTGTCTTGCCCGGATTAGATCTACAGCTTTTTCTGCAATCATAATTGTTGGTGCATTGGTATTGCCATTCACGACCGATGGCATGACTGAAGCATCAATCACCCGCAGATTTTGAATGCCATAGACACATAATTCAGGATCGACTACAGACATATCATCAACGCCCATCTTGCAACTACCAACTGGGTGATACACCGTATCTACCCGATTGCGCAGGATTTCCCGAATATCCTCATCATTTTTTACATGCGCAGTAAATAAATCCTGCTTATACAGACTGGAAAGCGATGGTGACTGCATCAATTTTTGCGTCAGTTTAAAACCTTGGACCAGATCATCCAAATCGCGTTCATCGTTCAAGAAATTTGGATCAATCAATAGCGGATCATGAATGTTTGGCCCGCTCAGTTTAATTGAACCACGGCTGCGTGGATTTAATAAACAGACATGACAGGAAATGCCGTGGCTTCTACGGAATTTACGTGCATGATCATCCACTAATGCCACCACGAAATGCAATTGCAGATTGGGAGTTTTCAGTGCTGGCGAGCTTTTAATGAATCCCCCACATTCAGCAAAATTAGACGCAATCATGCCACGGCGTTCACTGCGATATCGCCTAATCTGCTTAAACATATCCAGTGAACCTGACATGGATATCCCGAAAGTTCCGGCAAATTCTTTGACGCTATAGCCGAAAATAAAATCGGGGTGATCATGAAAATTCTTTCCAACCCCTGGCAAGTGGTGCTTGAGCTCGATACCGTGTTGTTTCAGTTCTTCAGCATCACCAATTCCGGATAGCATCAATAGGTGTGGAGATTGCATGGCACCTGCCGAGAGCAAGACTTCCTGTCGCGCTCGTAACGTTTTTAATTGACCCGCATGTTGCACCTGCACCCCAACTGCCGCTTTTTGTTCGATTATAATTTTATGCGTGGTGGCTTTAGTCCATATGGTCAAATTCGGACGATTCAAATGTGGAAACAGATAAGCTCGAGCTGCGCTACAACGCTCACCATTATCATGAGTCACCTGATAAACCCCTAAGCCTTCCTGCTCTGCACCATTAAAATCATCCAGCACTGGATAGCCCTGCTCACGTGCTGCCTGTAAATATCGCTCATGGAAAATACTTTCTGTTTGGACATCGGATACATGTAAAGGGCCTGCATTACCATGATATTCATTCTGAATGCGATGGTTATTCTCAGATCGGATAAAATATGGCAGTACTTCATCATAAGACCAGCCAGTACAGCCCTGCGCTGCCCAATCATCATAATCGGCACGATTGCCACGGATATAAATCATGGCATTAATTGCCGAGGAACCACCCAGACATTTACCACGTGGCTGATAACCTTTACGTCCATTCAATCCTTTTTGTGGAACGGTTTCAAAAGCCCAGTTGTTAATTTTGGTTGGTAAACTCATGACACAGGCTGCCGGAATATTTACTGTCCAGGCATTGCCATGCCCACCTGCTTCCAAAAGACAGACAGAAATAGTGGGATCTTCACTGAGACGGCTGGCCAATACGCATCCTGCGCTCCCTCCACCAATAATGATGTAGTCAAATTCCTGTTGCATTGTTATTGTTCCATTTTCATTATTATCTTCTCAACTTAAGATATTTTCTGAAAATAGAACAATTGATATTCAGAATTAAACTCGATGCTTGATCGAGAAATCTGCATGCAATTCAGTTACCTATATATTTTTCAGGTTCAGGAAGCTTGATGGCGTTGCAGGATCTGCTGACTCATCAAGGCATATACTTCTGCCAGATCACTACGTTGTGACTGTTCCAGCATGGATTGATGCATATTCAGAATATTCTGATCTCCCCGCATAGCAGGACCTGTCTGCATCTGGCGTGGATCATTCTGTGTGGCTTTTTTTGCTGTTTCCAGAATTAATGGATAAAGCAGACTAAAATCCACTTGCTGTGCATCTATTACCTGTTTGGCTATGTCGTAACAGTAGTTACTAAAATTACATGCGAAGATTGCAGCTAAATGCAGACTCAGGCGTTGCTCTGAACTATATAAATAGACTCTACTGCTTAGGCTATTTGCTAAATTTTGAAGGATATTTTGTTCTTCTTGATCATGTGCTTCGATAAATAAAGGTGTATTTTCCCAGTTAATCTCACGTTCCAGGCTAAAGGTTTGTAATGGATAGAACACACCAGCACGTGTATGGATTTGTTTCAACACATCTAAATGAGTACTGCCGGAAGTATGTACGATCAGGTTATTCGGTAAATATGGATGAATCTGTTCAATAACCATGGCAATTGACTGGTCACTAACCGCAATAATGACCAGGTCCACACGATTATCCAGTTGCTCAGGCTTTTCAATTGCCTGTGCCTGAAATTGATCTGCCAATTGCTGTGCTTTTTCCAAGGTCCGGCTATAAATCTGCACAATCTCATGCTGTACTGACAATACACGGGCAAGATGATAAGCCACTCGCCCTGCTCCGATGATAGTAATCCGCATTTACTCATATTCCTGAACAATTGCGCACAGCATGCCAATAAAAAAAGGACGAAGCAATTCGTCCTTTTCATTTTGATCAACCTAGTTAAATAGGCTATTTAAATAAACCGTTCTTTAGTCTTGAATTTACACCTTCTGTTTTACACCTTGGTCATCGACCGCACGTACAGTCCCGGTATTGGTATTCATGACTTCAAAGGCAATACGACGGTTTTTATAACGGTCTACATCTTTAGCATTTGATGCATTGGGTTGAGCCGGCCCCATGCCTATCGCATTCAACTGGGCAGGATCGACCCCCTGTTTCACCAGATAGTTAACAATCGCCTGAGCACGCTGTAAAGAAAGTTGTTTATTTAGTTCTTCATCGCCTTGAGCATCTGTGTGACCAATCACTCGTAAATGAACTTGTGGCGCACGTTTCATTAAAGCTGCTGTCTGATCCAGAATCGACTGATTGATGGTCGGGATTTCAGTTGAACCTGGAGCAAAGTTGATTGCTTGCAGATTTAAAGCTGTCGCAACATCTAAAGCTTGGATTTGTTCTATAGGCATACTTGCCAAGACTTTTTCAGCTTCATTGCTCGGCGTATTAATCGCCTTTGCAGTACCAATAGGTTTTTGGGTAATGACCGTCATATTTTTTGCCAGCTGGCGAATTTCACCTGCGATACGTTCAGCATCGGCTGAATTCCCCGCTTGTACAGAAACCTGTTTTCCTTCCCAATGCAAACTGACATTTGGCACACCCTGCATTGCTTTTAGTACAGATGGAATCGTATCCTGATCGGTGAATTCAGAATGGTAATTATCATTACTTTCTGAACCGCAACCGATATTATAATTAAAAATCTGTTTGATCTCGTTTTGTAAAATTTCCATATACTGAGGATCATTAATCTGTACCTGACAGCTAGTAATCTGCCCCTCACTTCCAGTACTTAATTTTAGAAATGCAGTTTCAGTTGCGACTGCTTTAGATGCATTTTGCATATCCCGGATATCATCTGGATCATCATCACGTGTACAGCCTCGGAAGAAGAACATAATTAAAGCAGCCACGATAATAAAGGCAATGATCGGAATTAAAAAACGTGATCTTCTTTCTTTTTGAATCGCCGGTTCAACAGGTTCAGGATCAATTCCCGGTACAGGTGTTGGATGATGGCCAACCAATGGCGATGCACCTATAGCAAGTAACAGCTGTGATGCCCAAGTCGGCAACGCTTTTTGAATTGAATCATTATTGGTTTCAATTACATAATTAATTGCATCAGGATTAGATGCATCAGCTTCTGTTTTTAGATACTCAATAGTTGGTTTAATCGAACGGTTTAAGGTCTGTTCAAGCTGCTCTTGTGGCACGCTATCGGACAGGCTGGCCAGATGCTCGAGCAGACGTTGTTTGATTTCAGGTTTTTCTGTGAACAATTCACTGATCTTTGGATTTAATTGCTGACTGAGAGTTTCTGCCTGTTCCGGATGCACACGCAATATGCTCAGGAAAATAGGATAAAATTGCGCCAGCGCCTGCTCTTTGGCAGCAACATATTCTGTTTCGCCTTGCAGCACCGTCGGAGTAACATGATATTTTAATCGTTGAATCAGGTCGTCATTCATAAAGTCACCATTCTTTTGATTTTTTAATGATTAATATTTATTCAGTTTAAAACCCGATCTTTTTAGAAAATGTAAATAGTTGTATGAAAATCATAACATTTCAATAGTGCTAGTTAATGATATGTTTACCAAAATAAAAAAAGTCAGCCGAAGCTGACTTTAATAAAAACAATCAGGAACTGATTTATGCTGGCACAAAGCTTTGTAAAACTTTTCCTTTAACCTTTTGATTGATCAATGGTGTATTTTTACCTTGTGACACAATGCTCTCTTTCGTCAAAGTCCATTCTATTTCAGGATCAAGCAGCACCCAACCTGCCTCATTCATCCAGCGCTCTTGCATTTTAGCGACCTTGGCAGGTGCAATCGTCACTTTCTCTACCCATTCCAATGGACTAAACAGACCTTCTTTGATCAGTTGCAAACCAAATGGAAGGAAGGTATCAAATGCAGTAAAGCCAGGCTGAGTTTCTGCAAACGGCGCCATTTTTGCAGAGCTGCTGAGTGGTTCGTGATGGGTACAGATCGCATCAATCACTCCAGACTTCACGCCTTGACGCAGTAACTCTTTATCTAATTCAGAACGTAATGGCGGACGAACATGAGCCAGTGAGTTAAAGCCATCAATCAGTGCATCAGTTAAATGTAACTGATGCATCGCCACATCACATGTTACTGGTAGACCTTTTTCTTTGGCAATGCGGATCAGCTCAACCGAAGCACCACAAGACAACAAACCAAAGTGTGCATGCACTTTAGTCGCTTCAATCATCAGCAGATATTTAGCAATCGCGACAGTCTCTGCCAGTGCCGGAATCATTGGTAAACCTTGACGTGATGCAATAAAACCCTCATGCACACAGCCATCTTTGGCGATTTGCGGTTCTTCTGCATAGAACACTACAGTCAGGTTAAGACCTGCTGCATATTCTAGGGTACGCAGGACTACATCATCATTGGCAAACGGCGCGCTGGCATTGGATACAGCACTACAACCACCTTTTTTCAGACCCGCCATATTTGCCGGCTGTTGTCCATTTAAACCTTGTGTCTGCGCACCAATCACTTCCAGATAGATGCCGCCATCCAGCATGGCTTTTTCAACCAGACCATGAATCAAGGCACCATTGTCCTGCACGATTGGCTTTGAATCTGGTGGTGTAAACACATGCAGAATACCGTTTTCACGTGCTGCCTTGCCTTCAGACTTCAAGGTGCCATGCTGTTGCTGACCAGGCTCACGCAGACGCGCGCACAGATCGACCATGGTAGGCATCAGCCATTTACCATGACCATTAATCGTTTCTGACACATTTGCAGTTTCAGCAATACGCTTACCATTTTCCAGATAAACTGTTTGTACACTGTCAGTTTTTTCGATTGGGTCTAGAACTCGAACATTCTCAATTTTAACAATAGACATGACTTATTCCTTATACCGCAATCGCTTCAATCAAACCTTGTTCCTGGAGCTGGCCCTGCATTGAAAGTGCCAACACCGCCATACGTACTGCAATCCCATTGGTCACCTGATTCAGAATCACTGACTGTGGACCATCTGCAATACTGGAATCAATTTCCACACCACGGTTCATTGGACCCGGGTGCATGACGATGCAATCTGGTTTTGCCATGGCCAGACGTTCTTTGTTTAGACCGTACATTTTGTAGAATTCAGCCTGTGAAGATAGCGCCGGTGAATCAATCCGCTCGTTCTGAATACGTAAGGTAATGATCACATCGCAGTCTTTGATGCCGTCTTCCATATTATTGAACAGACGAACTTCTGGACCGTAATCATCGAAGCCATAAGGAAGTAAAGTATTCGGCGCAATCACACGAATATCTTTACAGCCTAAGGTTTGTAAGGCTGCGACATCCGAACGCGCTACACGTGAATGCTTGATGTCACCAATGATGGCAATTGAAATATCTTCAAAATTCTTTTTGGTCTCACGGCGAATCGTGAGCATATCCAGCATGGCTTGAGTTGGATGGGCATGACGGCCATCCCCCGCATTAATGATGGCCAGATTCGGACAGACATCTTTGGCAATAAAATGCGCTGCACCAGAAGATGAATGACGTACGACGAAAATGTCCGCTGCCATTGCTTCAAGGTTCCACAAGGTATCGCGCAGCGTTTCGCCTTTAGAGGTACTTGAACGTGCGATATCGATATTAAGAACGTTAGCAGAAAGACGCTTTGCAGCTGCTTCAAAAGTGGTACGGGTACGGGTAGAGTTTTCGAAGAAGAGGTTCATTACCGTTCGCCCTTCGAGCAAATTATTGGTAATGAGCTGATTTTGGTCATTAAAAAAGGACGCCGCAGTGTCCAGTATTTTTGTAAGAGTTTCTTTGGAAAGACCTTCGATAGTCAAGAAGTGTTTTAGATTGCCTTCTTTATTGAGTTGAATCTGGCTCGGTGTATGCAATGCAGCCAAGTGCATGAGAGATTCCTTATACGTTAAGTCAACGTATTATACAGAGATTCACTTCTGTTCGCACTTGGGAAATCGGCTACTTGTACAAAAACCGACTTGATAATAAAAATTGATTTTGAAATTCCTATGTATTTTTTCAATAAGATAATTTAACCTTTTTCTCAGATTGCTGTTTTTGCATGCAAAAAATGAGTGCATCAGTCTGGCGCATCTGCACTCATAACCAGCTTAGCGCAATGCGCCAATATAACGATGGGCAACTTGGGCGCGATGAATATCTTCTTGTGTCGGTTCCACAACAATCCAGTCATCCTGAACATGCTGAGTTGTATCTGTTAGAGATTCATCCTGATCCATAGACAGATCGAAAACCTGTCTTAATTTTTCTACCAGTCGTGATAACTCCTCATCTTGAGTTGCTATAGCCAGCTCAATCACATGCTTTGCATAGTCTTTATTTTCAGACAGGTAGATTGCATCAATTACACGACCGGAAATACGTCTTAAACGCGCATAAATTAAAGTTGCAATTGAAAAGCTATCCCCATTTACCATTTTAAACCCCCAATTATTTAAAAAATGAGACTGTAGCCCCTCCCCAGTGGCTACAGTCTCATTTTGTATAAGGAGCAATTTCCATACCAATTTGATTCACTTATCATGTATTTAATATTTATTTCATTGTAGCGGGCTTGTTCAGGTGAAATTTCAAAGCCAATCGAAACAATTTCAAAAGCTTTAAAAGGCAAAATACGGTAAACTGAGCGCAGTTTTTATTTATTCTTTTCCGGTCTCTCTATTTTATGAATACCTCTTCACGTTTAAGCAATTATTGGGTCACCTGTGCCGATGGTCTGGAAACCTTATTAGAAGAAGAAATCAAAGGTTTAGGTGTTCAGGATATTGAACGTTTCCCGGGTCGTCTGACCTTTAAAGGTACACTGGAAAATGCGTACCGCATCTGTATGTGGTCGCGTCTGGCTTCACGTGTCCTGATGCCAATCCACACACATGAAATTGAATTCTCCCATGATGCGCGTGATGTGGCTGAAGAGCTTTATGAAGGTGCAATCAGCTTTGACTGGTCACTAATTTTTGCACCACAAAGTACCTTCGCAATTCGTCTGCATGTCGAACGTGATATCAAGGTCAATACCCAGTTTGCCACTTTGCGTGCTAAAGATGGTGTTGTGGATTCATTCATGGAAGCCGTGGGTAAACGTCCAAGTATTGATACCAAACAGCCAGAAATCACCATGTATATTCTGGCTGGTAAAAAAGCTCATACCTACTGCCTGGACCTTTCTGGTGATTCTCTGCATAAACGTGGCTATCGTCGCTTTATGACTGAAGCACCAATCAAGGAAAACCTGGCAGCAGCGATCCTGCAAAAAGGTGGCCTGAAAGACATCAACCCGGATATTGTGGTTGATCCTATGTGTGGTTCAGGTACCTTTATTATTGAATCTTTAATGATTCTGACTGATCGTGCACCAGGCCTGGTACGTCGTTTCGGCTTTAACGGCTGGAATGGTCATGATCATGAACTGTGGATGGGTATTAAAGCCGAAGCTGCTGAACGTCATAAAGCTGCGCTGGAAAATCCATTACCAAAATTTTATGCCTTCGATGCTGACTGGGAAGCGGTAAAAGCCACCAAGCAAAATATCATTGCAGCAGGTTTTGAATCAGCGCTTGACCAGATTATGATCGAAGAACGTACCTTAAATGACTGGCCTGATTTCCAGGCCGAAGGCAAGAAAGTATTCTTCGTGACCAACCCGCCTTATGGTGAGCGTTTAGGTGACAAGGCTTCTAACCGTGCGTTGTACTTAGGTTTGTCTAATCTGCTGCAAAAGAATTTCCCCAATCAAAAAGCAGCAGTGATTGCGTCACAAGTTGAACAGGCGGATGTCTTGGCGTTCAATGATCCGCAAATTCTACGGCTGATGAACGGTAAATTACCGATCTATATCCGTTTCGGTACAGTTAAACCGGCTGCAGTGGTACGTCCATTCCTGGAAAGCTGGCAACCACAGCAATTCGAGCCAATCGAAGGTGCTATGGAATTTGCCAACCGTCTGACCAAGAATATGCAAACTCTGAAAAAATGGGCGGTGAAAGAAAATATTCACTGTCTACGTTTGTATGATGCAGACTTACCTGATTTTAATATCGCAGTAGACCTGTATGGTGAGCGTCTGCACGTTCAGGAATATGCCCCACCGAAAAAAATTGATCCTGAAAAAGCTAAAAAACGTTTTAACCTGGCTTTGCAGGCGATTCGTGCTGTGACAGGTTTAGGTCGTGATGCGATCTTTATCAAGACCCGTGCCCGTCAGGAAGGTAAAAACCAGTACACCAAACAAAGTACGGCGTCTAAACGTTTTATCGTGCAGGAAGGTCAGGCCAAGATTCTGGTCAACCTGACCGATTATCTGGATACGGGCCTGTTCCTCGATCACCGTCAGATGCGTTTACGTATTGCCAAAGAGGCCAAAGGCAAGCATTTCCTGAATTTGTATAGCTATACCTCTACGGCAAGTTTACATGCAGCACTGGGTGGTGCAGCAAGTACGACGAGTGTAGATTTATCCAATACCTATTTGAACTGGTCAAAGGAAAACTTTGTATTAAATGGTTTAACCGTTGACCATGCAGATGAACAACATCAATTCTTCGCAAGTGACTGTTTTGAGTGGCTGAAAGAAGGTCATGAGCAATATGAACTGATCTTTATCGATCCACCAACATTCTCTAACTCGAAGAAATTCTACGGTACTTTTGACGTACAACGTGACCATTTGTCTTTGATTAAACGTGCTATGAACCGTTTAACCACTGAAGGTACACTCTACTTCTCAAATAATTATCGTGGCTTTGAAATGGATGCAGAAATCTTGGCATTCTTTGATGTGGAAGAAATCACCCATGAAACCATCGGTCCTGATTTCAAGCGTAATCAGAAGATTCACCGTGCATGGAAAATCACCCATCCAAAAATGTAATTTGATAATGAATTAATTTCTTTCATCAGGATTTACACCCTCTTTCTTTTTCTCGCAGAGGGAGAAAAAGAAAAGTGGTGCGATGGAAGAAGTAAGTACCATAAAGAAAAACCCAGTCTAGGCTGGGTTTTTCTTTTCCGATCAGTTTAGATTAGTTGAGCTTCATTTTATCAAAGACCAGTTCACCATTTTCAGCGCTAACCACAATGGTATCGCCTGGGTTGAATTTACCTTCAAGAATGTTTTGCGCCAAGCCATTTTCTATACGTTGCTGAATCGCACGTTTCAATGGTCGCGCACCATATAGAGGATCAAAGCCTACATCGATCAACTGGTCAAAAGCACTGTCTTCCACGGATAAGCGCAAGTCGCGCTCTGCCAGACGTTGACGTAAACGGTTCAACTGGATATCAGCAATACCACGAATCTGGGCTTTTTCCAGTGAATGGAACACCACAATCTCATCGATACGATTAATGAACTCAGGACGGAAGTGTTCCGACACTGCATTCATCACCACACTACGTACCTCATCTCGGGTCGCACCACCACCCAGTTCACGCACATCACTTGAACCCAAGTTAGAAGTCATCACGATCACGGTATTTTTAAAGTCCACCACACGGCCTTGTGAATCCGTTAAGCGGCCATCATCCAGTACCTGTAATAAAATATTAAATACATCCGGATGCGCTTTCTCAACTTCATCAAACAGCACCACGCTATAGGGTTTACGACGTACCGCTTCAGTCAGCACACCACCTTCTTCATAACCGACATAGCCCGGAGGCGCACCAACCAGACGGCTGACAGAATGTTTTTCCATAAATTCCGACATGTCGATACGGATCATTGCATCATCACTGTCAAACAGGAAGTTCGCCAAAGCTTTGGTCAACTCAGTCTTACCCACCCCGGTTGGACCCAAGAACAGGAATGAACCACTTGGACGGTTTGGATCAGACAATCCGGCACGAGAACGACGGACTGCATTCGACACTGCTACAACAGCCTCTTCCTGACCAACGACACGTTTATGCAGGAATTCTTCCATATGTAGCAGTTTGTCACGCTCACCTTGCAGCATTTTTGCCACTGGAATACCAGTTGCAGCACTGACCACTTCAGCAATCTCATTGTCAGTGACTTTGTCACGTAGTAGTTTTGGTGCTTCACTTTCTTCAGCTGCTTCAATACGTTCCAGTTGCTTCTGTAACTCAGGAATCACACCATACTGATAACGTGCCGCTTCTGCCAGATCACCCTCACGCTGCGCTTTTTCTAGCGCAATACGGGCTTGATCCAGCTTCACCTGAATGTCTTTATTGCCCGCAACCAGCGCTTTGTCTGCACGCCAGATTTCTTCCAGTTCGCTATACTCTTTCTCAACTGTAGCAATCTGATCTTCCAGATATTTCACTTCAGACTTGGCACCCGAATCCTCATCTTTTTTCACCGCTTCCAATTGCATTTTCAGCTGAATTAAACGGCGTTCAAGTTTATCCAAAGCTTCTGGCTTAGAGTCCAGCTCCATTTTGATGCGCGATGCTGCTTCATCAATCAGGTCAATCGCTTTGTCTGGCAACTGACGGTCAGTGATGTAACGATGTGACATTTTAGCTGCAGCGATAATCGCAGAATCCAGAATCTGTACACCATGGTGAGTCGCATAACGGTCTTTCAGACCACGTAAAATTGCAATGGTATCTTCTACACTTGGTTCATCCACCAATACTTTCTGGAAACGACGTTCCAAGGCTGCATCTTTTTCGATGTACTGGCGGTATTCATCTAGGGTCGTTGCACCCACACAACGCAGCTCACCACGTGCCAATGCTGGTTTCAGCATGTTACCGGCATCCATGGCACCATCGCCCTTACCTGCGCCCACCAAGGTATGCAGCTCGTCGATAAACAGAATAATTTCGCCTTCATGTTTGGCCAGGTCTTTCAGAACAGCTTTTAGACGTTCTTCAAATTCGCCACGGTATTTGGCACCAGCCAGCAATGAACCTAAATCCAGTGACAGAACGCGTTTACCTTTCAGACCTTCTGGAACCTCCCCATTCACGATACGCTGTGCCAGACCTTCTACAATCGCAGTTTTACCGACACCAGGCTCACCGATCAGTACCGGGTTATTTTTGGTACGGCGTGACAAAACCTGAATGGTACGGCGAATTTCATCATCACGACCAATCACTGGATCCAGCTTGCCTTGTAATGCGCGTTCAGTCAGGTCAATGGTGTATTTATTTAAAGAGTCACGCTGATCTTCATGATTATTGCTCATGACTTTTTCATTGCCTCGAATTTGATGAATGACTTGTTTTAAGGTCTCGGCTTTAACACCTACTTCACTTAAAAGTGATTTGGTTTTGCCTGTTTCCGCTAATGCTAACAATACCCAGTCAGTAGAAAGGAATTCATCCCCTGCTTTTTGGGCAAAACTGTCTGCCAGATGCAGAACTTTCGCTGCTTCAGGGCTGAGGTTAATATCACCGGTGGACTGGCTTAAAGTCGGTGCATTACTCAGCGCAGTTTGCAGTTTAGTCTGCAAATCACGTAAGTTCGCACCTGCCTGTTGCAGCAGACTGATATTGGATGATTCATCTAACAAAGTTGCCAGAATGTGAATACCGTCGATAGAAGCATGGTCCTTACCCATTGCCAAGGATTGTGCATCTGAAAGGGTTTGCTGCAGGCGATTTGTAAATTTTTCAAAGCGCATTATTGTTATTCCTCACAACAAATTTTTAACTTAATTCATATATGGGAGCACGCACATAAATTTCAAATAAATTTATATATATTTTTCAAAAACTTAAAATAAATATCAGGCAGTCTTCAATAATAATATTGGTATAGTCAAATCATATTTCAAGTAAACAAAGAAGATTTTTTATTCAGCCATAAACTTAATCATGTGAAATAGAAAAAGCCTTTATCAATAAAGGCTTTTCCGGAATAAATTATAAAAATTATGGTGCTGGATTCGGCTGCTGACGATGAATCGCTTCAATGCCTTTCAGTACTTCCTCAGACAGCTCCACTTCAAAAGCCTGAATATTTTCTTTTAGCTGATCCAGATTAGTTGCACCAATAATCGTGCTGGTTACAAAGAACTGCTGCTTAATAAATGCCAATGCCAATTGAGTCAAGGTCAGACCATGCTGCTCTGCCAGTTGTGCATATTGCTCCACCGCCCATTCACTTTCCGGATTGCTATAACGGCTAAAACGCGAGAATAAGGTGACACGAGCCTTGGCTGGACGTGCGCCATTGCGGAATTTACCCGTCAGATATCCGAATGCCAGAGGTGAATAAGCCAGTAAGCCTACACCTTCATATTTGGCAATTTCTGACATACCGATTTCATAGGTACGATTCAGCAGGTTATATGGATTCTGTACGCTGACAAATTTTGATAATCCCAGTTTCTCGGCCAGATGCAGGAACTTCATCGTCCCCCATGGGGTCTCATTCGACAGACCGATGTAACGGATGCGGCCATTTTTAATTTCATATTGCAAGGCGGTCAGGGTTTCTTCGAGATCCGTCACTGCACGGTCTTCGGCCGCTTCAGCATTGCCATAACCGAGTTTACCAAAGAAATTCGTTGGGCGTTGCGGCCAGTGCAACTGGTATAAGTCGATATAATCGGTTTGCAGACGTGACAATGACTGGTCTATGGCCGCTGAAATTTCATCTGCCCCAAAACGGGTCTGTCCATCACGGATATGACTACCACCTTGTGATGGACCAGCGATTTTGGATGCTAAAAACAGTTTGTCACGACCGCCACGTGATGCAATCCAGTTCCCGATAATGCGTTCTGTCGCACCTTGGGTTTCCGGTTTTGGTGGTACCGGGTACATTTCTGCGGTATCCCAGAAATACAGTCCTTGATCCAGTGCATAATCGAGTTGCTTAAAAGCTTCTTCCTGGGTATTTTGTTCACCAAAGGTCATGGTGCCTAAACAGATTTCTGGAAGTAAAATACCGGTATCTGCAAGTGGTTTGAATTGCATGAATAATTCCCTGTCTATTCTAGGTTTGACTTATCATAATAAAGTACACATAGAGTATAGAAGGAAAGCGACGGGCTGAAATCATCTTTTCTGAGAAGTTTGTTCTTATTTGTGATGTCGGATTTTCCGCAGCTATAAAAAAGGCAAACCCGAAGGTTTGCCCTTTTCTCAAAATTGCAGCTTATTCTTCTGAATCATCTTCAGCTGTTACTTCATTTTGTTCCAGTGAGGCATCAAAGATCAGAATTGCTTTACCATCCGTTTCGATCATGCCTTGCTCTTCAAGGGTTTTCAGCACGCGACCGACCATTTCACGGGAACAACCTACAATACGGCCAATTTCCTGACGGGTAATACGAATCTGACGGCCATTTGGCAAGATCATCGCTTCAGGCTGAGCTGAAAGATCGATCAGACAACGTGCGATACGACCAGAAACATCAATAAATGCCAGGTCAGTTACTTTACGTGTCGTATTCTTCAGACGGCGAACCAGTTGGGCAAAGACCGCATAACTCAAGTCAGGATATTGTTTGCTTAATTCATGGAAGTTTTCGTAGCTAATCTCTGCAATTTCACAAACGTCACGCGTACGCACTTCTGCAGTACGTTGTGGATTTGCTTCGAATAAGCCCATTTCCCCAAAAAAGTCACCCGCGTTCAGATACGCCACGACAATTTCACGCTCATCATCTTCACGAAGAATGATCGATACAGACCCCTTCAGAATCAAATATAAAGATTTAGATTCTGTTCCTGCATCAACGATCGTTGTACGTTTTGGGTAACGGTTGATATATGCACGTTTTAATAATGCCTTCACGGATTCTGGCAATTGCCCCGGAGAAAGTGCATCTGTGCTTAATTGTGAAAAGTTTGAAGTCATGCTAGCAGTTCCAAATAAGGATAATTTTTAGATCGCACAAGACCTAATGTGAACTTGTCACACAGTGGGAATGAAATTCCTTATCAACCCAATTTATGTTAGTGTACAGTTACTTCGTAAATTTATAGCTTTTTTTAGGTAGTTGCAATGCAAACAAGCGTTCATTGGTTAGAGAATGTTGCTTTTGAAGCAAAAACGCAAAGTGGTCACAGTATCGTCATGGACGGCTCGCCAGAATACGGTGGTGAGAACCGTGGTCCTCGCCCAATGGAACTTCTATTAACCGGTTTGGGTGGTTGTGCTTCGTTTGATATTGTCACCATTTTAAAGAAAGCGCGTCAGGACATTACTGATGTTCGCTGTGAACTCAATGCAGAACGTGCCGATACTATTCCTGCGGTATTTACGAAGATTCACCTGCATTTTGTGGTGACAGGTAAAGGCATTAAAGAGAAACAAGTGGCTAAGGCTGTCGAGCTTTCTGCCGAAAAATACTGCTCAGCCAGTAAAATGCTGTCTGATGGCGGTGTGGAAATTACGCACGATTTTGAAATTATTGAAGCTGAATAATCCGGCTGATCTAGTTATAAAAGCGGTCACTTAGATCGCTTTTTCTTTATCTGTTATTTAATATCAGACCAACACCATTTAAACAGATTAAGAAGTCAAATAAGTTGAACCATCCTCAAAAATCACCTGCTTTTCAGGCCATCTAAGAGCCGCTAATTTGCTTGAAAATTCTCGTTGCTGCTGCCGATCCAGATAGCGTTTGCCGACTGAATAATCCACACAGAACACATTTTGCTTATGCCCAAACCACTGTAGCGGGTCAATCTGCTGAAACAGGCCAGCTTTCACTTCAGTCGAGTCAAATTTACGCCAGTAATGACCAATAATGACGGGAATATCCTCCTGATAATCCTCCCACCAAGGCAGACGGTCTTTCATGCGCCACTTGCCGCCAGCATAAATGGGCTTGTCTGTCATATATTCAGCACCAGAGGTCAACACTTTGATGGGATTATACATCTGCTCAATCCATTCCTTTTGTGCCATATGTTTCAGCCAAGGAATATCGCTATTCGGATCAGTAAGCGCTTCACGAAACTGATCTGCTTCCTGGAATGCCTGTTCTGTAATACCTGCATCAGTAACATGTTGCTGGGTCTGCTGGACAAAATATTCATAGGCTTCAAGTAAATGCAGCTTGTCCAGTACTTTTAGTTGTTGAATGGAGTGTGTATCCCAGCAGGCATGCACAACCCGGACTTGAGCTGATTCCAGTGCAATGGGCAAAGTTTGCAGAAATTGTAGAATCCACTGCTGGTCTTGTGGCGTAGCAGGTACAGAGTAAAAAGACTTATGGTCATCCATATGCGGTGAGCCAAAATACCAGCCATTGCCTTCACGATAGGATTGATTTAGCAGGTTCAGCTCATGGTTGCCCAGCACACAGTAGGCATGGCCCCGCTCTATTAAAATCTTCACTTGCTGAATTACCGCGACACTGTTTTGCCCACGGTCACAAAGATCACCCACAAAGATCAGCTTACGCTGTTCTGGATGCTCACCTTTAAGATTATAGCCCATGACATGTAAGAGACTGTTTAAGGCGTCGATCTCACCATGAATATCACCCACAATGTCGAACCGATCTTCCTGAATAGGCTGGATGAACTGATATGACATTCAGACACCTCCTCGACATTTGAGTCCTGCAATTACTCAGCCTGAGTATTAATCTAATTCTTTCAATATATTCATTATATTGTCTATACCTTTAATCGGGTGTTCAAGCTAATTTTTTGGGGTGTTCAAAACGAATCATCTTCTTATTTAATATGAAATGGCTGTTTATTCATTTCACCTATAGCCCTAAAGGCTGATGCTTCGTCAATAAAGCATCCCTTTAGTTTTCATCATGAAATAAAAACCGGTGCCTAAGCACCGGTTTTTATTTCACTTCACTAAGCTGATAGTCAGTCCAGCTTCTAATTAAGCCTGTAGTGATTCAATGATCTGGTTCAATGTCGCACTTGGACGCATTACAGCATTTACTTTCGCAGGATCAACTGCGTAGTAACCACCGATGTCTACAGTTTTACCTTGAACAGTGTTCAGCTCTTCAACGATTTTCGCTTCGTTTTCAGCCAAGGCTTGTGCGATAGGCGCGAATTTCGCTTTCAATTCTGCATCTTGGTCTTGCGTAGCAAGCTCTTCAGCCCAGAATTTAGCCAGGTAGAAGTGGCTACCACGGTTGTCTAACTCGCCAGTACGACGTGATGGAGACTTGTCATTGTCAAGCAATTTACCAGTTGCAGCATCAAGTGTGTTTGCAAGTAGTTTCGCACGTGGATTATTTTCTTTAATGCCCATTTCTTCTAGAGAAACAGCAAGTGCCAGGAACTCGCCTAGAGAATCCCAACGTAAGTGGTTTTCTTCTACCAGCTGTTGTACATGCTTAGGTGCAGAACCGCCCGCACCAGTTTCGTACATGCCGCCACCCGCCATTAATGGTACGATAGAAAGCATTTTCGCAGAAGTACCCAGTTCCATGATCGGGAACAAGTCAGTCAGGTAGTCACGCAGAATGTTACCAGTTACTGAAATAGTATCCAGGCCACGAGCAACACGTTCAAGTGTATAACGCATCGCACGTACTTGAGACATGATCTGGATGTCTAGACCGTCAGTGTCATGATCTTTCAAGTAAGTTTGAACTTTCTTGATTAGTTCGTTTTCGTGTGGACGGTACGGGTCAAGCCAGAAGATTGCAGGCATGCCAGAGTTACGTGCACGCGTTACAGCAAGTTTTACCCAGTCACGGATCGGTGCATCTTTCACCTGACACATACGCCAGATATCGCCTTCTTCCACGTTTTGAGACATCAACACTTCACCTGTTTCCAGGTCAGTGATGTTCGCAATACCTGCTTCAGGAATTTCGAAAGTCTTGTCGTGTGAACCGTATTCTTCAGCTTTTTGCGCCATCAGACCCACGTTAGGTACAGTACCCATTGTACGTGGATCGAAGTTACCATTCCATTTACAGAAATTGATCATTTCCTGGTAAATACGCGCGAAAGTAGACTCAGGCATTACTGCTTTACAGTCGTAAGGTTTGCCGTCAGCACCCCACATTTTACCCCCACCACGAATCATTGCAGGCATAGAAGCATCTACAATTACGTCGTTTGGAGAATGGAAGTTAGTGATACCTTTCGCAGAATCAACCATTGCAAGCGCTGGACGGTGTTCTTGACAAGCGTGTAAGTCACGGATGATTTCTTCACGTAAAGAAGTCGGAAGTGTTTCAATCTTCTCGTAAAGGCCAGCCATACCGTTGTTTACGTTAATGCCTAGCTCATCAAACAGTTTACCGTGTTTCTCAAACGCTTCTTTGTAGTAAATGCGCACACAGTGACCGAATACGATCGGGTGTGACACTTTCATCATGGTCGCTTTAACGTGTAGAGAGAACAGGATGCCTGCTTCTTTACAGTCATCTAATTCTTTTTCATAGAAGTCGCAAAGCGCTTTTTTGCTCATGAACATTGAGTCGATGATTTCGCCGTCTTGAAGCGCAACTTTTGGCTTAAGAACAATGGTTTCACCAGACTTAGTGATCAATTCCATTTTCACGTTACGTGCGCGGTCTAAAGTCATTGACTTTTCACCGTGGTAGAAGTCACCTTCGTCCATATGTGAAACGTGAGTTTGTGACCACTGTTTCCACTCGCTCATAGAATGCGGGTGTTTTTTCGCGTAGTTTTTAACGGCAGTTGGGGCACGACGGTCAGAGTTACCTTCACGTAATACCGGGTTTACAGCAGAACCGAGGCATTTACCGAAACGTGCTTTAAGTGCTTTTTCTTCTTCAGTAGTTGGGTTTTCTGGATAATCAGGAATTGCATAGCCCTTAGACTGAAGCTCTTTAATACATGCTGTTAACTGAGCTACAGAAGCACTGATATTAGGTAGTTTAATAATATTTGTGCTTGGATCTTGTGTAAGACGGCCTAGCTCAGCAAGGTTGTCAGCTACTTTCTGTTCTTCAGTCAGGTAGTCTGAGAATTCTGCGAGCACGCGTGCTGCAACAGAGATGTCAGTTTTGACAATCTCAACGCCAGCAGGCTTAGTAAAGGTCTCAATGATCGGCAGTAGCGAGTAGGTCGCCAACAATGGCGCCTCGTCGGTCAGTGTGTAAATGATTGTTGACTTTCCACCAGCCATATATAGCCCCTTGCGTTTGATAGAGTTTTGAGGATCAAGCTTTTGACTCAGACCCTGTGAACCGATATGTTTGCATTAAACCTTGAGAGTATCGTATCTCCTTGCTTTACAGTCAACGAAATATCATTTCAAGTTGTGATTTTGCTGAAAAATTATACAATTTGTTGCAATTTTCTATTGATTATAATCCAATCAATTTCCTCATCTTTCATATACAAAAAATCTATTATTCTTATTCTGCCTATTTTTAAAGAATATTTAGCAGTTTTTCTAATATATAGTTTTTTTTAGAGCTGTTAATTTCTAATGAATCCTTAAGTTTACTTAGTTTATTCACCGTATAGAAAATAGCTTTTTTATAAGTACCTATACTTTAAAAAGTCAAATGGACTATTCATCATCATCATTTTTAGCACTATTTCAGGACGATCAAAGTTTTTAACTATTAAAAGAGACAAAAAAACGATGAACAGATTTGTTCAGTGTTGGACTTAATGACAGACTACTTGAAACATCTTGGTCAATTTAAACAAAATCTGAATATGTTAGCGAAAATGATGATTTTACTGTTTTTAATTTTATTCTGATCATAGTGTTTTAGATAAATAAATCGGCAAATTTAAGCTAAAAAATATACTTTTTTATTTATCAGTAATCTACTCCAAGATTGTAATTTTGAGATGTTCATAAGGGGTGTTGCTCTACTTTTAACACAATAAATTATTGTAGATATTTGTTATAAAAAAGCCGTCGGCTACAAAACTGAAGGTGGAAAGAAGTCAGTAAAAGAAAGGCATTTAGATAGCAAATTAAAGCAATTCAAGTAAAGTTAAATATAGTTAGCTATCAGTACACATTCTAGCGATCATGTTCTGATGGACGTGGTTTGATTCAATATTAAAGAGCAACAGGCCTTGTTGTTTATTGCTCTTTTCTAGATTTATGAATCAGTATTAATGCTTAGGTTATTTTCCAATCCTGTCTTTTATTTAATGCCCTTTATAGCGTCCCGGTCGATGATTAATCGCCAGAAAACTTCCCATGATCACTGCTGCCAGAATTGACCAAAGCACTTTATCAAATGGCACAATCCAGAGTGCAAGTAGCACCACAATACAGTCAATTACCATCTGTACATTGCCTGCTTTCATACCCCACTTTTCCTGTGCATATAGGGAAATGATGGTTGCACCACCGAGACTGGATTTATGTCGGGCCAAGAACAGCACACCGGTTCCCATCAGAAAGCCACCTGCAATCGCGGCAAAAGCTGGATGCAAATAATCAATATGCAAATACCGAGGTGCAATAAAGGTAATCAGTGAGAGTAAAGCGACAGAAATAAAAGTTTTAAGCGTAAATTCCCTGCCAATATATTTCCAGGCGAACCAGTAAAAAGGGATATTGATCACAAAATAGATTAGACTGAAAGACCAGCCTGTGGCGTAATGCAGCACAAAGGCAAGCCCTGCGGTACTGCCGGTCAATAAGCCCGCCTGAGCAAACATGGTCATACAGATACTGACAAACAGAGAACCTGAGAATAAGGCCTGTAGGTCTTCAAACGCAGTATGTTTTCTGGTCTCCTGCGGTGCAGGATGACGCGTCGGGTAAATCACCCGAGGATTAGATTGAATTGCCATATACGCTAACCTTTAAAACTCTTTTCCGCTTGTGGCGAAGCTGAGGGTTTAATTTAGGCTCTGCACTTCTGGCACAGAACCTGACGGTATGTTGTTATTGCAATTTGCTTGCCAGCAACAGGCACCAAAACTGATTTTTATATAAAATTTATCATTCTCTATGTCATAAGATATTTGGCACTAGACTTAGATTAATACATTGATCTGTCCAGGAGAAAAAGAAATTGTGAACTAATGCTTCTAAACAAGCATTAACATTTATAAAGCACTTATTAGGATTATTAGCGAGTCATTAAAATCACTTACATTGGCAACAATTTTTTAAATCAGCCGAGCTATAAATACAACAGACTTGGGAGGTTCGGTTTTTATAATAGAAAGAACATCCAATAACGTGATTCATGAAGAAGTAGGTAAACTCTTATGGCAAATCCAGATGAAAACAAACAACTTGAGGAAGCATTGAACGAAGAATTTCCTGAGGAGGAATTAGACCCGCAAGAAAAGCAGGATCTGGAAATTCAACGTGGTCAATTAGGTATAGATAAAGATCCCCAAGTTAAACGCGACCAGATCCGTCAAAGACATGAGGATGAAGAAGATGAGAATCCCTAGCTAATCATCTTTATGGTATTGCAGGCCTTTAGCATTATATTTGGCTTGAACTACCCTACCCCCTGAAAAATCCTGAAAATACAGAGCTGTCCCTCTGCTTTGGATACTTTTTGAAAAACTCATCCTATTGTAGAACATGAGCGACATGATCAAAATCAGAATAGTCATGTTCTTATAATGATGAATGAATGAGTCATTCCTTCGGTTCTTTCTCAACCCTTTGCATTCTGGTATCACTTTGAATCAGGCCATCGACCAGATTGATGGTACGATCACAGGTGGCTGATAAACGCGGATCATGAGTGACTAAAAGTACGGCACAATCCCGTTCCTGATGCACCTTACGAAATAGCGCAAACATTTCTTCCGCAGTTTGCGTATCCAGATTTCCGGTGGGTTCATCTGCCAGTAATAAAGCTGGATTGGTAATTAATGCACGAGCAATCGCAACACGCTGTTGCTGTCCACCAGACAGCTCATTCGGTTTACGATGAGCAAACTTTTCCAGTCCAACTGCTGCCAGTAATTCACGTGCCCGATCAATTGACTGCTGATCGGGTCTGCCTTGGGTCAACATTAATGGCATTAAAATATTATTGAGGGCAGTAAATGCCTGAATCAGATGGTGAAACTGGAAAACGAAGCCAATACTGTTGCCTCGTAGTGCAGTCCGTTGTGTATCTGTCATTTTACTGGTCGGCTGGCCCAGCAGATATAATTCACCACTGCTCGGCTGATCCAGCAAGCCCAGAATATTCAATAAGGTACTTTTTCCTGAACCTGAAGGACCAATCAGCGCAGCAAAATCCTGACGTTCAATACACAGGTCAATGCCGTGCAAAACTTCCACTTCATTTGGTTGACCAATGTTATAGGATTTTCGCAGCGCCTCTAAACGCAAAACTTCCTGAAACTGCTCAGACATGACGTATGGCCTCCACTGGGTCCAAGGCTGCTGCACGACGTGCTGGTATAGCGGCTGCCAGTACACCGGTCAAAGTTGCCAATAACAGTGCTAGAAGTACCAGTTCAATAGGTACTGGAATATAAAACAGGCCTGGGCCAAAATTATTAAAAATCCATACCAGGCCATAACTGGCAGAACTGCCGATTGCCGAACCGATAAGCCCAAAAATCGCCCCCTGAAACAGGAATACTCTTAAAATTTGTGTTTGGGTTGCACCAGTCGCGCGTAAGATTCCAATTTCCCGGGTTCGTTGCACCACGCTAACTGACATGACACTGGCAATACCAAAAGCGACTGAAACGGCGACGAAAATAATAATCATATTGGTCGAGAGACTTTGTGAGGAAATCGCATTCATCAACTGCGCATTGGTTTCAATCCAGCTTTCAGCCTGCAAGGACGTCAGGCGTCCTACCTGATCCGCAATCTGATCTGCCTGAAAAAGGTCCGTTACCCGCAGATCAATTACCGTCACCCCACCCGGCAACAGCAACAAAGACTGTGCCTGTTTCAAATCCAGATAGATATAGCGTGCATCCAGTTCACGCACCCCTAACTCAAAAATCCCGGCAATATTTACCAAGGTACTTTCTTGCTGCCCGGTATCCAGCCGTAATTTACTCCCTACCTGCACACCAAGATCTTTAGCCAATTCACTGCCAATCACGACATCATCCGCACCAATCCTTAACTGACCGCTCTGTAAGTATTCTTTTAAAGGAATAATCTGCTGATAACGTTCCAGATCAATCCCAACCAGTGCAACAGATTCGATCGCATCCCCACGCTGGACCAGAGCCGGTCCAGAAACAACAGGTGATACTGCAGTCAGAACGGGCAATTGATCCAGTGTCGTTACAATTTGCTGCCAGTTATTGATGGAACGTAAGCGTTGTGCACGTTTATCTTCCAATACAAGCTGAATAATACCTTCTTTGGTCGGTGCGACCTGATTGACTTCATCTGGAGACAACAAACGGATATGTGCCTGGGTCCCTAAAGTCCGGTCAATCAGATTGGATTGTAGACCTTGAATCAATGCTGTAATAAATACAATCACAGCCACGCCCACTGCAACTCCGACAGTGATCATGATGGATTGTGATCGGCCTTCACGTAAGAAACTGACCGCAATTATCCATTCGGTCCATAGCCGTCCGAAAAAGTTTTTCAATCGAGTTTCACCGGTATTTCGTTTTTAGTATTGCTTTGATTGGCAGGATTTTCAGTTAGGATATTTTGTGGTTTTAACCGTACTCGCGCGCCATCTTCTAAAGAAGCGTCCGGATTAGCCAGTACCTGATCACCCTCCTTCAAACCTGAAATTACTTCAGCACGATCCAGACCACGCAAGCCTAAGGTGACTTGTTGACGTTGAACCTTACCATTACGTACCAGTAGTACCGTCGCTTTATCTCCTTTGAGACCGGTGAGCGCATCATTAGGTATGGCTAAAGCTCGCTCGCGACGACCCGTTTCGACATTGACTGAAACCGTCATATCCTGACGTAAAAAATCAGGTACCGGATCTACAGTAAGTTTAAGCTCAACTGTGCCACGTTGCGGATCGATACTTGGAGCAATAAAGCTAATCCATGCAGGGAAAGTGTGCTCCGGATAGGCATCAGCAATCACCGTTGCTTTTTGCTGTAACGCCAGTCGCGATAAATTACGTTCATCCAATGGAACGCGAATTTCGGTATTGCCATTAATGGCAATAGTAAATAAGGTCTGTCCTGGCTGAACCAGATCACCCGGCTCTACATCGCGAGTCAGTACTGTGCCTGCGACCGTCGCACGAATTTTGGTTTTGTCCAGTTGAGCCTTAGCAACTGCAAGCTGCTCACGCAATGAGGCTTCTTCAACCTGTCCTTGCGCCAGTGCAGCTGCCTTGAGTCGTGCGGTTTCAAAGTTATTGCGTGCGACCCTTTCCGCTTCGATAGCCTGTTCAATTTCTTCAGCCGAAAGAATGCCTTGCTCGGCATTACGTCGACGGTTGGCTTCACGACTGGCCTGCTCAAGTTGAGCTTTGGCCGAGGCTAACTCTGCTGCGGCCTGTGGACGTCGACTTGTGGCTAATTCGGTCAGTGCAACTTCTGCCTGACGCACCTGGGCAGCCAATTCATCTGATTTCAGTACGACCAACAGATCGCCTGGTTTAACTTGATCACCTTCCTGAACGCGTCGTTCCAGCACTACACCAGCAAGCTCACTGCCAATGTCAGCACGGGATACCGTTGCCACACGTCCTGTTGCTACTACATTTTGTACTAATGGCATCGCCTTTAAAGCATAGCTCGGCAATTCCGGTCCTTTCCACCAGCGAAAAAGTACAAAACTTACTATTAGAATCAGTAATATAACAATCAGAATTTTATAGCGGGCAGCACGCACATGGACATCTCCGAGGATTTTTTAACTGCATATTCAATTAAAAAGGTGTAGAAGTATTTAGTTGTTTCGTAATCTTTAATTTATAACAAGTTTTTATGATGATTTCATATACCAGTTTATTTAACATTCTTTCATAGTTTCAATTAAACTGTAAAATTATTCTTTTTGAATCTGCCCAGATTCATTTTTTGTATCAGACATTATAAATCAAGAAAATATTACTCATGAAGATCATCGTCTTAGCTACTCAAAAAAGGGTTCATAAGCATATTACTTATAAACCCTTGCACCTAGTTCCTATAATCTGATCACCTATTAAAATGTAACCCGCTCATATCGACGATATTCAGGCTTCCAGAAATTCGCTTCAATTGCTTCTTTCAACGTTTCTATAGTTGCCTGAGGAGCCACCCCATCTTGTATTGCCGCTTGCGCAACTCTTAATGCAATCACCTTGGAAATCTGCTGAATCTGATCCAATTCAGGCAACAAATCTGCTTTCGGATCTTTCAATTTCGGTGAGCATTCAGCTAATGCATTACTTGAGGCCATTAACATATTATTGGTCACTCGCTTCGCTCCAGATGCAATTACACCTAATCCAATCCCAGGGAAAATATAGGAGTTATTACATTGCGAAATGTTATAAATCTCCCCCTGATAATTGACGGGTGTAAATGGACTACCTGTGGCAATTAATGCTTTCCCATCTGTCCACTGGATAATATCTGAAGGAACCGCTTCCACTTTGGAAGTTGGATTAGACAATGGGAAAATAATCGGATGCTCACAGTGCTCAGCCATCGCTGTAATGACATCTTTACTGAATAAGCCCGGCTGTCCAGATACACCAATAAGAACTGTAGGTTTCGCAAATTTCACTACATCAAGTAATGAAATCGTACTTTCCGCATCTGCCCATTTGGCGATATTTTTTGGATCCTGAGCTAATTTTCGCTGGAAATCTAAAAGATTTGGCTGATTTTCTGTAATCAGACCAAAACGATCCACCATGAAAACACGTTTACGTGCCTGAGCATCCGTTAATCCTTCTGCTACCATCTGGGCAACAATCTGCTCCGCAATACCACATCCTGCAGAACCTGCTCCGAGGAAAGCTACGGTTTGGTCTTTCAGTTGTTTATTAGAAGCATGTGATGCTGCAATCAGGCTACCCACTGCAACTGCAGCCGTCCCTTGAATATCATCATTAAAACAGCATGCTTGATCACGATATTTTTCTAATAATGGCATCGCATGATGTTGAGCAAAATCTTCAAATTGAATCAAGACATTTGGCCATCTTTTTTGAACGGCATGAATGACCTGATCAACAAAATTGAAATACTCATCGCCACTAATACGCGGTTTACGCCAGCCCATATAGATTGGATCATTTAAGAGCTGTTGATTATTGGTTCCCACATCCAGCGTAATTGGCAATGTATAAGCCGGACTGATACCCCCACATGCGGTATATAAGGCTAATTTTCCAATCGGAATACCCATTCCGCCGATCCCTTGGTCACCCAGACCTAAAATCCGCTCACCATCTGTAATCACTACGACTTTGACATTTCTGCGATTAACGTTATGTAAAATCTGATCAATGCCCTCACGGTCAGCATAGGAAATAAATATCCCACGATGCCGGCGATAGATATCTGAAAAGCGCTGACACGCCTCACCTACCGTTGGGGTATAAATGATGGGCATCATTTCACTTAAATGATTTTCAATTAAATGATAAAACAGCGTTTCATTGGTATCTTGAATGTTACGCAGGTAGATGTGCTTATTAATATCATCATTAAAAGAACAGTATTGCTGATAAGAGCGCTGACTTTGTTCTTCAATAGACTCAATGACATGAGGGATAAGCCCATGTAAATTAAAACTCTTTCTTTCTTCTTCGGTAAAAGCAGAACCTTTGTTTAGAAGAGGCAGCTCAAGTAACGTATATCCTGCGTATGGCACATAAAGAGGACGTTTCTCTATCTGATTTTTAGTCACTTTACTTGACTCACTTCTGGACTTTGACATAACTCTCTAAAAATATCTAAATAGTTCTATATTTTTATCTTATCGCTATTTCTAATATTTTAGATATTTTAATAATTAATATTAATAAAACGAGTATTTAGTAAATTAATGTCTTACAAAAAATAGCAGCAAACAAATTATTTTTTATGCATACTTTAAAAGATCCTATGTTTTTCTTTTTTAAAGTTAGGTAATATCAAAAATACTTAAGCTTATAAACCAATAAAATCAATTACATAAACTAATTTAATAAGTTAAAAAAAGATTCAAATCAAATAGAAATTTTTCGCTAATGGCTATATATTAACCAGTTCTATTTTTAATGCCTTATTATGCTAAATTTCATAGATTCTTATATTTTTAATCATTACGTTAAATTTATAAATTCGCCTTAATTAAATAGCGAAAAATTATTATTTTTAAGAAAATCTCAAAAAAACAGGAAATTATAATTAAGAATAAAATAAGTTATCGTTACTAATAAGCAAGGAATTAGTAATAATTTATAATTTGTTAAAGATTTTATCTAAAAAATAATCATAAAAAAACCTAATACCTAGAGAGGAAATAGCAAAATCAGAATAATAAAAGAAGAATTTCTATATGGCTAAATTAGATTATACAAAAAGGCTTAAAATAAAAAATGTTATAGTATTTAGAGATTTTAAAATCTTGGTAGGTATATCCTCTACCGTACCAACATTTAATCTCATGATTTTAAATAACTTTTAAAAATAATAAAATTTAGTGATACACGTAGTGATACAAAAAAATATATGCTTTTTATTGTAATTTTTTGTAAAAATCAGATACTTTTAGATTAAATTCTATCCTCCATTCTACAAGAAAATCAATTTTCAAATTATATGCTGTAATACGATATGTTCCCACATCTCTTTATTATTTAACTTTCACAATACAAAGTTTCTTCGTAAAGGAAGATCCAACATCAATATAGTGACAGTTATCTATTCTAGTAGGCACTTTCACAATGGTATGGACCTAGATAGATTTCATCAATATTCTCGACGCTATCATAGTGAGCTGACTGCTGATGAATACGCCCTCTCCCTATAAAGCATTGCTAGAGGCAGAGGTTACACCTGATATATTGTAATCACCTTGCATAATATCTGTCTTAAAAGCATTCCAATCATGAATATCAATATCTGCGTGAACAACACCGATCTTTTTTATTTTTCAATCTAACTTCTATGACCAACGGTAACCTTTCCAAACGCTCGATAACTCTTTGTCTTGTCATTTGAAATTGTCGATAAAACCATGCACCTCCATTTCTTTCATGCATGTCTTTCATTTTTGGATTATGTTGACCTCGAATGCACATTTCTTCATGGTTGCCACGTACTGTACAAAACCATGGCTGTTATATAGCTAAATTCTAAAAACATCAGCACATGGAAATATCTGTAAAACCTCATTTCCGATGGTTTTAGATGTGATGATAAATTAAGTATTCAGCTATATTAATCCAAGGCACTCCAGATTTTTCAGCGCCTCGATCTATTAGGCCCCCAGTACAGAGCATTGCTCCGCAAGTTCGAATCATTAAACAGCGTAATACGCGCGCCAGGCGATCAAAAAGCGTAAAGTCTTCCCAACAGATGATTCTGTACGTAAAATGATTTATCTAACGATTGATGCGGCATCTAAAAAGTGGAATATTCCTATTCGCGACTGGCGTTTAGCTATGAGCCGCTTTATTATTGAATTCGGTGACTGCCTAAGCAATCACCTTTAATTTATGAAAAGCAATTACACAAAATTTTTACAGGCTCTCTAAAACTCCACGAATAGTCAGGTGATTAATGATCATTCCACAAACCAGTTTATTCATTTAATAACTCAAATAACTCATTTTTAAGATCAATATTTGGTTTTAGCATGTCATCAGCAAGTTCTCTCTTACTTGATAAAAGCTTGTCCAATTTTACTTCGAAAGTAAAGAAATCTTCTGCCACTACTGTTGGATAGTAAACAAAAACTTCTTTATCCTGCCCAATACGATATGCTCGGTCAGTTGCTTGATCTTCCTTCGCTGGATTCCAACTACGTGTATAGTGAATCACATGATTAGCACGTTGAATGTTAACCCCAAACCCTACGGCTGTAGTGGACAAGATAATGATATTAAACCCTGATTTTTCTTGAAATTTATCAATCAAATTTTGCCGTGTTAAGCCTTTTTTACTACTTGTATTTGAATCACCATTAACCGTTGTAACGTTTACGCCGAATCTCTCTAAAAGAATTCGTTTAAGAAATACTTGAATGTCTCTAAATTCAGTAAAAATAATGACTTTTTCATTTTTTTGCTTGATAGATTCTAAAGTTTCGATTAACCAACTTACCTTCGGAGAGTCACTTAAAGTAGCATTTGGTTGAAACTGTAATGGATGAGCACAGATCATTCTCATACTATGTAATGAAGTTAGCATCGCCCCCTGATTACCTTCTGCGGACAATTTTTTAAAGCGGTTAACCACATCAATATATAATTGTCTTTGCAATAATGAAATTTCAATATTTTTACAGTGTTCTACCTCAGTTTTAGCAGGTAAATCTGCGACATCATGTTTCATTCTGCGTAAAACTTGTGGGGCTATTAACTCACGAAGCTTTAATAATGCTGCTTCATTATTATTTTCAGTATTTTCTATAGGTTTACGATAGTTTGTACCAAACTCATTTAAGGGACCTAATAGGGGCAGAGTAAAACTTGAAGT
>NZ_DFRO01000036.1:0-39110 GCF_002381195.1 Acinetobacter sp. UBA3461 | reverse complement strand
ACAGCGTCATATATTATAATTTTAAACTGATTAGCTCACTAATTATTCAAAAATTTAACTCACTTTACTTAAAATTTTTAGAAATTCCATCGGCTAATAAATAGGAATATTACTTCATATAATAAAAAGATAACCCACCACTGGGGTGGGTTATCTTAAAGCGTAAATCTTATTTTTTGTATTCAGTAATACTGATAGGTTTGTCTTTCATAAACTCTACAATACCTTCACCAGCTTTGAAGTGAATTGAAACACCATCATTATTGGCTAAACGCATACCACTTCCTGAAATAGCTCGCTTAAGGTGATAAACCTTGCCAGAATTATCTGTCATTTCTGCGGTTTCAAAATTATCTGAAGATTTCAATTCGACTGTAAGATCCATTGGACCAGTAAAATTAATTACCTGAGTTTCAGTTGGAGTATTGCTCACAACTTTTTCTTGCACCACTTCGTTTTTTGGATTTGAAGTACAGCCAGTAATTGCTAATCCTAACAATGCTGCGCCTATCAAATATTTCATTAAGACTTACCTTTCTGTTTATGAATCATAGGTATCTTTATACTAATTGTTATAATGTAACATTTAAAGACAAGGTTACACTTACCTTACATAAAGAAAAACCCGCGGAAAGCGGGTTAGTGATGCTTTACTTTGTTATTACAGACCTGGTCATGAGAGGCCTTAAATCCAATATAAAGATTTAATATTTCAGAAGTAAGAAAGCTTTAGCACTGAATAGCATCTTTCTCTTTGTAGTGATCCAAAACCAAATCCATATCAGCCAAAAGTGCAACTTCAGAGTATTCACCGGGTGAGAGCTTCAACAAGTTAGGTATATAGTTTTTTTCATACTCGCGTGGGTAGTCTCTGCATAAGATCTTTACCCGCACATCTTGAGTGGTGAACTCTGAGTCTAACTTTTCTATGTATTTACTAAGAATATTATCTGAGTTCTCAAGAGCTGCTGTGGAGGTGATTGGATCTATGTCTTCAGTTGGTTGCTTTTGGCAGCCGGTAAAAGCTAAAGACAAGAGTAGGGTGATAAACGTGATGTGCTTCATAGTTATAGTTTTATTGTTATTGGACTTTGAATTATAAGTCAGTCTGAGAAAAAGAAAAACTGTATAAAATAGGATAAAATTAAGAAAAATAAAGAGGTAGGAACATGTCATCATTTTTAATAATTACAGGGTTTATATTGTGCTTTGCAGGGATTATTTTCGGACCTCATATTTTGCATCAAAAGATCAAGAATTATATGGATGCACAGGCTGCTGGCTTCTTATGTATGTTGCCAGGTGTATTCTTATTTTGTCTTGGTAGCTATTTAAAATAAAACCCACCGCTGGGGTGGGTTGTTTGAGGGTTTTATTAGGCACAATAAAACCGCTGATTTAGCGGAGGAGAGGCTATTTAATAACCGTTAAACAATTTTAAGGTTTGTTCTCCTCAGTTGAACCAATTCCTGATCAGTATTATCGCTTAGGAATCCATTGGGTAATGCCGCTAATTTTTCAATATCAACTCTAGGTAATCCAAATCTAGAGATGATATCTGTTTTCTTAAATCCACCATGCTCAAGTAATAATTTTATAGATTTTTCAAATAAAATTGGTTTCTCGGGTGTCATGGAATCATCATAAGGCTCTCTTGTCCTCCATTTTCTGAAGCTCATGTTTTTTCTTAATCGTAAAGTCTGCTCTTCATTAATGAGGTTTGCATTAGAGCATTGTGAAATCATAGCTCCTACAGATATTCCCCATTTTTTCTTTTGAGCTAATAGTGTATCAAGTGTTATCACCCGAAATAAGGAGGATGCAGCTATTGCTGGCATGAGAAAACAGCCTGCAAAAAGATGGGCTTGATCCTCAATTTTTTTATGTTTTATTGAGTTGCAATCTTCAGCAGTTAGATGTTTATGTAGAATAATGTGTCCAAGTTCATGAGCTATATCAAAACGACTTCTTACACAACTAGCTTTATCCGATGCAGTCCAAATATAAGGTCTTCCATCAATCCATGCAGAGACACCATCCATGCTAGTAAAGCCTGATTCCTCGCAAACAATAATAATACCTGATGCTTCCAAGAGTTGAGTTAGGTTGGGTATTGGGTTTACACCTAAACCTAAATGTTCACGAAGCTTTTGGGCATATGCTTCAATTTCATCATTTGTAAGGTTTAACGCATTCTCCCTAGATGGTGATGGAATTAGATTTACTTCTGGTAAATCAACCCATTCAACAAGTTTATTAGCAAACTCTGCTGTCCATCTAAGCCTAATTCTTGCTATTTCTTGAGCAGTTTTGGTCGCTGCGGATTGTGATCTAAAGTGATAGACAGAAGAAGCAGTAAGAGATGGTTGAAAAAACCATTCCATTGGTAAACCTAGGGCACTCGAAATGGCATCAAGTGACTGTGTGTCAGGCTCAATATGCCCATTTTCCCATTTCGAAATGGAGGTTGTGGAATATCCAATAATTGAGGAGAGGGCTGTTTGCTTTATCCCTCTAGCTTCGCGAGCCTCAATTAATCTTAAAGGATTGAATTTGACGTTCATTTTAACTACCAAATTTTTGCTGAACAATATTAGGGCTATCCAACTCTGATAATTGCTTTTTTAATTTAACAACAGGTTCAACAACTTTGTTCTTAGTTAAGGAGGCTGAAGCTTCGATAACTTTATCTAATGGGATTGCAAAGTGAACCCTTTTTAGATCCGAGCTTGGAATTAGCAATGTGGCATCAACGTGTTGATCAGATGAAATATATACACTCAAGATCATAAACATTGTGTTTAGGTTATCTGGATAAGACCGTTTAAACAAATCACTATGACTTTCCTCGTGAATTAAGTTTAATGTCGATAACTCTCTAATGTAGTTTGTCTTTGCCCATGAAGCTGGCGTAGATGCTTTTCTTACAGCAATCATAAAGGAGTTCGAAGATATAATAGGATAATGAGCGCCTTGAGGGTTTGTTTCTCGCAATTCAAAATCAAATCCTGAATGATCTGCTGCTGTTTTAACAGCTTGCTGTATACAAAAATGCTCCGCTTGACCAAGAAATGGTTTTTGTATTTCCTTGGTAGGGCAAAGCTCTACAGCAAACTTTGTAGCACCAGCAATACTTTCATATAGACAGCTGACTAAATGAGCCAAATCGGATGATTTAAACTCTGTTGAGAGTGTTTCTATAATTTTCTCTTTGAGCAATTTTTCCATTAATGCTTATATCCAACTTTAACTTAGTCGGAAAATAACACATAAATCTTTAACCAAGCAAGAGAAATTGGTTAATTAAGTAAACTGTTGGTGATTAATAAATCTTGAGATTAATATTTGAGTAAGAAAGGACCAGTATCAATTTAAATGGACTAAAAAGTCCATTTACTTTAGTGCACATGTATGACCTTGGATAATTTTTTAAGCACTTAAAAGTTCTACCTTAGATCCATAGTTTGTCCTCATTACCCCAAAATCCGAATTCTCTTAAATTCTTTATTTGCTTCAATTTCAGTTTTATAAAATTTGTCTTTATCAGTCGAATCCATAAATTTAGCAAAAGTAGTGGATTCGAGTAGACGATATAGAAATCTTTCGCCCGTCTGAAGCACTACAGTCAACAAGTGGTGCTGGTAAAACACATGACTGATCCTGTGGGAATTGATTTCGATCATTTGCATTCTTAATACCCCAAGTCACCTGTGACTTACTTTTTAAACATCCCTATACAACCCAACTACTTTTCCAACCAGCTTACACCCATCTACTAATGGCATCGTTTTTTCTGGCCAGTCAGGATTCAGCGGTTGCAAATACATATTCCCGCTTTCCACAATTAACTTTTTGAAAGTTGCTTCTGCCTCACCTTCACAAGACATAATCACTAAATCACCAGTCTTTAATCCGTCTGGTTGAAAGTCTGGATTCACATAAATCTTATCGCCTGGACGGAAGTCAGGGAGCATGGACTCACCGACCACTTCGAGGCCGTAGCCATTCTTTCCACATTTCGGATTAGGAGGTAGCCACTCATCAAACTGTGTACCTTCAGGTACTGAATCGACAGTTGTCCATGTTCCAGCTTGGATCCATGAAATGACAGGAATTAGGCGGCCAGCAAGTGGGATAGGGGCAGAGATATTAGATTCCACAATAGCATTACCTTTCCCGTAAAGAAGGTAATTAGTATCAACTGCTAATACAGCAGCCAAAGCGATTAGGCTTTCATGCTTTGGCACATTATCATCTTTTTCCCAGTAAATGACTGAGGTTTTAGAAACACCAATTGCTTCAGCAATTTGTTGTTGAGTGAGTTTTTTCTTTTTTCTTAAAGTTTTAAGCCTTGAGCCTAAGGTTTCCATGATTTTAAGCCGTTCTGATATGTAAGGAATCTTACCATTTGACTAGGTAAGTTTTATGCTGTTTAATAAGGTAAGTTAAGTTACTTTTTAAGGTATTTCTCATATGACAAAGTCAGAAGCGCTAAAGCTCCTAGATTGTTCGGTTACTCAACTTGCTGAGCAGTTAGGGATTACTCACAACGCTATAAGCCAGTGGGATGAAAGCAAAATCCCTTTAGCACGCGAGTACCAAATTAAAGATTTGGCGAACGGTAAGAAACCTATCAAGCACAGTAAAAAAGTTGCTTAAGTTATTTCGTGGGTTTTGCTTAACGTTGTGAAGATATTGCTCCAAAAAAACCATTGTTAAACCAATTATTAGTTAATTAACGACTCAAATAAACGTGAAAGTAATCAAGGTGTTCACATGGATATTTCAAAAGAGACGAAAGCTGCTTTGCACAAAATGGTGCACCAGTCGAAAGGAATCACACCAAAAGAAATTGCTGATGTTGTTGGGGTATCACACAACACGATTTTGAATTATGCAAATCCAAACATGGAAAACCATCTACCAAGCCTGAAAGCTTTTGAAGTAATGCTGACATATACACAGAACCCGGCCTCGTTAAAGGTATGGGCTCACAAATTAGGTTTTGCATTAATGCCAGTAGAACAGGCGGAAGGAAAAGATCATCAATTAGGTGTTCTTGAATCACTGCTCGGCATGAATGTTGGCAATGGCGCAGCAAATAAACAGGTTTTATCTGCTTTGGAAGATGGTGTGGTTACGCCTACTGAAATGGATGAGACAGATCGCATCCTGGAAGGAATCGAACACAAGATTCAGTCTTTGCGTAAAGCCATGAAAGGTGAGTGTGCAAAGTATTTATCAATCCTACAAAGAGAAAAAGCCTGAGGTCAGAACTCAGGCTTTTAATTCAAATTCGATCGGAGAAAAGATTTGAACATGAAATCAAATTTAGCACAGTATCAATGCATTGACAAATCTAAGGATCTTTCAGAGCAACCTGCTGAAAATGCATTAATCCAGGAAATTGAAAAACGTGAGTTTGACCTAGGCTTGGCACCAGATGATGCATATGTCAAAGGGGTAGATTTCTTTGTAGCAATTGACGGGCTTGTAGATGAGTTATACGGGGGAGGATGCTCATAATGAATAGTCTTTTTCCAACCCAGACAGAATATAGAGAGCAACAGCATATTCAGTCATTTTATGAACCTTCACTTCATATTTTGCTTGAGCTCTATGAGCAAAAGAAACTTAGTCTGCGTAAGAAAGGGTATGACGAAAACAATGCTGCAGTGACCAAGGTAGAACTTTCACAGCTTATGGCCAGACGCTTTCGAATCACCATCTATTACGCCAACCAGATTATTACAAGTCTGATCAAATCAAATTCGATTGAAACCTTTGGTGGATATGTAAAACCACTGAAGGATAGTAACACCAACCGGGACGGGAATTAATATGAGCTTAGATGCTACAAACTGGGCTTGGAGAGTAGAGCTGAGTGAAAAGAAAGGAGGCTGCCGTATGCCTCTGAAACGCCTCATTCTGCTCTCATTGGCTGATCGTGCCGGTGAAGACCATTGCTGCTACCCAAGTATGCAACGCCTTGAGAAGGATACCGGTCTTGAGCGTAAAACCGTACTTAAGATTATTGCAGAGCTTCTGGGAGATCACCTGATCTCAGACACCGGTGAACGAAAAGGTTCGACTAGGCGTGTAAAAGTCTATCGATTAAATGGCGTAAATGGTCGGGAAACGATGCCAAAAACGGAACAATTACAGGAAAAAAATTTATCTGAAATAGTACCGGAAACGGAACAGTACCAAAAACGGAATGATTCCGTTAACGGGACTTTGAATAGTGCCAATAACGGGACTTTGAATAGTGCCGTTAACGGGACACAGAATCTCCCAATGAATCTCCCATTAGAATCTAAAAATAAAAAAGGATGGCTTTGCCTCAAAAGACTTCGTGAAGAAATTTTTCTGGCTGATCCCGATTTGGATTTTGAAATTCTCATAAACGCAACTTGGGGTGAACGTGAAAAACGTGCATTTGAAATTTACAACGCTGGAAAGAATCTCTGTGATGAACTGATGAATTTCCATTTTGCAGACTGGTTAATCAACGCATATCGCACCAAGTACTCAAATTCGAATGGTCATCAGAAATCAAATGCTTCTGCAGAACCAAAACACCTGACTGAAAAACAGATTCAAACCTTTGCTCAAAAACTCGCTAACCATCCAGGGTTTGCTGGCAAGTACGCCGAACCAGGGGAATCTTATGAAAAACTCGCTGCTCGCATTGCAGTAAAACTTGAGAAACCTGAACAAGCCAAGAAATGGGAAAGCTACCTGAAGCAGGTTGGATTTAGCGGTGTGTTGAAAGGAGATGCAGCTTGACTGAAGCAGATCGAACCTACATGCATTTGATGATCTTTAAAATCATGTCTTCACACAAAGGCCGTATCTCTATCAAACAAATTCATACCGCGATTGAACCTAATATGGGAATTTCAATTCGAAGCCTGCAGCGTTATCTAAATGGGTTGGCTGAATGGGGATTAGTGGCCAAGGACGGAGAAATACCACAGGGGTTTACGTTAACCGAAACAGCCAAATTATTATTTTTGGATTTAGCAAAGGGAATTGAGCATTGAGAGCTTATTCACTCGCTGAATACAAAAAATTGGTTAAAGCCACCAGATCGAAAGGGCGATCTATACGCCCTAAGGTGAAAAGCGAAAAAATACCAAATGAGTTTGAAGCAAAGCTGGCCAGAGAACTAAAGACTTTAAAAATAGATTTTGAGCAAGAATTTAAGTTTCACCCAGAGCGTAAGTGGAGAGCTGATTTTCACTTAATAGGCAAAAAGATATTGATAGAGGTCGAAGGTGGGATCTGGAATGGCGGGCGTCATACAAGGGGGAAGGGGTATATCGGTGACATAGAAAAATATAACGCAGCAACGATGATGGGTTATCAGGTAATACGGTTTAGTACGGATCAAGTGAAGTCAGGTCATGCGATCCAGCAGATAGAGAAAATGGTAGGGGATTGGGGATGAATGCGATAGTGAAAACACAAGTAATGGATTGGACGAAGTACAACATTGATGGGTGGTTGGAGCAGTTTGGGGCATGGTGTGAAACTGTTCGCATGAAGGGTGGTGATTTACCGGATGGGTTACACGTAAACCAGATTTACTGGTTGATTCGTGAAGCTGATAAAACTACACGTAACTCGAAGTGCTATATCAAGTGCGAAATTAGTGATTTTGAAGCTGATCAGGTGCAGGATCTACTGAAAGGTATCTTTAAGTCTGATGCGGTGGATTATGCGGCTAAGTATGCAGTGATGTGTCTGGTGAAGCATAAGGTGGAGAATCGTAGTTTAAGTGCTGTGGCGACCATGACGAATCAGAGCAAGCCAATCGCTCACATGATGATTAATTGTGGTCGTCATTTCATCCATTCGCGTGAAAATCAATTAAAAATCGGATAGGTATTGACCGGTATACCGCGATATGGCATATTTCAGGTATAGTGCGCTTGAGTAGTCGGGTACACTAGCGATTAAAGCTCATCGAAAGGTGGGCTTTTTGCATTATGGCGGTTTCATTAATTTCTAGTGGTTTTTAAATTAATGCCGCCACCCTGCGCCATTAGCTTAACTGGAAAGAGCATGGGTTTTCTATACCAATGGTTGTGGGTTCGAGTCCTACATGGCGTGCCAGATAAAAAAAGATTGATTATTAAGTGATCTTTTTTGATTAAATGATGATCAAGTTATTAATAAATATAACTTAATTATTACGTGTTAAAACATTCTGCATATATTTCTTATACTTAGTTATGATGAGCAAATGATATCTTGTGTTCATTCCTAGAATGTTACGACAACAAATAAAAGATGATTTAAATCCTGCCTGTTTAGCCCTCCAGCTAAGCAGGTTTTTTTATTTGAAAGTTAAAAGTAATAATACAGTCTTGTATATAATATTTTTAAGTATATAATTCAGCCCAGATTCTATCGCTGTAGTTTCTTTTTCAAGTTTCTGCCTCCTTTCCTTAAAGGAGGTATTTTTTTGTCTGGAGAAAAGCATGCTCCAATTCATATTCTGTTTATTTGGCTTTCACGCTGCGACTGAGATTGATTACACGGTTGATGTTGAAGAAATTAAAGTGTGTCGAGATTGCTTGAAAGAACTGAAATAGTCCATCTATAACTATTTCCATTCAGGTTTAGTAGTTTGTAATTTATTGTCACGTGATGTATACGATAATTTGTTAAAGTGTCTTAAATGAATGAAAAGCCAAAGAGTCTTATTTATGAAATCACAACTTATTGCAGCGCTTTTGTGTTTATATCCATTAGGATCTGCATACGCAACTGAATGCTTTATCGCAACAAGAAATGATGTGCCTGGTGATCTAAATGATATGATTCATAAGAATAAGTATGATTTTAGGGGGTATGCACTTACCTGCAATTATTTAAAAACCATGAATGCTGGTATTGAGGTGGCTAGTACAACTTTTACTCATGATGGTGGTGGGATTGCAACTACAGCACTAAATATTAGACTCTTTGATCTTAAATTAGCTCAAGAGACAGGAAAGTTTTTATATTCAACGTCTTCAACTAATGCAGTATGGACAGGACCAGGATCGGAATTAAACTCACAAATTGAAGCAATTAATAAGGTATTTGGCAGTATTAACGTAAATATAGTTAGTTTAGAAAGACAACGAAAATTATTTGGCATTAAGCAATATTAAAAACAGTATCAGCTTATATACAATTTGATCCTGTACTAATAGATTTAAGTCACTTAATAGCCGGACGTATTACAGCAATCAAGGCCCCTTGCAGAAATGTTGAGGGGCTTTTCTTTTTCTTATAGGTGGTACCCATGACAGACAAAGTACAAGCTAAACAAGACTTAGAATTTTGCAGTGCTGAGCTGTCTAAGTATCAGAACCTCAGTCGTTCTGGCCTTAAGCGTCATCAAATGATTGCGATTGATGAAATCATGATTGAACTTAAACAACGAATCCAAAATCTTAGAAAGATGTTGTAATAAAATGAATATCTAGAATACTAAAATTATTCTTATTTATTATTGTTTTAGATACTAATTAGTTTTATAACTATCATTAGATATGAAGCTAAGGCATTCTCTAATGACAAAAATTGAAATGTTGGTAACTTTATTGGCGATCTTAATTATAAGCTCAATAATCTATCTAATAGGGCAAACGTACAAATAAAACCTCCTTCGGGAGGTTTTTTAATGGATACAGATTATGGATCCTAAACAATATAAGAGCCTAACTGACAAAGGACCAATCAAGAACAAACCTCGCAATAGACCAATACCAAAAGCTGGTGAACGGTACTTAGAAGCATTCGATCGATTAAAAGAAATCTTGGATCGCATGGAAATCAAGTATGAAGAATATTTCCATTTTAAAAGCACTAAGCATTGGCGTTTTGATCTGCACCTTATTGAATACCGAATGCTGATTGAAATTGCAGGTGGTCCATGGTCCGGTGGCCGTAAAGGTAAGCTGGCAAATAAGGCGTGGAGTGTCGACAAATACGATCATGCTGAAGAAATGGGGTATCGGTTTATACGTTTTGAGATTAGCGATATTCATTATGCAATTGCCACAAGATGGCTGCGAGATTTAAAGGCATCACATGGAACAACAATTCAGACCATTCCCGCCGTCGGATCTGATTGATCGAGCTGAGGAAGAGGAAGCTATTCGCTTGGCACCAGCACCAGAGCTTAAAGAATGGGTCATTACAAATTGGCTTACTTTAGGTGGTGAACTTCATAACCCGGATCATGACCATATAGCTGAGCTACTTCACGACAATGAAGAGTTCCTTGAGTTCGCCTGGGCATCATCTGCCGCCGTAGCGAAAAAACGGATGGTATTGGGCCAGTGTGAAAAGGTCATGTTTAACCAGGGTGGCTGGAAGAAAGCACGCCAGGAACAGCAGATGCGGGATTGGTTCGGCTTTGTACCTCAATACCTCATCACCATTGATGCCACTTATTGTGAACAAGCTTCAGATCGTGACTTCTGCCGGTTGATTGAACATGAGCTATATCACATCGGTGTTGAGCGTGATGAAGATGGTGAGATTATTTATAGCGATATGACCGGACTGCCTAAACATTACCTGGCTGGCCATGATGTGGAAGTGTTCTTTGGTGAAACTAAACGATGGGGAGCTGATGATTCGGTGAAACGTCTCGTTGAAATTGCTAAGAATGCGCCGTTTGTATCTGAAAAAAGTATGGCTGCGTGTTGTGGGAATTGTGTCATCGGCTAAATTTTTTTACCTATTTTGCTATACGTAGCTATACAAAGAGGTGTTTATGGCAGCACTAAAAGAGCCTGTAAAAATGTTTATAGTTCAGTCTCTTGCATGCTTTGAAACTCCTCAACAAGTAGTGGAAGCTGTAAAGCAAGAATATAAGATTGAAATCACCAGGCAGCAGGTCGCACTTTACGATCCAACTAAGGTGGCTGGACGTAACTTAAGTAAAAAACTAAAGGAATTGTTTGAACGTACTAGAAAGGATTTTCGGGAAAATATTGAGGATATAGCAATTGCTAACAAAGCATTTCGCCTTATGGAACTTCAAAAAATGTATGAGGATTCTGGTCGGAACAAACGTGCAAAGCAAAACCTGCTCAAGCAAGCCTTTCAAGAAACCGATGGTCGTGTGACAAAGCAGGAAATCACCGGTAAAGATGGTAAGCCAATAGAAACCATCAATCAGAATGTACCTACGGATAGCTACCTGAAAGCAAGGGAGCAGGTCTTAGATGAATACTGACCCAGCACGTGAACTAGCCATACAGATTGAAGCTCAAGAGGATTTGTATTTCTTTTCACGCTATATGTTTAAAGAACGGCGTAAGTACAAGTGGCTGCATAACTGGCACCACCGTGTGGTATGTGATGCACTAATGAAGGTGTATCGGGGCGAAACCAAAAGACTGATTATTAATATTCCACCCCGATATTCTAAAACTGAGCTTGCAGTGATTAATTTTATGGCTTGGTGTTTCGGGAAAGCGCCTGATAGTGAGTTTATTCATGTCAGCTACTCAGCGACTCTTGCAGCCAATAACGCCTTCCAGACGCGAAATTTGGTACAGGAAGAAGCATACAAACGTGTATTTTCTGATTTCGCATTACGTGAGGATAGTAAAGCCAAGGATGACTGGCGCACTGTAAAAGGTGGTGTCTGCTATTCACAAGGTACAGGCGGTACGATTACGGGATTTGGTGCGGGTAAATTTCGAGATTCATTTGGTGGGGCAATCATTATCGATGACCCACATAAAGCCAGTGAAGCTCGTTCCGATACGATCCGTAAAGGCGTGATTGAATGGTTTCAGAACACATTAGAATCTCGTACTAACTCACCAGATACACCAATCATTGTCATTATGCAGCGTTTGCATGAGGAAGATTTGGCAGGCTGGCTGCTTGACGGCGGTAATGGTGAAGAATGGGAACACTTATGCCTTTCTGCAATCCAGGATGATGGCTCAGCACTCTGGCCGGCTAAACATAACATTGAAACGCTTGAAAGAATGGAGCTGGCAGCTCCGTATGTTTTTGCCGGCCAATATCGTCAACGACCATCACCACCAGCCGGTGGTTTTTTTAAGCCCGACCATATTGAAATTGTGGATGCATTACCTGCGGATATCACTCATCAGGTACGTGCTTGGGATCTGGCATCTTCTGAAAATGAAGGTGACTTCACAGCAGGTGTGCGTGAGGCCAAAAGCCGTGATGGTTATATCTATATTGTGGATGTACAGCATGCACAGCTTGGACCGGACGGCGTTGAGAAACGTATTAAGCAAACTGCGGAGTTGGATGGTAAGTCTGTAGCAATTCGCTTACCTCAAGATCCGGGGCAGGCTGGTAAAGCCCAGGCAAAGAACTTCATTACAAAACTATCTGGTTTCAACGTAAAGGCCGAAACGGTATCGGGTGACAAGATTACTCGTGCTCAACCATTTGCAGCTCAAGTCAACGTAGGCAATGTAAAAATGCTTCGTGGTGACTGGAATAAGCCCTTCATTGAGGAATTACGAAACTTTCCGAATGGTAAATATGATGACCAGGTGGATGCTGGTAGTGATGCCTTTAACGAGCTGAATGAAGCTAGAACTCCGAAAAAACCCGCAGGTGCAGGTAGTCGAACCTATTAAAAGGAAAACACATGGCAAAGTCTAAAAAAGACAAAGCGTCAAAGAAGGCTTTGTCTTATGGCAATCTATACACTCAAGAAGCAGTTACTCAGTTCTTGGTGAATTTTGGCAAACAGCCTGATACGGATGAAGTACTTCGTAAGGCTGGTATTACTCGTCATAAATTGCGTGTGTTGTTAGATGATGATGAGATTGCTCAAGTAGTTGAGACACGGATTGACGCATTATTAGCAACGCCGTTGCGAATTGAACCAAATGATACGCATGAAGCGGAAAAGCTGAATCTCATCCTGAAAGAATGGTTCCATGAAATTGCGACTGCTGCCATGCATGCACTGTTCTTCGGTTATTCGGTTCAAGAAGCTGTATATGAGCTAAAGCCAGAAGGCTATGTGGGTATTCAATGGATTGGTGAGAAGCCAATGCAATGGTTTGAGCCTAAGAATGATGGTCGTTTGATTTACCGGCCAGAAGGAATGGTCGCCGAACATGAAGTAGATCAAGCATTCAAATTCTTCTTAACACGTCGTAAAGCCACATACGAACAGCCATACGGTAAAGCATTATTAGCCACACTGTATTGGTTATTCTTCTTTAAGCAAAACGGTTTCAAGTTCTGGGCTAAATTCTTAGAACGTTTTGGGACGCCAATACTATTGGGTAAGTGCAAAGACACTGATACCGAGGATATGAGCCGAGCGCTATTAAATGCTCATGCTCAAAGCGTACTTTCAATTGATGTAGAGGATGATGTTCAAATCCTTTCTGCACCAGGAACAAACGGTTCAGCAGGTGCAGCATTCGAATCGTTCAATAATCAGCTGATTCGCCAGATCCAGAAAGTTGTATTAGGGCAGACACTTACCAGTGGAACGGATGGAAAGGGAAGTTACAGCCTTGGCCAAGTGCATGAAAATGTGCGGATGGATAAACTTAAGTCTGACATTCGATTAGTTACGCCAACATTACAGGCTGTGGTTGATGCTTTGTGTGCCTTGAATCAGTGGGGTGAATACAAGGTGATGCTTGGTGAGAAACCCAAACCACTGAATAAAGATCAGGCTGAGCGCGATGTTCATCTTAAAAATGCAGGTGCTAATCTCTCAAATGCCTACTTCATTCGTGAGTATGGATTGCAGGATGAAGATTTGACCGAACCAGCACCACAGCAGTTTAATCAATTCACGGCCTTACCACGTCAGGCATTCAACTTTAAGGCCTCAGCCAACAAGCTTTCACCTGAGCAACAGGAAGTTGAAGAGCTGACTGATGGCCAGGATGAATTGCAGCTACTGAAACCAGATCAGGTCAAGGAATTGGTGTTCAAGTCTGATGGTCCAGAAAGCTTGGCTTATAACTTGATGCAATTAATACCTGATGCAACTCAGACACAGTTCACGGCCAATCTGGATCAGGCTTTGTATGCTGCAGATGTGTTGGGGTATGTAACAGCGCAAGGTGGGAAATGATGAGTAGTCAATTGTTCTTGATAGAAGGCTTTGCGATAGATTTGTCAGAAATCACGGATGTTGAATTTGATAGCAAGGGTCGTATTTCAGACACATACATCGGCATCAAGGGTGTGGGTGAGAGAAGAAAAGTGAAGCTTGGTCAAAATAAAGCTGAAGAACTAATCAAAGCTTGGTTTGCTTTCAAAAGCCACATAATAGAGATCAACTCTCATGCAACCAGTCACATTTCTTGAGGCACTTCAGTACGCTCACAGTAAAAAGATCGTACTACCTGATGAGTTCTACTCAATGGATCTAAAGACCCGGCAGATGGCAACCACGGTTAGCTTTCTATCGAGTCTTGAGCAAATTGAGACAGTTATTAAGGCGGTGAATAAGTCGATTGCCGACGGCGGTACCTTTAAAGATTTTCAGAAACTCATTAAAGAATCTGAAATCATTCTGCCAAAGCATTACCTGGACAATGTTTTTCGTACCAACATCCAGAGTGCGTACGGTCATGGGCGGTGGCAACAGCAGCAGCGGAACAAGGCTAAACGATCATATCTGATGTACTCGGCGATCAATGATAGTCGGGTACGTCCAAGTCATTTGGCTTTGAATCGGATTGTTCGGCACATTGATGATCCGTTTTGGTTGAAACATTACCCGCCGTTGGGCTTTCGTTGCCGCTGTACCGTGATTGCCTTAACCGAGAAGCAGGCATTGAAATACGGCATTACACCTGATGATCAGTTGCCAGAAGTCGCTGAAGCATTGGATTGGTCATCACATCCTTTGCAGTTTGGTGAACTTGAATCGCTGGTGGATAAAAAGATCAGTGCTTCGAGTTTAGATAAGGAATATCTCCTCGAGCAAAAGGAAGTCATTAAGGCTGAATGGACGGCGAGTAAAAAACTCACCAGTCTTTTTGCTCCGATGGATGATAAAGCCCGGGATCTATTTGATACGGTGGCCAATACAGTTATTCCGTTGGATCCAAGTATCCGACCAAGTGCGATTCGTACCTTCCTGGACTATGTGCAAGGAAATGATGCCGCACTGACTGGCTATTTAAACTCAGCTACAAGCTCTCTGGCTGATGATGTACTTAAACGCTGGCTTAGTACCGATATGGCAGCTATTCAATCTGTGGCAAGCAATGCGACTTCTACTGTAGTGGGTGCTGCGACACTTCAACAAGTAGCTGCTTATCAGATCGGGCAGACAGTCCAGTTGAATGCGCCGTTGCTGATGGTTGATACAGCTTCAGATATCGTGATTCAGATTGAGAATGCTAAAGGTTTGGGTATCGATCTGGATATGTTAAATGCTGGTAACGGTGTTCTCATGCCGATGGGGTTGTCTTTTGAAGTGGTTGCGATAGAAGTGGTTGAAGGGCGAATGGTTTATACTATCAGGCCATTGATCAATTAATTTATTAACTAATTAATCTGCTTTAGGGCAATGTTTAAGCTACATTTTTTATACAACGAATGGAATATTTAAATATTGGATTAGGGTCGAAGTGGATTTATAAAATCTGTATAGCTTAGTCACTTGGTTGGGATATGGACTGTTTTGCAATTGAGATCGAAATACCCGCAGATAAGTGCCCTAAAATAAGAGGCCGAAAGCAATTAATAAGAGAAGGAAAGGCAAAAGTTTTTTTATCAAACAATACCTCTACAAGGAGAGCGCTTACAGGATTTACAAGGTATGGGGTATCGAGCGGAAGGAATGTAATAGTCCTAACTCCATATGAGTTCAAAGATCGTAAGAACCAAATAACAAACTTTCTAAATAAGAGGTTTGATAGTGAATGGAAACTTAAGCTGATACCTATAAAGAATACTTAAACTAATGACCCACCTTAGTGGGTTTTTTTGTACCTATTTTATGCCGTCCGAAAGGGCGGTTTTTTTTATGGAGCATGAAAATGCCAGATCCAAATGAAGAACGGCTGAAGTATCTCTTTAATGCTGCGGCAATTGAAGTGCCAAAAGCTGAAGAAGGGCAGAAACGAAAATTCAAAGGCACTGCTTATGCTGGTGGACGTGTAGATGGTCATTGGTACTGGGGGCGTTCTGGTGTGGTCTTTGATCTTGATGGTATTGAGATTGATAAGCCAGCAGCCTTGCTTGAAGAACACTTTAGCTCTAGTCGAATTGGTGTTGTTCAGACAGTAGATACAAACGGAAAGATTGATGTAGCTGGTGATTTCCTTACAAATGCTAAGGCGCAGGAAATCGTTCAGGACTCTGATGATGGCTTCCCATTCCAGATGTCAATGATGATTGATCCGGGATCTATTGAAGAGGTTTCGCAAGGCAAGACAGTCACTGTGAATGGTCAAGTATTTGAAGGCCCTATCACAATCTTCCGTCAAAACCGCATTCGTGAGTTCACGATCTGCTCGACTGGTGCTGATCGTAATACATCAATTAAAGCCTTCTCAGGCAAAGCCAATCCAAACCCAACCAAAGAGGACACAGACGTGACCGAATTAGAAAAAGCACAACAGGCCAAAGAGCAGGCAGAGCGTGAACGTGATGATGCCCTAGCTGAACTTAAGCAATTCAAAGCACAAAAGCGTGCTGATGAAATTGCAGCTTTAGAAACTGAGCTGAAAACACAGTTCAGTGCTGAAGATAAAACAGCTTATACCAATATGGATGATTCAGTTTTTAGCTTTACTGCTAAGCAGCTTCGTCAATTCTCGGTAGGTAATACACAGCAGCCAGCTGCACCACAGACACAACAAACACCAAGTATGAATCCGGCATTTGCTCATTTGTTTAGTCATCAGGCGAATGGTGGACAGGGTAGTCAGCCACAACAGCAAGGCTCAGCTCTGGATCAGGCATTCAATCAGTTTGTAGCAGCACAGCAACAAGGAGCTAAATCATGAGTCAGGTATTAACAGGCACTATTGAAAATAAACAGCTGGTGGTCGGTGATGGTGTTCGTACTGAGAATGCCAAAGTAAAAACAGCTACGGCGTACAAGCGTGGGGATTTGCTGAAAGTTGGTACCAATAATCTTGCTGACCATCCGGTAGTCACAGAAGGTGTCGTTGGTGATTGGAATGCAATTGCTGTATCAGACTTCACTACAGAGCAGGCCACTTATCATGCTGCAAACAACCTTGAAATGCCAATTTACGTGCAAGGCCCATTTGATATTGCTGAAGTCACAGTAAATGGAACGCCGCTGACTACTGCTCAATATGATGCAGTACGTGCACAAGCATTGGTTAACAAAATCGAACTTCGTAAAGTTGTGGGGAAATAAAACATGAGTCAAACTTTTACATTTCAAAATGCACCGGTTGAATTGCTGGATGTACCACAGCTAGTTCTATTAACCGATACTACTCAAAAGGTAGATACCTGGTTAATGGATCGCTTCTTCCCACAACGTGTGTCCTACACTAAAAAAGAAGTTCCAGTAGGTGAGCTAAATACAGCAACTCCACTTGCGCCGTTTGTGACCCCGACTGCAGCTGGTCGACAGATCAAAGTGGGTGAATCTGGTAACGTGAAATTCGTTAAGCCGGCTTACTTAAAACCTATGATGACGGTCATGCCGAGTGAAGTGCAGAACACGGCGCTGATTGCACGCTTACGTCAGTTCGGCGTAATTGCCACTGGTTCAAATCGTTTATCTGATGCAGATCTGCTGCTGATCGACCAAGCTCAAAAAGCATTGTATCTGCGTCAGTCAATTGAAAACCGAAAGTTACTAATTGCACGTGATGTCTTGCTCTACGGTAAAACCACTTTTGCTTCTGCAGACTTTCCGATGTACAAAGTGGATTATGAGCGTAATCCAGCGTGTAACTACGCACCATTAATTAAATGGGGACAGGCTGGTGCGACTCCAGTGAAAGATATTCAAGCCATGATCGACTTGTCTATCGAGCATTCAGGCACATCACCTATTATGGCTTTGACCACCTCTAAGGTATACAACACCTTAATCAAGGATCCAGAGTTCAAAGAAAAATTTATTGCGCCGTATGCTGGTATTAGCGTTCCACTAACTCCGACTTTCGATCAAGCTGATAAGCCTCAATTCCGTGGCACAGTAGATAATATTGAAATCTGGACTTATGACGTAAGTCATAATATGGGCGGTTCCTCTGATCGTTTTATTCCTGAAGACTTCTTTGGTCTTGTTTCGGATGCGAATGGATGGATTGCACATTGTGCATTACAAAACGTTGAGGCATTTGGTCAAGCTCTGGAATTCTATTTGGGCCAATGGCAAGAAAAGAACCCTTCGAGCATTCAGATGCTTGCTGAATCATCTCCACTTGCTGTTCCGAATAACAAAAATGGCTTAGTCGGCGGTCGCGGCTTCGTTTAAGGAGAATCAAATGCCAAAGTATATTGCAAAACAGTCGATCGGACACTTCCGTCCAGGTCAGGAAATAGAGGGGCTTGAAGCTAAACATCTTCAGGCCCTTTTAGCATCTGGGGCTATTGAAGAATATCAAGAGCCGGAAGAACCTAAGGCAGATGATACCGCTGCGCGTTTGACTGAACTTGAAAAGGCCAATGCTGAACTAACAGCAGCAAATAAAACCTTAACCGAAGCCAATCAGGCAGTAGTTGCTGACAAGGCTAAGGTTGATCAAGAGGTTACTGAGCTAAAAGCAAAAGTGGCTGAACTTGAAAAGGTGAAACCAGCTGCAAAACCTAAAGCAGACCCAAAGCCTGCTGACGAAACCAAGTAGGTGATCCATGTACGCGACTGAATCAGATTTGGTCGCACGATTTGGTGATGAGATTGAGGGTCTGAAAACGATGTTTCCTTCTCAGTCCTCAGTAACTGATGCAATCCAGGATGCAACAGAGGAAATTAACGGTCACATCGGTGGTCGTTATCCTTTGCCGCTTCCCAATGTACCGAGTAATTTAAAGCGTATGGCGTGTGATATTGCACGTTATCGTCTTTATTTTCAGCAACCAACAGAAGAAGTTCGACAGCGCTATGAGGATGCAATTGCATTCTTAAAGCGTGTGGCTGACAACAAAGCACATTTGCAGATCCAGTTGCCTGAAACAAACCAGATCGTGGATGACCAACCAAAGAATAAGCCATCAACGGCGCCAATCGGGACAAGTTACACCGGTGGTGTTTTTGGAGATTCTATCTTGGACCAGATGCCCAGTATAAAGTGAGGTGTTTATGCCTTTCGCAATAACCATTCAAGCTGATAGCTCACCTATTGAAGCGGTGCTTAAACAATTGGGTAACTTTGATTCGCTCAAGAGCCAGTTGTTTGATGAGATTGGTGCTGGGCTGGTCAACAGTATTCAGCATCGGTTTCTAACTGGTACTGGTGTAGATGGAAATCCATGGAAGATTTCATGGAGAGCCAAGCTGCAAGGACGTGATGGTGTGGGCACTGGTGAGACGCTGCGTGATACTGGCCGTCTGATGAATTCCTACACACACAATGTGCTCTCAAGTGGTGTGGAGGTGGGGACGGATGTTGAGTATGCACCTCATCTGCATTACGGCGCAACAATCCTGCCCAAGAATGGCCAATACATCACTTTTGCCGTGGGTGGCCAATATCGGAAAGTTAAGCAGTCGATTCTACCGCCTCGGACTCAACTCGGTCTTGATGCTGAAGACGAGGTTATGGTTTTGGATATTGTTGGGAGTTTTATAGATGAGCACCTTCTTCGCGGTACGTGATGAGATTGCAGAAAAACTGAAAGAGATTCCAGAATTTCTAAAGATCTATACGCCTTTGAATTCAGTCAGTGTGACAGAGATGTCGCAGGTCACGCCATCAGCACACGTGAATTTTGTCCGTATTGACAAAAAAGCCAGTGCAGGCCGTGGAAGTATCAATCAGATCGGTCAGCAATGGGCGGTCACGGTGGCATGTCGCAATGCTCAATCCCAGATGACCGATGGTCGGGCGGTGAGTGATGAGGCGGGGCTTTTGACTGAGAAAGTAATTCAGCTACTTTCCGGCTGGCAGCCTCAAGCATCACGGACGGCGCTGGAAATGATTTCGGTGCGGGATGGCTACAGTCCTGGCTTTGCATACATCACGATTATTTTTGAATCACAAAAATTCATTTAGGAGCCAGTCATGGCAAAACAATACAAGGCAACTCAGCCCGTCGGTCGCTTTCAAAAGGGCGATGTCATTGGCGGGTTGGATGATACTCAAATTAAAAAATTACTGGCAGATGGTGTGATTCAGGAACTTCCTGAACCTAAAGCTGCTCCAGCCAAGAAAACCACAGGGGATGAAAAGTAATGGCTAAAGAATATATCTCGTTGCAGGGTAAATTCTATTTATCCAAGCTAACCAATGGTATTGCTGGCGCTATGCGTCATCTGGGCAACGTGCCTGATTTCGAGCTTGAGATTAGTGCAGACATTATTGAGCACCAGGAATCAACATCGGGTAATCGCACAACCGACTTCACAATGGTGAATACAACCTCTGTGAATTTCTCTGGAACACTTGAGGAAGTGGACAAAGACAATCTGGAGTACATTGTATCTGGTACAAATTCTGAAGTTGCAAGTAACACCATCACTGATGAGTCTCTAGGGACTGTGGTTGCTGGTCATGAAATTCAATTAAAGGGTTATAACTTATCCCAAGTGTCTTTTAAGGATTCTGCTAGTGGCACACCAAAAACACTTACTGATGATCAGTACACCGTGGATGCTAAGTTTGGCACTGTGATTTTCCATGACGTGGCTGATCTCACGATGCCTATTCTGGCAACTTATACGACTGGCGCCGTAACACATACCACTTTGGCAAACAACTTCAATGAAGAATATGAATTGTTCTTTAAAGGGGTAAATACAGCAAATGGTAAGCACATGGCTGTGCGCTTATGGCGCACTAAAAAATCACCCGAAACCACTTTCCCATTAATTCATGAAGAATTGGGTCAGTATGAAATCTCTGGTCAGGCCTTATCTGATGTGGGTAAAGAAACAGACCCAACACTTGGCTTATACGGTCATATCGTAACGATTCCGGCAGCTACAGCACCTTAACCCATACAGGCACAAAGAACGCCACGGCGCTACGCGTCTTTTTTTTGTGCCTGTTTTTTTATCAATGTTATAATTTTGGGAAGAATTATAAGCATTGGTGAAAAGTTGAATAAATTACTAGCCTTACTATTGGTGGCATCATTAAGCTCTTTATCTGTTAACGCAAAAGAAATTGAAAAAGACAAATGGGAAGATAAGCGCCAGATGTGTGATATGGGTACGAAAGTAGCTAGAGCTGTTATGAATGCTAGACAGCAAGGTGTTCCAATTGAAGAAATGTACGAAAATTTAAGTGGTATAGACACGAGAGTTAGAGGTCTATTTGAGGGGATTATAAAAACCGCTTATGAAGCTCCAATCATTCAATCAGAACAATTAGCAGAAAGAGCCACTTTGGAATTCACTAATCAGTTCTTTAAAGCTTGCATGAGTTAATTTACTAGATAAATCGACACCGCTATTAAGGCGGTTATTTAACACCTCATCGTTTTGTAATATTTGGTTAGTTTAATTAACGCCCAACAGGGTTATAAAGGATGTTCAGTTCACGTTAAGAACGAAACTTCTATGACTAAAATTGAGATGCTATTAATCGTACTGGCTGTAGTAGTTATATCCTTTACTATTTATGCAGTAGGACAAACATTCAATTAAATAAAAAGCCCTTGATTAAGGGCTTTGTATTATTCATCAGATGATTCGGACTTTTGGTCTTTACCATCTCCATATTCTAGAGCTACCTGTTGCGCTTCAGCTGCAGCAGTAGCTTCTATTGGCGGTTCTGATGCAATAGCTATAGTGCCAGCAAATCCCATTAAGGCTAGGATTAGAATCTTTGAATACTTTTCCATCTGAATTTCCTCTACGTTTCTAAAACTTAAATTCAGTGTAGAGAGTGATTTCAATAGTTAGTGTACTGGCTATGTCGGGATATGTAAGATATTCAAGTCTATAGTTATAGGTATCAAGGTTTACGTAAGAATACTTTTCCGTTGAAACTTTTTTGTTGAGTTGCTTAATGAAATATTTGAATACTTAAATAGATTACTACTCACCAAAATAGATTTTCTTTATTTCCTTTGTTTGTAACTTCCAATAATTCTTTTGTAATCTTATTGTTATTAGATGCTCTCTTTCTTTATCATATGGTAAAAAAGAAGGCGGGTAGTGCAATGCCAACTAAGGCTGAAATATCTGTGATTGTACTAGTGATAGTTGCCCTAATAGTTGTCATTTATAAAATAGGGCAAAGTCAAAACTGGGTTTTTTAATAAATTGTTATGTAGCTTCTAAAAGAACCATCCTTCGGGATGGTTTTTTAATGTTGAAAATTTAAATCGAGACCCATCATGAATGATTTTTTCTTAGCCACAAATCGAAGCGTCAAAGTTAATGATATCGAAGTACGCCAAATCCAGATGAAAGACTTTGATACCTGGGCAATGCATGCTGAGTCGATTAAGAACTTCATCAAAGACCAGAATCATTCAGATGAGATTTTGACAGGGCTATTTAAAGCTCATGGCGTGCAGGTGATTTCGACTATGGCCTGTGTCACCGATCTGGATAAAGAATCGCTGGTAGAACTTGCTACTGATGAACAGGGATTCAAGGATCTGCTTAAAGCGGTACTTCTGGTCAACCAGGCTTACTTCAAATATGAAAAGCCTAAACGTGGCATCAAAAAGCCAACTACTGAATCTACCTGGTTCGATTCATTCCAGTTTCTGGTATCAATGGGTCATCAGCATAGCGAAATTATGGAAATGACCTACGGTGCATTCCAGTCCTATGTCAAAGCGGCAAACAAGCTGTATAAGCAGGGAATCTTTAATAACGCCGTTGCAGCACGTGTAGCTCAGTCTGACAAGAAAGGTTTTGAGTCATTTAAGAAAGGAATGGTTTTTGATTGATCAGGCAGCACCCTAAAGTTATGATGTGAAAAATAATAATTTAGGGGGTTGCTGTGAAGAAATTACTATTAGTAGTGATGACGTCGGTATTATTGATTCAAAGTTCTTTCGCTGCTGAGGTTTATACCTGCACTGTAAACGGAAAAACGGTTTATCAGGGAAAGCCTTGCCCAGGTAAAAAATTGAATGCGCAAGTTCAGCAATCTCAAGCTGCAATCAAAAGACAGCAGGCAGTCAGAGAAAAAGAAAGAGCCGAACGTGATGCGAGGAAAGAACCGCGCATTGGAATGACAAAGTCCGAAGCTGAGAAATCAACATGGGGCTATCCAGATAAAGTTAACACAACAACCACAGCTAAAAATGAGTTTGAGCAATGGGTATATAGAACACCTTATTCTGGATCAAAATATCTGCATTTTACAAATGGAAAATTAACATCAATTTCAAATTAATCCCTTGGGATAGTTATTGATATTTGAGTTTACCCGCTTCGGCGGGTTTTTTATTGCCAAAATTTAGAGGTCAGCATGTCTGGTAAAAATTTAACATTCAAATTAATCATGGATGCCGACACTAAAGGTTTCATTGGCAACATCAAGCAATCAGAAGATGCAGCTAAGTCAGTATTTAATGCAATAAAGCAAGAATCAGAACGGTTAAAACAAGCGACTACTGATGCTTCTAAAGAAATGGGAAATATTATCCCTAAAGGCACCAGTGAATTAGCAGACAAGCTCTCTCAGTCTCTAAATGCTGCTACAGGCATTATCAAAGATGCTGGTGACAATGCAAAATCTACAGCAGGCAATTTTACAGATTTTGGTAATAAGGCCGAAAAAGCCTTAGGTCAGCTTAAAGGGGATTTGGCTCAGGCCAAGCAAAATCTTGAAGTATTTTCAAAAACTAAAGTCTCACCTGCAGATATTGAAAAAGCACAGGCTCAGATTGATCAACTTGAAAAAGAAGTTCAGCAAGCAGATCAGGCTTTTATTGGATTTCAGGCAGAAGTAGGCAAAGCCAGCACAAGTTTAAAAAATACTGATAGTGCTGCACAAACAGCTCAAAAAGGGCTTAATGGTGCAAAATTTGCAGTGAATGCTCTTGTTGGCGCCATGGCTGCAATTGGTGTTGGTCTAGGTCTACGAGAGCTTGCTGAAGCTGCCGACTCATACACCAATCTATCTGTCCGTATTCAGATTGCCACTCGTGAAGGAGGGAATTTCTCTTCTGCAATGGCTGGCGTTCATCAGGTAGCACTTGCCACAAATTCTAGCTTACAGGCAACAGGTGATTTATTTACCCGACTAAATACAGTTGGTAAAGAAATGGGGATGACGCAGCAACAGGCGTTAGATCTTACTAAAACAATTACCCAAGCAATTCAGATCGGTGGTGGTTCTGCACAAGCAAGTGAAGCAGCTGTCCAGCAGTTTATTCAGGCTATGCAGGGCGGTGTACTGCGTGGTGAAGAATTTAACTCCATTATGGAGAATGGGTATGGTTTAGCTGAAGCCTTAGCCAAGGGTTTAGGGGTTACCACTGGCGAACTCCGTAAAATGGCCGAGAATGGCGAGCTTTCTTCAGAGCGCGTTATTAAGGCTGTTCAAAGTCAAGCCACCCAGATTCAAGAAACCTATAACCAATTTCCAACCACTATTAGCAACGCGTTACAGAAGATTTCTACACAGTGGCAAATTCTGATTGGGGAGATGGATCAGGCTAATGGATCAAGCGCGACAGTAGCTAATGCACTATCAATCATTGCTGACAATCTTGGAATCCTGAAAGTATTCTTTGATGATGTTGCTGAAGGTGTTGGATGGTTTCAAGACAAGTTATCAGAAATCGATCCATCTACTCTTGAAGCAATCAGAAGTACCTTATCTGCTGTCTACGATACAATTAAAACAGTCATATCAAGTTTGGCTGGGATCGCCGAAACCGCTTGGAGTGCTTTTACGTCTACCTTGGATGCTATCTCTCCATTATTTAATGCAATCCTGAATGGTAAAGAGGAAGTTAGTGGTCTAACCACCTTATTCAATATTTTTAAAATTGCACTTGGTGTGGTTTCTGATGGTGCTACCGGACTAAATATTGCTTTGAAGCTACTCCTTTCCGGTATCCAGTTTATTTCAGGCGGTATTTATGCGCTTAGTGCTTCAGTATTAGATTTTCTAGGTTTTGATGATCTGTCTGCTCAAGCACAAAACGCCTCAGATGCTTTATTCAGGCAGGCCGAAAAGAATGCATCCGAGGCAAACAGACTGGCACTTGAAAGCAAGTCAGCTACCAGGGAGGCGATTCGAGAGATTCGTCAGACTGAGGATGAAGCCAATGCGGAGCGGGTTGAAAAAGCCCAGCAAACACTGACTGAATTGAAAGCTCAGGAGGAAAAGCACAAAGCTGATTATAAGACCATCAGTGATGAGCGCATTCGACTGGAACAACAGCTATATGAAGCACGTAAAACTGGTAATCAGGCTGCGATTGATCAGGCTGTAAAAGGTCTTACTGAACTGAATGCCAAGGAAAAGGCTTATCAGGCTGAAAGTCAGAAAATCACAGATGCCAAAATTCAGGCTGCTCAGGTTGTAGCTAGTGCAATGATTCAATCTGCAGATACTGCAGGGATGGCGCAACTAAAGGTTCTTAATGCCCAGTTAGCCGCTCAAGGTTTACAGGCTGAATTCGATAGTGCCGGCAAAGTTGTTGTTAAGGCTATGCAAGATGCGACCATAGCAACTGATGGTCAAGTTAATGCGACAGACAAAGCCCGTAAAGCTGCTGCCGCGCTTGGTATTGATCTGGACGTTTCCTTAAATCGTGTCTCTGAAAAATTTGCCGAAAATAGCAAAAATGTTACCACCTTTGCAGCCGGCCTAGAGGATCTTGGGGTTAAGGGCAAGCAAGCTGGTAATGTTACCTATGAAGCCTGGCTGACATGGCTCCAAACAGCGAAGAGTCAGGCCGAAATTGATATGGCCAAAGCCAAGCTTCAGGAGTTTGGTGATCAAGGTAAAGTTTCGACTGGTCAGGTAGAGCAAGGCTTAATTGCGATTAAACATCAAGCTCAAGAATTGCCAGATGATATTGATCCTGTCACAGAGGCTTTTAGACGTCTTGGTATTGAGACAAAGGAAAATCTCAAGCTGGCTGCCCAGCAAGCATTGATGGATTACATCACGATCCGGGATAGCGGCAAGGCAACTGCAGAAGGTGTGCAAAAGGCTTATGAAAAAGCGGCTCAGTCGGCAGCTGCATCCGGTGATGCTGGTGTCATTGCTGCAACCAATGCTGCAAATGCTGGCCGTAATCTTGAGATTCAGATTGATGACACAGGTGTTGCTGCCGTCAAATCCATGGACGAATGGGCCAAATCTAATGACCGTGTTAAAGATTCTGCACGTGGTATTGGTGACGGTTACCGCCATGCTGGCCAGATCGCAAGGGAAGAAGCTAAATCTTCCACCGAAGCCTGGGCTGATGCGCTCAAAGCAACTCAAGGCAAAATGGAAGCATCAAAGACTGGAAAAACCGCAAAATACGGGCTTTCTGTTGAAGAAATTGAACAGAGACTTAAGGATATTGGTTATGAAGGTGATGCGAAGCAAAAAGCACAAGAGTTATTTAAGGCTGCTGAGCCGGTCGCTGGTGGGTACTATAAGTCTGCATCCAATGAATGGGTGAAGAAAAACTATGGAGTATCTGCCTACGACAATCAGAAAGCTATGGGTAACGGTATGTATGTACTCGAGCAGATTGAGAAACTGAGCCAATATGTTGGTAAGAATAGTTCTAGCAGCTTGAACAATTACGCGCCGTCGATTCCTTCTGCACCATCAGTTAGAGATACGAGCCAGCCAAGCAAAGAAGTTACCTACAACTTTGATTTCAACGGTAAGCAGATGAAATTTAGCGGTCCTGCTGGACAGGAGTCTTTAATGAATGAACTGGTTAATCAGTTAAAAGTACAAGCGAGATCAACATGAAGCTTATTCGCTTAGCAACATCAGAAACCGTCCCATTAGAGGACGGTTTTTTATGGTCTGATGAATTCTCATGGAAGGCCATTGAGCAAACCCAAGACTATGCGATGGATGGGACTTTAATCATTCAGGAAGGCAAAAAGAAGTCTGGCCGACCAATTACCTTGCAACCAGCAGATCCACAAATGGGCTGGATTAAGCTGCGTGAACTACGGACTGTTTTGGAGTGGTCAAAATTGCAAGATGAAAATTTCAAACTGCAATTTGAACAGCCACATGATAGCCGGCAATTCACCGTCAAATTTAACCACCAGGATGGGGCTTTAGAAGCCGCACCGGTAAAAGGAATTCCAGCGGTATCACTGGATGATTATTTTAATGTGACCTTACGCTTTACGGAGTTAGACGATGGCGATTGAAACCAAGGATTTAGTAATTTACAAGTCTGAACGCTTGACTGATAACTCGGATGGCGGTGGTAAATATTCTGGCGTTGTGGTTCAGGATGGGATTAGCAATAACCTGTTCAATGACGTGTCTGAAATGGATCGAACCATGGGTGATGTATCTATGCGCAAGGTCTTTCCAGCTGTGACTACTGAAGATACCGATTTATTGATGGGTGCAACTGTTTTTGTATCTGAGCTACCAGAAGATCCAAACGTATCTGCACTACTATTCAGTACTAAGAACTGGACGGATGAACGCCAGTCTGCCCAGAACCGGTTGGAAAACTACCTAGCAAAAGGCGGCCAGATCGCAGGTACACCACTAGATACCCACTGGAAAGGTATGTCATCACTACAGGTGGCTATGTTCCCACAAGAGGTTGAATCATCCGTTGGGGATACGATTGTCCTGATCAGTGATGAAGGTAAAGCTTTAGAGCGTGAGCAATATGTGCGCATTACCAAAGTTGAAACTCGTACTGCAATTATGGTGGTGGATGGCAAAAACGTGGAATACAAGATTGCCACTTACTCACTCAATGATGCACTGGAAATTGATTTTGTTGGATTGTCTGCGCGTCAGTGGTATGCAGGCAACACGTCAAAAACCATTATCCGGGATACGATTGTTGCAGATACTGGCCTGTATTACTCATCAACCGCACTGGCTACTGATGCCAATGTAGGCGAGTTTACCGTAAATACCAAAAGCATCTTTGCTCAACTGATCCCATCAGCTCAGACAGAAACTCCAATTATTGATGTCAACGCTGCAGGTGAGAGTGTAGTGCTGGTTGCAGGTAATGAAGGCACCATTACAGCCAGTTATCCAAACATGGTAATTGGTGTCAGTCAGAACCTATATATCGGCTCAGCTGTGATTCCTTCCAGTATTTCTTTCACGATGCAAGGTCAGCAGATTACCGATCAGGGTGGTTTACTCAAGAATACGCAAGGCACACAAGTTGGCACGATTGATTATCAACGTGGATTAATTCAGTGGACTGCGGCAGCACCGGCTGGAACCGCAAGTCTGAATATTACATTTAAACCAGCAGCTGCACCGAATCAGTATTACCAAAGCCATGCCATTCCGGTAACTCAAAATAATCAAAGCACCAACTGGACTGGAGTGTTAATTCCTATTCCGGCACCTGGTGCACTGTCCATTTCCTACATGTCGCAAGGCAAGTTCTATGAACTTAAAGATGATGGCTCGGGGCAGTTAAAAGCTGCCAGTCCGTCTTTTGGCTCGGGTATGATCAACTATGAAACTGGCTCATGGTTGCTCACTACAGGCGCCTTGCCGGATGTTGATTCTGTGATTCTACTGAACTGGGGAACACCAATTGTCACCTTTGTTCGATCAAACTTGAGTGTTGAGAAAGCGGGATTTGAGTTTGATTTTGAAAGTGCTGTGACTTCAAATATTACAGTGACTTGGTTGCTTGAAGGTCAAACACAAACAGCAACATCAAACAACCAGGGGCGTTTTTCAGGTGATGCGATTGGTTATATCAACTACAACACAGGAAAAGGTAAGCTGTTTCCAAACAAGCTACCCCAAAAAGGCACTGCGTTTGGGATGGAGCAAAGTCTTGGTTCAAAAGAGCAGAAAACTCTATCAGGTGTTATGCCAGATAACTCAAACCGCCTAACATTCACCATTGGTGATGGTCTGCCAATTGAGCCTATGAGTGTTTTTTTGGAGATTCCTGTACGCAGTGCAGATAATCAAGATACTGGTACTGTTTTAATTATTGATACACCTATCAATGCAACAACAGGTGCTCTGATTGATTCAGCTAATGGCATGACTTACGGCACGATTACATACAGCACTGGTGCGTGTGAAGTTACACCAGTTAAAACAATTAAAAAGCATAAGCCAAAATATGGCTTTACTGCAATTTATGCGTCAGCATAGGAGCTTATATGTCTTTTTACACTCCTGTCATCTCAGGCTTACCATTTGAAGATGTAGATCTCAAAGCTCGCGGTGCAACAACAGTCATTGCAAGCTATCGCGACACATCGAGCGATACAACCGCACCAATCACAAAACTTGTTACAGCCGATAAATTAACAGTTGATTTAACCAATGGCTTTGATGAACAGATTTTGACGGGTTCAGCCCGATTCAAAGTAGGTGCTGATACTTTCCTGGATCGTACTGGCTTGCTGTATCGCAATGTGAATCCAGCCAATAATAGCGGGATTCAGTCGGGTGTTATTCAATACGGTACCGGGATCGTTGAAATTGATTCCTGGACTCCGAATGCAGATAACACGATTACTCTGGAATCCTTAACCACTACCACCGACCTGTTGTCGGTCAACAAGATCAGCTTTAGAACCTCAATCATGCCAATCCGGCCACAATCCTTAACTGTGGTGGTGGGAACAATTGAATATGGCCAGCTCACACTGACAGCTGATGAAAATGGCGTGATTGAAACCAGTCGGGCGCATGGGCAGGTGAACTGGGATAATGGCTTTGTGACGATTTACTTCCACACCAAAACCAAAATCACCGAAGCCAACCGTGCGGATATTGAGGCAAAGGATTGGTATGACCCGATGCTGGAATATCAGGAAGGTCTGGACACTTATATCAATGTCCCGGTTTGGGTCGACGCTTCATCCGTGCGCTATAACGCTGTGGCTTATACCTACATTCCACTAGACTCTGAAATTCTAGGTCTGTCTGCTACACGTTTGCCGATTGATGGCCGGGTGCCGATTTTCCGCGTTGGTGGTATTGGTATTGTCAGCTCAAGCAAGGTGCAAGAGCTACCAAGTGCGATTGCTGGTACGATATATAACTTGAATGATCAGCGTATTTCATGGGCAGAACTAGAAGATGCCAACGGAACGAAAGTCGCCTTCGATCTTTACACAGTTGATTATGATTATGGCCGTGTGACATTGGGTGGTGATTTCGTACTGGGTAATCTGGTTGCACCACTGACAGTTAAATACCGCTATCAAGATATGGGCCTGATCCGTGATGTGCAGATCAACGGTCAGCTGACATTTACTAAGCCTTTAACCCATAACTATGATGCGGTGGATACCATTGTTGGTTCCGCTTTAGTTATTGGTGATATGCAGGCGCGTTATACCCGCAAGTTTGTGCAAGGTTCGTGGAGTAATGTATGGGTTGATGAGCCAACGGGTGCCGGGATTTTAGCCAATTACAATGACTCGCTGTATCCGCTCCAAGTCACAAACAAGGGTGCGATTCAGGAACGCTGGGCATTAATCTTTACCGATGCACAATCATTTCGTTGTATTGGTGAATACTCTGGCCAGATTGGTACCGGTACCACCAATGCAGACTATGCACCGATCAACCCGGTCACTGGTGTGCCTTACTTCATCATCAAGAAAGAAGGTTGGGGAGCAGGCTGGGCGAATGGTAACGTCTTACGCTTTAATACCATTGCCGCAAACTTCCCAGTCTGGGTGATTCGTACTGTAAAGCAATCGGAACCAGCGGTACTGTCAGACCAGTTTCAGATCATGTTGCGTGGTGATATTGACCGCGAACTGTAAATATTAAATCAAATATGGCCGCGTAATGCGGTCTTTTTTATGGATGTAAAAAATGGTCGCAAGTACTGATATTAAGTTTTATGTGCATACCAACAATAATGCGCCGCAACTGCAAAATGCTTATGGCTCCATGATTAATGTGTTGGATGCGTGGCTAATTAACGGGGCTTTCGTAGGAAACGTTTTATCCTTGACAGTCTCTGGGCGCATAGCAACCGCTGTAGTAGATGCAAATCATAACTTATTAGCTTATCAAGTTATTAAGATAGCAGGAGCAAACCAGTCTGAGTTAAATCGTGAACATCGAATTACAAGTATTGAAAACGGCACAACGTTTAAATTTGAATTGCCGGAGGACTTAGGGGTAACAGCTGGCACTGGGTCAATTACTTGCTCTTTACCACCACTAGGATGGGAAAAACCATTCTCAAGCACTAATCCAGGTGGAGGGGGTAAGGCAGCATATCGCTCAAAGAATGAATTACTACCTAGACGCCCTTTTTTACGAGTCGTAGATGAACTAGATCCTGCATGGCCTGCAAACTATGCCTTATATGCCAAGGTAGGTATTGTGGAGCATATGGATGGAATGGATTCTCTTATTGGGAGTCAGGCACCTTATGATGCATCTAATCCAGATAAAAATTGGGTTGGTGCAGGGTCTGGAACGTCAGCATACAATGGTTGGGCTAAGTGGTATTACCGCCGAAGCACAGAGCTGCGAGCATCACAAAGCACGGATACTGGAGGGGGTGGGCTGGTTGGGAATTCTCAATATTATATTGTTGGTAATTCTGATTACTTTTATGTTTTAAACGGACATACTGCCTCGGATGCTAGAAAGTTGGCTTATTTTTTCGGCGCAATTGATTCTGAAAAACGAGATTGTTTTTTAGGGAGTTCGTTGGGTTATTTCACTGCATCGTATAATCAAAGACCCTCAATGGACACTCCCCTATTGTGGGGTTCAATTTATTATAGAAATTTAATTAGTGCACATGATGCTGATGGAGCAAGTGTATTTTCATATAGCTATGTAACAAGCTTGCATTTCAATGGTGCAACTGAATTCACAACAGGGGGGCGGAATGATATTAGTTTTTCAACACCGATATGTTTAGATGTTGTGGTGATTGAGGGTAATACCAATAAGTTTAGGGGAAAAGTGCCGCTACTAAAATGGCTACCGCACTTAAAACCATATGCGAATAATGCTCTTATAACCGACAATAATGGTGTGTATTTAGCTATAAATACATATTCAGAGCAAAGTGATGGCCAGTTTCTCATCAAAGTGGGAGATCTGAATGCAAATAGTAACTAACTTGGTGACCACAGGTCTCCGAGAGATTAGAGCAACCAAGATCGGCAGTATTCAAGGTTCTGTTCTAGAATTATCTAATCCCCTTAAAAATCCTAGTGCTGTTCGTTGCTACAATAGAGTGTCAGGTTCGCTCGAATGTGAAATTCGTAACGTGACAGCTGGCTATGCTTTTCATGGGCTTAATGGTTTGCAAACATATACGATTGTTGCAATCGACCCTCTCCGCAGATATAACGCAGTCATTCAAGATAATGTGGTGCCAAAATGAGTAAAACTTCAGTCAATGCTCGGCTTGCCATGATTCAAGCCTTTGCAAGCCTTATGGATAGCGGTAGCCAAAGTGCTATTGTTATTTTTTATGAAGGTGTGCAGCCTGCTAGTCCTGCTATTGCAGCCGATTCAAACAATGCTTTGGTGACATTGGTATTTCCTGAGCCATGTATCAAAGAAACCACTGCTACTTATGTGGAGTTTCATCCGACCGATACAGGCACTGTCATTAAAGCAGGCACTGCAACGTGGGCGCGGATTTATAATGGTGCAGGTGAGGTTGCTGCTGATCTGATTGTGGGTACTGACATTAGTTTAGTTAATACCAATTTAGCTTTGGGTGGCACACTGTCTGTTACTTCAATAAAACTCAGACCTTAAATTAAAAGGGTGCTCATGTGGATTTTAAAAATAAGCTCGGCACCGTTGATGCTCACAACCTAAACTTAAACTTTAAGCCTGATAATACTGACAGCCATAACATCATTCTGAATTTTGAGCATCTGGCCGATGGCTCAACCAATCTCAATTTTGGCGATGATGTTACAGCTGTAATCGATACGGTACTCGATGCTGAATTCTCATTTGAAATTAACGCAGTGTATGCGGAGAGTGGTGCGAATACTGCGGTCATAGATACGGTACTCGACACTGGATTTAGCTTTGATGCAGTTGCTGTATTTAGTGAAAACACTGATGTTATTGGCCAGATCGATACGATTTTAGATACCAATTTTAGCTTTGAAATCGAAGCAGTATTTAATGAAAATCTGTGCACCATTGATACGGTTTTAGATACTGATTTTAAATTTGAAGTTAAAGCATTATTCGACATCAACCATCTGGTCGGGGTGTCTTATGGTTTTGACATGCGATATCAGAAAGCGATTACATGCCTGAGCACCACAGAAATACCGTGGGCCAAACCAGTATTAAGAGTCTCAAATGAGGCTCTTTTTTATGACCAGGGTTTGGTGATTTCCAATCAGGCAGATATCCAGTATGAGCAGGCAGGGTCATTAACCCGGGCGATTAGATCCATACATGAGCAAGCAACCGGTTTAAGTTCTGATGCATATGTGGTTTGGGAAGAAGGTGATAAACGCTTTATTCATCAGCGCTACCTGCATGAAGAAACGATCAAACTGCGGCATAACCGGGAAACGGTCTGGCAGGAAATGATCCGCAGGCGCAAGACTTTTACTTATTCCCATGAAGTGGCGCAAGTCTTTGAGCACCGCTTTTCATTTGAGTGGGATAAAAGCCTTGAGATTATCACCAAGTCGGATTTGCCTTGGGATCAGGCCAAAGCGATTCATTACCGCAAGCATCCGGTTCAACCTTGGCCAAAGCCTGAAATACCCAAATACGAAGGCACGGGTGATTTAAATTTTGTCTGCCTCTGTCATGACGTTGATTCACACAATGTCGTTTTAAATTTTGGTGCAGATGACTGTATTCCAGCACTGCCGAAAAGGAACTGGTGGTATATCGTGAATACATTAACAGCCGAGCGATTGGATACCGGCGAGAAGATTAAGGTCATGGATGGCACCTATAGTACCAGTCGATCTCAATGGTGCTGGACCTACTCAATTACCGTGGCTCATACTGAAAAAGATAAGCTGCAACCAATCAATGGTCAGCCTGTGATCCTCAAAGTCACGATCAATGGGTTCGAGCATCATGTTCTACTGGAAGATCCAGAAGAAACTCGACGCTTTGCCAGTGTTTTATACACTTATCCAGGTCGAAGTGTGACTGCATTAAATTCTGATAAATATGGGCCTTTACGCTCATTTATCCAGGACAATGAACGTACTTCTGTTCAACTGGTTCAGGCTGAGTTGGATCGCGCTAATGCCAATACAATTCTGGATTGGAAGCTGATCGATGAACTGGGTTGGATCGTTCCGACTGAAAGCCTGAGTTATGCCGAACTTGCGCCAATCGATGCAATCAAACAGGTGGTTGATGCGGGCGGTGGCTTTATCTATAGCCAGAAAGCAGGTAATACACTGACTATCTTACCTCGGTACCAGAAAGGTTATTGGGATGCGATGATGGTGGATGATTACGATATTCTGTTATCTGAAAGCCTGGTGATGCAGCAAAACATCAAGAAGAACGATGAATATATTGCTGACTTCAATGCCATCACCGTAGTGAATAGCCGAAGTGGCGAAAGTCTGAAAGTACAGCAGCGCGGTACCTCGGGTGATATGCCGCTAGAAACAGTCACTGGTCCATTGTTTAATGTGGTGTCGGGGGCCAGTTACGGCAAGAATGAACTGGTCAAAGCCAATATTCAGGAATTGCACACCTTCGCTGATATTCCAGTAAGCCAAGAAATAGGCGAAATGTTACCTGGTAAAATCATTGCATTTAATGGCCAGTGGTGGGGCGTGATTGATGGGGTGAGTGGGTCATTCAGTCATAGCAAGGTCGATGAAACGATTACTGTGGAGCGTATTAGCCGTGAATAATCCTTTATTTGAACTGCGCAAACTACTTAATCCGACCCATGCAGAATATATCGGCACTATTACTTCAGTGAAGCATCCAGAGTATCGGGTTCAGATTGATGGTGGATCTGGTCCAGTGCTTTGCACATCCGGCACAACCTATAATTTGGGAACTAGGGTGTTTGTATCCAATCAAGTCATTTTGCGACCTGCTCCAAGTGGGTCACACTCAGAAATAGAAGTCTAACGATCAACAAAGCAACATCACCTTCGGGTGCTTTTTTATTGCCGATTTTAAGGGGGCGCAATGTCGAACGCGACACAAATGGTGGATGCTTCTGGGCCAGTAGCGACTACAGCAGGCACAGGCATCACAATTATTTCCTGGCTTGCTACTTGGGACTGGGGTTTTTTAATTGGTGTTTTGATTGGTTTGGCTGGTCTTGCGATCAGTTTTGCAAATTACCTATCAAACAAGCAATTTCAAAAACGTAAAGATCAACGTGAGCAAGAAGAACATGAACTGAAAATTGCAAAATTGCGAGGGCAATGGGATGCAAAACAAGACTAAATTATTTGTCGCTGGTTCAACAGTTGCTGCCGCTTTATTAAGCGGCATTTTTATTACTGGACCAAGTGAACACCAAGTTCAAGCGACAGCACAAAAAGAAGGCTTTACACCTAAGGCGGTGATCCCGGTTAAAGGAGATGTACCAACTATCGGCCACGGCACCACAGTCTATCCAAACGGTGTACGAGTCAAGATGACAGATCCTGCAATTGATCGTAAGACGGCGTTAAATTATCTCAAGCTGCACATGGATAAGGATGCCCAGCGTTTCAATAAAACCGTTCTAAATATTCCAATTTCACAACCTGAATATGATCTTTATCTTGATTTCACCTATCAGTACGGCACTGACGCCTGGTCTGGATCTTCCATGCTTCGTCATTTGAAAGCGCGTGAATATATCCAAGCGTGTAAATCACTTTTGAAATGGAAGTATGTGGCCAAGCGCGACTGCAGTATTCGTTCTAACAATTGCTATGGCGTGTGGACTCGACAGCTTGAACGTCACAATAAATGCATGGGGGCGCAATGAAAGAATTAATAACAGGATTTATCACAAAGTTTTACGAAGCCGTCATTATCTTTTTGGCGGCTTTTTTATTGCTGGTCCTAATTGGTTTGGGTGTACAGACATGGCGGGCATCGCACTGGAAAGAGAAGTTCGCTGCTGCTGATGTGGCATGCATTGAGCGTATCAACAAAGTGAATCAAGCCTATCAAGATGCTCTTGATACATGGAAGGCCAAAGTATTCATTGTTGAAAATGAACTAGAAGCCGAGCGCAATAATATAAAAATCCAATTCAGAGATATAAAACATGAAACTGAAAAAGTTATTACTGAGCGCGTTTATTCTGAGTGCAAGCTTACAGATGATGGCATGCGTATCGCCGAAGCCGCCCGCATTGCCGCAAATTCCAGCCAGCCTCCTTAATCCTTGTGATAAACTTAAGGGCTTGAACAATGGCACTATGGGAGAGTTGCTAACTCGCTATGTTGAGCATATGGAGCAATATGCAGAATGCTCAGCCAAAGTAGATGCTTATATTAAGATTCATAAGCCCTCTAAGTGAGGGCTTTTACTTTCTAATTATCAATCCTTAACATCCCATCCCAACTGAAATAATTCTGGGTTAAATTTTGGCGTGACATAGTCCATGCACGACCATGCATCTTACAAGGACCAATGGCTAACTTCTTATCTCCGAATCTTACTTTTACTTTCTCCAAAGCTTCTTGCAGTCTTTCATTTTTCTCTATTTGAGTACTATCAGATAGCAGGTCATATATGTATGTCGACTTCGGCTCGATAGCAGTCAAAATTACCCCACATTTCTTAAACTCGATTCCTTCCTGAAAAAGTTCATTCATTCGCTTCATTACAACCCGGTTCATGACGGCAGCACAATCAGTTGGCTCAGTAAATCCGATATTGATTGACTTGTTGTAGAAAGGCTTGTTCTTATCAAAAGGATTAGACTGAGCAAATGCTATTACGCAGCCACAGAGAGAATTATCTTCTCTTAAGCGCTTGACCGCATTTTGCAAGTAATCACTCATGGCCTCTGATAATGAGGCAATATCAGTTACACGCGCACCAAATGAGCGTGATGAAATGATCTGCTTTTTTGTTGGTGCAGCCTGCTCAAGTTCGATACATGAAACCCCTTGCAGCTCCATGACAGTCCTCTGCATGACTACTGAAAACAGTTTCCCCATTTGATGTGGATTTGAGGTAGCTAAATCACGGACAGTATTAATACCTAAGCCTTTTAATTTTTTACTATGCTGACGACCAACACCCCAGACTTCGGAAACATCAATCAAACTCGAAAAATAATCCCGGTGCTTAGGATCCATAGAAACCAGATCACAAACACCATTGAAGCGTTTTGCTTTTTTAGCCATGTGATTGGCTAGCTTTGCTTCGGTCTTAGATCGACCAATACCAACACTTACAGGTAAGCCTACCCATTGCAGGATGCGCTCCCTCATGTCTTGAGCATATTTCACCAGATCGTAATTTTCAGAATAGGCAGTAAGCTTCAAAAAGCATTCATCAATCGAATAAATTTCCTGCTCACCTGGTGTCACATACTCTGCCAGGATTGAATGAAAGCGCTGTGACATTTCTGCATATAAAGCATAATTACTCGAGAGAACCTGCACATTGTGCTTTTCAACAATATCGCGGATCTGGAATAGAGGAACACCCATCTTGATACCAAGATCTTTTGCTTCTTGAGAACGCGCAACTGCACAGCCGTCATTGTTTGAGAGAACAATTACCGGCACATCTTTGAGTTTGGGATTGAACAGGCGCTCACAACTTACATAGCAATTATTTACATCGATAAGCGCATAGATTTCATTGTTATAGCTCATCTGAACTTCTTGATTACATTTGTGACTACACCCCAGATTTCAAACTGCTGGCCTTCTAGAGGATGAATGTCTGGATACCCCTCATTCTCAGCTTTCAACCAGCAACCTTTCGCATCAATAATCAGTCTTTTAACAGTAAACTCATTATCTACACAGGCAATCACAATGTCTCTGTGCTGGGCTTCAATGCTTCGGTCCACAATCAGAGCATCATTAATATCAATTCCTGCATTCAACATGGAAAGGGAGTTGGCGCGCACGATAAAAGTGGCATTGGCATTGTTGATTAGAAACTCATTCAGATCTAGTTTCTTATCTATATAATCTTGAGCGGGTGAGGGGAATCCAGCCTGAACGCGTTCAGTTGCCAGGGGTATTTCTATTTTTGTAATAGGATCAAACTGGCGGATATCGCTAATTTCATTTTCTTTTTTTAATGACTTTAAGTATGCTCTTATATCAAGAACCTGTGATTCTGGCACACGAATCACTTTGGTTTCTTCAGATTTCTTTCTGCCAGCCCCAACACGAAAGCCCCCATGAGAATTACTCATAAAATTAATACCTCTTGATTATTGTTACATTAATCAAGATTGTAGAGATTCAGGATAATTCATACAAATAAAAGAAATCCTTTAAAATCAATAATGCGTCACAGGATGACGTTGAAATTTGAGTTTTCTGATAAACGGTAAACATGTGGATTGACTTTTTATAGAGTCCTACAAATGAGGGCTTCATTGTTCTATCAAGTCATAAAGCTTGACTTGTAGTTTATCGCTTTGCTGTACTTCCTATTGGCTTGTGCAGCAATTTTTATAATTTAATTATAAATTTAAGAAAAATTGTTATTGGGGAAAATAGTTTAAATAACTAATATAAAAAACATCTTAATCAAAAAAAATAATTTAATTTATCTAGTTATTTATTATTAATAATTTTTAAATGTAATTGTTTTATAAAAAAATTTTACAAAAAAAATAATTGAAAATTAGTGGAAAAATTAACAAAAGTTTAGAAAATTATAGAAAATTCAGTTTAA
>NZ_DFRO01000044.1:19650-22306 GCF_002381195.1 Acinetobacter sp. UBA3461 | reverse complement strand
CATTTTAATTGGTGAATAACATAATGGATGTCCGTATAGACTACTTGCATATTGTATTCGATCGAATACAATATAGTGAGAAGATAAGGAATTCTCATGATTGAAATTAAACGTCTGCCAGAATTTGATGAATGGTTAGATGGCATTAAAGACAATATGACCCGTATTCGTCTGAATCGTAGATTAGATATGGTTCAACGTGGAAATTGGGGAGACATTAAGCCTCTCCAAGATGGCGTTTGGGAAATGAGAGAATTCTTCGGTGCTGGATGGAGAATGTATTACATCCAGCATGGTGACGTAGTGATTGTAATGCTTGGTGGAGGAGATAAATCGACTCAACAACAAGACATCGATCGTGCAGTCAAATTATCGAAAACATTGGAGGATTAAAATGGTTAAAGTCGCTGATTTACCAAGTTTTGATATGGCTGAGTCACTCAAAACTGAAGAAGACATTGTGATGTATCTCAATATGGTTCTTGAAGATAATGATCCAGCTGAATTAGCCCATGCACTTGGTGTTATTGCTAAAGCTCGTGGCATGACTCAAATTGCTAAAGAAGCAGGGATTGGGCGTGAGGCACTCTACAAAGCCCTACGTCATGATTCAGCACCACGTTTTGATACGATTAATCGTGTAGTAAATGCGTTAGGCTTAAAACTCACTGTACAACACGCCTAAAACTTTAAAAAATATAGTAAAAATGGGAGCTAAAGGCTCCCATTTTTAGATTCGTATAACGTGTATTATGTTAATTTTAGAGATTCTACATAAACGTAAAATCTCCTGCACTTAGATTCTGGCATGTGTTCCATACTTATCAATCATGATAGAGCTGGCTTCATTTAAGCCACGCACAGTGACATTCACACTATTCTTTTGGAATTTATTTACAACAGAATCAAGCATGGCGACTGATGTTACATCCCAAATGTGAGAATGGGTCAAATCAATAATCACATCCTTTACATTCTCTTTAAAGTCAAACCCTTGCATGAATTTTTCAGAAGAACTAAAGAAGATCTGACCTCTCAAATCATATAAACGGGCTGTTCCTTCAAAAGATGCTATTACTTGGATATCATTTTCAAGTTTATTCGCTAGGAACAAAGCTGAAAGTAATACGCCTGTTAACACACCCAAAGCCAGGTTATGCGTAGCAACAACTACAATCACAGTCGCAATCATGACGATATTACTGCTCTTAGGATTATCTTTTAACTGAGTGACAGAACTCCATTCAAAGGTACTGATAGAGACCATGATCATTACCGCTACCAATGCAGCCATTGGAATCACTTTGAGCCAATCGCTGATAAATACAACCAGAATAAGAAGAAAAATACCCGCAGAGAATGTTGATAAGCGTGTAAGACCACCCGATTTCACGTTAATCATGGATTGACCAATCATGGCACAACCGGCCATCCCCCCCATAAAGCCAGAAGCAATATTCGCAATCCCTTGTCCCTTACATTCTTGGAATTTATCACTTGGTGTATCTGTCATTTCATCCACGATGGTTGCTGTCATCATCGATTCAAGTAAACCTACAGCCGCCAGTGCGACTGAATAAGGCAAAATAATCATCAATGTTTCAATATTCAAAGGAATATTTGGAATCAAGAACATTGGAAGTGTGTCAGGTAACGATCCCATATCACCCACAGTTCTTACATCAATTCCTAGAGCAATTGCCAGTAATGTGATTGCAATGATGCAGACAAGTGGAGAAGGCAATAATTTTCCTAATTTGGGAATCATAGGGAAGAGATAAATAATCGCCAAACCTAAAGCAACTAAAGCATATACATGCCAGGTCACATTAATCAGTTCAGGCAGCTGAGCCATAAAAATTAAAATTGCTAACGCATTTACGAATCCAATAACCACAGATTTAGATACAAATCGCATTAACTTGGCGAGCTTTAAATAGCCAGCCATTATTTGAATTACACCCGTCAAAATTGTTGCTGCAAGCAGGTATTCAAGCCCATGCTCTTTGACCAAAGTAACCATGAGCAGTGCCATAGCCCCTGTAGCTGCTGAAATCATAGCTGGACGACCGCCTACGAAAGAAATCACGACGGCTATACAGAAAGATGCGTATAGACCGACTTTAGGATCTACACCTGCAATAATTGAAAATGCGATGGCTTCAGGGATGAGTGCAAGACCGACGACTAATCCAGCAAGTACATCCCCACGGATGTTAGAGAACCACTGTTCTCGGACATTAGACAACATAAACATAGCCTGTTTTTTAATTTTTCAGATAGGCTAGTGATGTGATATATACAACACACAAGCGACTACACCACATCACTAGACAGTGATGAGTTATTTACAGATTTAAGACGGTAAATAAACTTAAGGTGGCGTAAGTGTCATAAGATGAAAGAAGGTTTAGAGTAAAAAAATCAGGACAAGGGTAACAGCTAGGTACTTTTTTATAAAGCCTGGATGTTATATCCAAGCTTTGTTTAATCGGTATTTTATGAAGCTTTTGGCTCCCTAAGTAATTGACCTATTTCCAAACGTGTATAGCCACGTTCTTTAAAAATCAAAACAATAGCCTGTTTATAATCTTCAGAAGTAGAAGTCTTATACTTAGTTATCAGTTGATTTTCAGAATTCAGCTCAAGATCATTT